>NZ_JAWLNX010000016.1:0-153421 GCF_035320975.1 Saccharopolyspora mangrovi | reverse complement strand
TTGGGGGGCCCCCCGCCCCCCCCCCGCGGGGGGGGGGGGGCGGCGGGGGGGGGGGGGGGGGCCCCCCGGCCCCCCGGGCTCTGGTTTCATCCGGCATCCGCGGAACCCGTGAGGGAACTCGTCGACGAGGCACTCTCGGTGTCTCTGCCCAAGTGCCTGGAGAACATTCCTGAGCAGTCGTTTCTTCACTGGCAGGGGTCAACGTTCGCGGTGCGGTCCCGTCGCGGCGCAGGTCACGTCCTGCTCGATGTGCGCGCCGCGGCGGTGCCCGCGGGCCTGACGGTGCGCGAACTGGACATCTCCACTCTGCTCATCGGCGGTCTGACCAACGCCCAGATCGCGGAGGTGCTCGGTATCTCGACGAAGACCGCATCCCGCCACGTCGAGAACATCATGGCGAAACTGAGCGTTTCCACCCGCACTACCGCCGCCGTGAACTGCGCCAAACTTGGTCTGCGGAATTGGGATCAGGCGGGGTGAGCGTGGCGATTCGGTCAGGATTCCTTAGACCGTGTCTCGTTTGGATCTTGACCCGCTGTCCGGGGTGATCGTCCATGGTGGTTGATTGCCGATAGCCACCGGGATCTCGGCGGGCAACACGGCTGATGGTGACGCGATGATCCCGCCGGTCAACGCGATCCCGCCGGTCCGCTCCCTCCGCGGGCCGCGCCGCCGCAAGCCCGCGAAGCTGCATGGCGACAAGGCCTACAACAGCCGCGAACGTCGCAGATGGTTGAGGGGCAAGGGAATCCGACCCCGACTGGCGCGCAAGGACGTCGAGTCCAAGCAACGCCTCGGCCTTCCTCGCCCTGGCTGCCGCCCTCGTCTGCTTCAAACGACTCCAACACGCCAAGTGAGACACGCTCTTAGGACCACCCGAATAGCCGCTCCAGACGCCGACAAATTCAATGGCCACTGAATCAATCACGTAGACAGAAGATACAGCTTCGCGCTCTCGCCCAGCTCCGGGCCACTCACGCTGTGCCAAGTCGAATTGACTTCCGCGCCGGCGGCACCGACGACCCGCGGAAGATGGTCCAGACTCCCATCGGACGAAGACACCTGATCATCCTCGCTCCGTCCTGGCTTCCCCGGCACCGCAAGACCGGTGACACTCCTGCTCCAACCGGCAGAGCACGCTTGACTCTCGGAATCGGACGTTTCCGATGCGCAGTGCGGGGACTCGAGCTCACAGTCGACGACGAAACGAAATACCGCAGGTCGCGAATCGACCGGTAGCTGTTAGAAAAGCAGTGGGGAGAGGATTCGTGCGCCTTCTTGGGCTTTCTCGGTCTGCTCCAGCAGAGCGTCGATGCGGCTTGCCGGGCCTGCGATGCAGAGGGCTCCGGCGGTCATTCCGTCCGTGCCGCGCACGGGGATGGCGAGGCAGGCGCACCCGAGGTGGAGTTGGTTGACCTGCACCGCGAATCGTTGTCGGCGGATTCTGTGCAACTCGTTCTCGAGCAGGGCGAGATTGGTGACCGTCGTGGGCGTTAGGCGTTGCAGAGGAGTGGCCGGGAGGATGTCTTGCCATCGGTCCCGGTCGGCGAGGATGAGTTTGCCCGCGGCCGATGCGTGGAGGTAGCGAACGAGCTCTCGTTCGGCGTGGACGGGGTGATCGGGGTCTTCGTCGAGTACGCGAAGCGACACCTTGCGGTAGGAGATCAGGTGGACGGCGAAGCGAGTGGCGTTGCGCAGCTGGTCGAGTTCGCGCCGGGCGGCGGTGCTGACCTGCGGCTCGGCGGTTGAGGCGATGAGTTCGTCGAGTCGTGCTCCCAGGGCGAATCCGCGCAGGTCGGAGGTGCGGACGAGGTATTCCTGGGCGACGAGCGAGTTGAGCAGCCGGTACGCCGTCGCGGCCGGCATGTGCAGTGCTGCAGCGATCTCCTGCGCGGTGACTCCCATTCCTCGTGTCGCCACGACTTCCAGGATGTCCAGGGATCTCGAGACGGTGTTGGGCTTTCCCTCAGGGGGCGGGTAGCGGGGCGTCATCGGAACAGCCCCGTCTTGGACAGGTCATTCCATTCGGTCTCGTCATAGATGCCCACAGCCGCGAGGCGGTGCGGAGCGAAGCGTTTCAGCACGAACGTGTAGCAGACGGCTGCGCACATGATGATGCCGTAGGCGACCAGCGGTATCGCGTGGTCGCGAACGGCGACGTAGGAGACGCTGAGCAGCAGGATCAGCAGGGCGGACGTGGCCACACCGCTCGTGATCCACACGCCTCGAGTGGACTCCCCGATGCGCCGCAGCAGGACCGGCGCGGCGGCACATCCGGCCAGGTAGCTTCCGAGGTAACCGCACCCGCTGAGCGTGAGGAACGCGAGCAACCCCTGGTCCGGCGAGATGCCGGTCAGGAGGACGCCGAGGGGGCCGATCGTGATGAGCGCCATCGCGGTGACGACCGCGGGCGCAGGGGTCTGGAAGCGCAGATGGGTCCGGCCGAGCCGGGCCGGTGCGACACCTTCCCGGCCCATGCAGATCAGGACCCGCACGAGGGCGTTGACCGAGGCGAGGGTGCAGGCGAAGAACGAGGCCGCGATGCCGAGGTCGAGGACGGTCGACAGGGCGGTCGATCCGTTGTGGGCCAGCAGTTCGGCCAGCGGTGCGGCGCTGTCGCGCACCGCTGCGGGAGCGGAACTCATCGCGATGGCCTGGATCGGGACGGCGAACAGGTAGAGCACGGCCACCGCGACCGGGGTCCAGCGGAGGGTGCGCGGGATCGTCAGGAACGGGCGCTTCGCTTCCCTGCTCAGAGTGGTCGAGCTTTCAAATCCGACGAACGCGGCGACGGCCACGACGATGTTGAACTTGATGCCGTGCCACGAATTTCCCCACTCCATAGCGGCGGAGATCGCGTGCGGTGAGTGGTCGTTTCGCACCACCAGCAGCACGAGCACGGCGCCGACGAGGGCGATAGAGACGCATTCGATCAGCAAGGTGATCCACGCCGACACGGCGATCCCGCGAACCATCACGACCGTGGCCAGCGCCGCCGCGACGAGGACGATGCCGACGATCGCGGTGGTCGACGTGGTCGGCGCCAGTCCCGAGGCGACGGCGATGTGGGCGAGGTAGGTCCCCACCGCGAGCAGTCCCGCCATGCTCACCGCCGCGTAGCCGACCAACGCCGACCACCCGGTCGGGACTGCGACTTCGGGGCCGAGGCCCCGCGCGGTGAAGCTGTAGATCCCGCCGACCGCGGCCATGCGCTGCGCCATGGGGCGCAGGCAGGCCGAGACGAGCAAGATCACGGCGATCGCGCAGACGAATCCCACCAGCGCCGCTCCGCCTCCTGTCGTGCTCAGCATCAGGAGCGGAATCACCGAGGCGCACCCGGACGGTGCGACGGCGGCGATGGACTGCGCGAACACCGGGATGAACGGCATCTGCCGGCGAGGCAGGCCGTGCAGCGGAGATGTCTGGACCACGTAGTCCTGGCCCGGTGAAGAACGGTTCATGCCTGCACTCGTCCAATCGAACCGGCGTGGACGCTTCATAGCGACCGGCTGAAGTGCGTTGGCACGCCTCCATTTCGAGGCGTCGGGACGCATCAGCGTTGGCGCTACACCGTCCGACCTGCGTGTTTCTGACACATTTCGCGCATGTTACGTGCGTGTTAACACGGTTGGGAATATCTCCTGTCGAAGAGTCTCAGGGTTTTCTCGCTCAGCCGGTGTTGGCGGTCACACCCGGCTGATTACGTTGATTCCCGAGCAACTTCGCAGACCTTCGAGGTACTTCCGCCAGGCACCGACGCACACCGGTTCCCTGCGCCTAGGACGACCGCTCCGAACTCGCCATCGCCGCGTCGACGCCGCCTGGAGACGGCCGGCGGTTGCTCACCGGACGTCACCGAAGCCATTTCTCGAGGAGCAAATGCCATGACGCTGCAAGACATCTCCCCCGCCTCGGCCAATCCCTCGGCCCACCCCCTCGATCCGCTTTCCGCCGACGAGATCACCAGGGCTGCCGCAGTGCTGAGGGGCACGCAGGCACGAGCCGAGAGCTTCCGCTTCGTGCAGATCGCGCTGAAGGAACCGTCCAAGGAGTCGCTGCGCGGAGACATCTCGGCGGTGCGCCGCGAGGCCGAGGTCGTCCTGATCGACCGGGAGACCGGCCTGGCGTACGAGTCAACCGTGAACCTCGACCGCGAGACCGTGGAATCGTGGGTGCAGGTCCCTCGGGGCGCGCAGCCTCCGTTCATGCTGGACGAGTTCACCGAGGTCGAGGTCAACTGCAAGAAGGACCCGCGGGTGGTCGAAGCGCTGGCCGCTCGTGGCCTGACCGACCTCGACCTGGTCTGCATCGAACCGTGGTCGGCGGGCTACTACGGCGAGGACGACCAGGGCCGTCGCCTGATGCGGGCGCTCGTGTACACGCGGCTCGATCCGGACGACAGCCCTTACGCCCACCCCGCGGAAGGCCTGATCGTCGTCTACGACGCCAACAACGAACAGGTCGTCAAGGTCGAGGAGATTGCCGACTTCGGGGTCCCGAAGCAGACCGGCAACTACCTGCCCAAGCACGTCGGCGAGGCGCGCACCGACATCAAGCCGCTGGAGATCACCTCTCCGCAGGGGCGCTCGTTCCAGGTCGACGGCCAGCACGTCACCTGGGGCGACTGGTCGTTCCGCGTGGGCTTCACGGCCCGGGAGGGGCTGGTTCTGCACCAGCTGAAGTTCCGGGACGGCGACGAGGACCGGTCGGTGCTCCACCGCGCCTCGCTGGTCGAGATGGTGGTGCCCTACGCCGATCCGTCCCCGGTGCAGAGCAAGAAGAACGCCTTCGACGCCGGTGAGTACAACCTGGGCGCGCTGGCGAACTCCCTCGAGCTGGGATGCGACTGCCTCGGCGAGATCCACTACTTCGACGGTCTCGTCTGCGACAGCCACGGCAACCCGATGCGGATCAAGAACGCGGTGTGCATGCACGAAGAAGACGACTCGATCCTGTGGAAGCACTACGACTTCCGCCAGGACACCGCCGAGGTGCGCCGCTCCCGGAGACTCGTCATCTCCTACATCGCCACCGTGGCGAACTACGAGTACGGCTTCTACTGGTACCTCTACCTCGACGGCACCATCGAGTTCCAGATCAAGGCAACCGGCATCCTCTCGACCGCCGGCCAGCCCAAGGGATCCAAGTCGCTCTACGGCCAGACGCTGAACAACGACGGGCTGTACGGGCCTCACCACCAGCACATCTTCAACGTTCGTCTGGACTTCGACCTCGACGGCACCCACAACGCCGTCTACGAGGTCGACACCGAGATCCCCGAGGACAACCCCACGCGGAACGTCTTCTACCCCGTTGACCGGCTGCTGGCGACCGAGCAGGACGCCATCCGTCGTACCGATCCGGAACGCCACCGCTTCTGGAAGATCGTCAACCACCAACGGCACAACTTCGTGGGCGACCCGGTGGCCTATCGTCTGGTGCCCACCGACGCGATCACCCTCGACGCGCAGCCGGACGCGTGGGTGAGCCGGCGCGCGGCATTCGCGACGAACAACCTCTGGGTCACCGCCTACGACGAGAAGGAGCGGTTCCCCGCGGGTGAATACCCGAACCAGTCCCGCGGCGGCGACGGCCTGCCCGCGTGGACGCAGGCCGACCGCACGATCGTGGACCGGGACATCGTGGTCTGGCACACCTTCGGCATGCACCACATCGTCCGCTTGGAGGACTGGCCGATCATGCCGCGCCAGCACACCGGGTTCCTGCTGCAGCCGTTCGGTTTCTTCGACCAGAACCCGACTCTCGACGTGCCGCGGCCGGAAGCCCGTGACGCCGACTCCCATTGCGGATGTGAGGACTCGCAATGACCCAGGAGAGAACCGGGAGACCGCAAAGAAGCACCCCTGCCGGGGCTGAGCCCGCCGGCCACACCGCGGGGGTCGACTACGAGGACGTCGGTGACGACTACCTGAACCGGCGGCAGCTACGACGAGGGACCGCCGGGCCGGTGCTGCTGGTCGCGCTCGGCGTCGGCTACGTCATCGCGGGCGACTACGCGGGGTGGAACTACGGCATCGGTGAAGCCGGCTGGGGCGGGATGATGGTCGCAGTCGCCCTGATGGCGCTCATGTACACCACGATGTGCTCCTCGATGGCCGAGATGGCCACCATCATTCCGACCGCCGGAGGTGGTTACGGATTCGCCAGGCGAGCGTTGGGCCCCTGGGGAGGCTTCCTCACCGGCACGGCCGTGCTGCTGGAGTTCGTGCTCGCCCCGGCGGCGGTGGCGACCTTCATCAGCGCCTACGTGGAAAGCCTCATCGGTTTCAGCGGACCGCTCGTCTACGTGGTGTGCTACGCCGCGTTCCTCGGGCTCCACCTGTACGGAGTGTCGCAAGTCCTCAAGCTGGTCATGGGATTCGCCGTCGTCGCGGTGACCGGCATCGTGATCTTCTCGGTCGTGATGATCCCGCACTTCGATCCCGGCAAGCTGCTGGACATCGCACCGACCGATGCCGTGGGTGCCAGCGCCTTCCTGCCCTTCGGCGTCGTGGGGATCTGGGCCGCCCTGCCGTACGCGATCTGGCTGTTCCTGGCCGTGGAAGGCGTTCCGCTGGCCTCCGAGGAAGCCCGGGAACCGGCCCGGGACGTCCCGCGGGGCATGAACGGCGGCGTGCTGGTCCTGACGGTCCTGGCCCTGCTGCTCATGCTGTTGGCGCCCGGAGGCGCCGGCGCGGGTGCCGTGGGCGAGTGGGACAACCCGCTGATCAGTGCGATGGAGGCGACCGGTGGCACGACGTGGGTCAGCCAACTGGTGAACGTGCTGGGGCTGGTGGGTCTCATCTCCAGTTTCTTCACCATCACCTACGCCTACTCGCGGCAGACGTTCGCGCTGTCACGAGCCGGGTACCTGCCCCGCGTCCTGTCGCTGACGAACGGACGCAAGTCACCGTTCCTGGCCCTGCTCATTCCCGGGGCCATCGGATTCGGGCTGTCGTTCACCGGAGCCGGAGATCTGCTGATCCTGATCGCGGTGTTCGGAGCGACCGTGTCCTACGTGCTGATGATGATCTCGCACATCGTGCTGCGGATTCGTGAGCCGAACCTGCACAGGCCCTACCGGGCCCCCGGCGGTGTGTTCACGTCGGGAGTCGCGCTGGTGCTGGCCGCAGCAGCCATGATCGCGTGTTTCGTCGTCGATCCCACGGTCGGGCTCTACGCGGCGGGTGCGTACGCGGTGATGATCGCGTACTTCGCCTTCTACAGCAGGCATCATCTCGTGGCTCGGGCGCCTGAAGAGGAGTTCGCCGCACTCGCCCAGGCAGAGCACGAGCTCGACGCTCGCTGAGCACCGCGAAACCGATGAGGAAGGGCTGTTCGGGGCTCAGTCCGGACGTACTGAGCCCCCTGCCCTTCCGGTTCTGGCCCTCCGCTTCCGGACCTCCGTCCCGTGTGGAGCAATCATGTATCCCATCAGCTCGACTCGTCCCGGAATGAACTCGGCGACTCACTTGCTTCAGCAACCACTCGTGGGCAAGCTGGCCGCAGTGCTCGCCATCAACTGCGTCACCGCGCACGTTCCCCTCGTGGCAGGGCACGTGGGCACACATCCGGCCAGCAGCCTGGTGATGGCCGCGCTCTCCGCCGCCTGCCTTCCTTGCGCGGTGCACCTGTGGCGCGGGCCGCGCCTCCGCACCTGGATCACCGCGGGCGCGCTCGCCGCGTCCATGCTGGCCGTGCACCTGATCGCCATGATCCCCGTGGCCGGCGACCACGCGCCCGGATACCACGGGCACGGAAACGACGGGCACGGTGACCACGGCAGCGGGATGCTGTTCGGTGATCTCGCCTCGCCGCTGATGCTCGTCGCCACAATCCTCGCTGTCGTCCAGGTCGCCCTCGCGTGCGCGGTGATCGCCGCGATTCGGGCAGGCCGTGTCACCGCAGGAACAGGGAACTCCTGACCCCTGCCGGACATGCCCGCGCTCGAGCGATCTCCCGCCGCAGAGCATGGCCACACCAGCTGACCATCCGCACCGACAACCACTCCAGCACATCCCATGGAGCCACCGTGGAATCGAATCGTCGCGTCATCGCCATCAAAGGAAATCGGCGCATCTTGTTGGCCGTCTCGGAAGTAGTAGTCGCGGAATCAGCCGGAAATACCGTGTGGCTGAGGACTGATCTTGGGCGTTTCCGATGCGCAGTGCGGGGACTCGGAAACATCGCCGGCCAGTTTTCGGAGTGCGGCTTCATGCGGGTGCACAGGAGCTACCTCGTCAACTTGAGCCGGGTCAGGGAAGTGGAGCGCAGGGACAGCGGTGAACTCGAGCTCACGGTCGACGACAACGGAACGACAATTCCGGTGTCGCGCTCCCGAGCGAAGGTGGTCGCAGCAGCACTCGGCGTAGGAGAGATCTTGCCACCGCGCACTCTGGCGACGTAGCGCAACGCCCTTCCCACACGCCTCCGACGCGGTGTCGCTCGATGCAGTCGGGTGCCCACGGAGCAACGGTTTCCGGATCTTCGGCCTTGGGGGTGCCGGCCACCCGTCGGCACTGGTCCTGGGGACGAACTCTCGCAGGCGGTCGACCATGCCTGCCCGGTGGCGAGGGTCTTATCTGCCGGCGGCGTGTCCGGTGCCGCAGGGTGCGGACGCGTCGGTGCCCGCTCCTTCGCCTGGACGATCTTTGCCCCGAGACCCTGGAGCTCGCCCTCGGGGCGCAACTGGTGCGCCCCGAGGTACCCACTAGTACGACACCGCCCCCGGCCACGTCCGGACACTTCCAAAGACCCCATCTCAGTCACAGCGCACCTCACATCCAGACCTGCTGACCAATCAGCCCTGGAACGCCGGCACACCACCCCCATGACGACACCCACCACACAGCCACCCGAATAGCCGCACTCTCGCTCCACCGCCAACCCCGCACCGGGCCCGCCGCGCGACCGGACGACAACGCTGGCCGCAACACGCCGACAAACCCACGCCAGACGCACCCCGCACACGCCGACACATACTCAACGCGAAAACAGCTGTGCTAACTTGACGAACATGGAGATGAATCCCACGAACGGGGATTCCTCCCACTGGCAGCATCCAGTCCGGGCCGAGGTAGACGATCACCAACCCGTTCGCGCGAACATGATCGACCAGATCCTCGTCGCCGCCGGTGACCTCCGGCAGGCGCGAACGCAGGCCCGCGAGTAGGTGTTCCTCCCTGACAAAGACACTCTTCAGACCCGGCGCCTCAGCCCGGGCGCTGGTGCGGCCGTGACGGTAGCGGTAACCGGGGCGGTTATGCGCCCGATGTGAACCCCGACCACCCGCCCCGCACACCACCAACCTCGCCAGCAGATACGTCCGCGCCCCGCCGTCCCCGGATCTCCTCGCCGTCCGGATACCCTGCACCGACCGAAACGTCGCCTCATCCACCAACGCAGCATGCGCAGGCGCGTTCGACACCACCCACGCCCCTGAGTCCGTACGGCGCCCCGTCCCACCGGCACGACGCGCCGTCCCAGGACAATGGGTTGTGCCGGTGCGGTTCCACACCTGCCTGCCCGTGTACCGCGGCTTCTCCAGAATCCGTAGTTGATCACTCCCGCCAGGAGTAGTCCTCCGCTAGATCACACCAAGACTCCGCGACGCACTTGGTCGAACACGGCGTGATTTGCGCAGTAGAGGGAAGACACGCCGCCTGTCACATCGCGGGTGCCCTGGCGACTACGACTACCCGCCGATGGCATGCGGGAGAACTCGTACCCCGCAGTTAATGACCACCTCTAGCTGGAAGACAGCAGCTGAAGCGGTTTGGCTAGTGCACAACCCTCTCGAACCTCTTCTAACCTGAAGGTCTTCTGGCGCTATCTTCGCTGGCAACAGTTCCACGCATGCCCAGCAGTGCGTCCACGCAGAGGAATGCGAGCAGCGAGATCCCCAACAGGGGCACCGCACAGCCAACACCGATAGTCACCAACACACCGCCGAGCAGCAGAGGAATCGGCAGTCTGCGCCAGGCGCCACGCGACGGTGGGTGGCCGAACCCGCGGGTGGGGCGGCGTAGCCACCACATCCGGTAGCCCCAGATGATCACGCAAATGGCCGCGATCATCAGCGCCGCGAGCACGACCTGGTTCGGCCAGCCGAACAACAGGCCCATGTGCGCGTCGACGCCCCATCGGGACAGCTTGGCCATCAGCGGATAGTCAGCGAATCGGACGCTGTCGGTGATCTGCCCCGTCACGGGGTGAATCGCCACGGAATCTTGCTGGGTGGGCCAACTGCGCCCCGTCTCTTGCACGGTGTAGGCGGCACCAATGTGCTCCGGCGGGGTGATCTCCACCTGCCCGGTCAACCCGTGGTGGGTGGCGACCTGCCGAACCTGGTCGTATCCGATGTCGATTCGCCTGTCCGACTGCTCGCACGAGACGCGCATCGGAAGCCCCTTGGCAACCGCTGGCGTCTCCCAGGACAGCGTCTCGCGCACCTTTCCGATGTTGCCCCCGGTGAAGGTCGACCAGGTCAAACCGGTCGCCGAGAGAAACAGCAAGCCGACCCCGATCCCGGCACCGGTCACGCCGTGCCAGGACAGCACACGCGTCCGTCCAGGCGGCCGCATCCGAAGTTTGCGTGTCACGCGTCGCCGACCGAACCACAGGGCGACGCCGCCGAGCACCACCACCCACAACCAGCTCGCCGCCAGCTCGCTGTAGACCCGCCCGAGATCGCCGAGGTGCAGGCCACGGTGCAGTTCCGATGCCCACGCGCGCAGGGGTAGGGCCTGGTTGCTGCCGTAGGTGTCCAGCACACCGCGGATCTCGGCGTCGTGCGGATCCACGAACACCGTGCGGAAATAGCTCTCCGGCAATTCCAAAGCCGTGAAGATCACCTGCGTGGTGTCGGTGGACGTCGCGGCCGGACGCACCGCCTTGAGTTCGGCCTCGGGTAGTGCGTTTCGCGCGACGTTGACCTGCGTCGACAGCGGCACCTGATCCTCGGTGGCGGGCACGTGCAGCTGTTGTCCGTAAATCGCCTCCTCCAGCTGCGGGGTGAGCACGTACAGCAGGCCGGTGATCGCGGCGATCAGGATGAAGGGCGCGACGAGCACACCAGCGAAGAAGTGCAGGCGCAGCACCAGCGGTCGCAGCGCAGCCCACCAGGTGTAGCGATCCTCAGGCCCAGCCTTGTCGATTACCTCAGTCGTTCTTGGTTCACCTGCGACCACGGCGTGGGCCTTCCTGTTTCAACGAGCGCTTCAGAACGAGTGAAGGGAGCTACTTCACCTAGGACCGGCTCAGCCCTGGAACGCTCCGGCGATGCGCAACTCCGGCGCCGGTGGCACCGGGAAGAACGGGCTCACCCGATGCTGATTCGCATCCAGCCAGTCGCGCAGCGACTGGGCCTGCTCCATCTCGAACGAGTCGATGACGACGAACAAGCGCCGTCCTGACTGGTCGGCCAGTCTTGTCAGGAACTCAGCGACGTGCTGTCCAGAACAGGGATCGCTGAACACCGCGAACAACATCGACCGCCGACTGGAAAACGCCGACAGGACACCGACCTTCCGAGAGTTGGTCCACGTAAGCCAATACATCGCGGCGTCCTGCACCTGGGCGGATCTTGCCAGCACCGGTTGGTCGCAAAGCCGCCACCGCACCACCGCCCGCGGATCGCGAGCGGTGGCGTGCGGCAACAGCTCGGACTGGGCCAGGCCCCATCGTCGGAGATAGCTGCTGACCGTGTTCAGCGTGAGCCGCACTCCGTGCACTCGCTCGACCAAATCGCCGACCGCCTGTCGGGTCCAGAGTGGATGCGAGTAACCGGCCGCGTCAGGAAAGCAGTCAGTCATGTGCTCGGTGATCTGCGTCTGCACCTCCGCGTTCAACACTCGGTGCATCCCAGCTCGACGACCACGTCGCCTCGGCCGGAACGACTCCTCGCCGTGGTCCTGGAATGCGCGCACCCAACGATTGACGGTGGGCCGGGCCACTCCGAACACCCGTGACACCTCGACCTGCGTGGCGCCTGAGTCGACGGCTGCCACGACCCGGCGGCGCAGATCCTCCAGCGCCTCAGCGGAAATCTTGCGGGCGTCCTTCGCGTTCATTTCCGTCTCCACAGGTATGGGAAATGAAAACCCCTATGCACGAGCGCTTCTCAGGAAACCTTAACAGTATCTTGGATCAGTTCTCATGTACTCGGTGTTACCTCGTGATTCCAGCCGACGACAGCGGGATCGGAACGCACCCTAGGCCGCGACGTGTTTCATCGGCGTCGATCGCCGGTAAAAAACCATGTTCGTGTCTTCTCGCCCGATTGCGGAGAAGCAGGAGAAACCATTCGGAGCGCAGGACTGAATCGCGAAATTCCTTACACCGAGACGCTGGCCGGATGCGCGACACCAGCGGCCGTCAGCAGCACGTTTCGCTACGGCAGCGGTGCTGCTGGGTGTAGCGAATTTGCTCGGCGGAGCGCCGATCGTTCGCCGAACTTCCGCGAACAGTGCTCGCACGCTGGTTCGCGGCGGCTCGGCATCAATGAGCGGGTTTAGCACGGGCGTCACACTTCGGACACCGGCGGAGGATGACGCGGTTGTTTAAATGGGTGCGAACAGGACCTATTTTCCGGGGCCATCGAGCCCGGCAGGAGGATCAGTCGATGACAGGCACCGGAGGCCGTTTCACCGCCGACGACATCGCGCATTGGGACCACACCGTGGTCCCGGAGCAGCCCACACCCGGCGAGGAGGCCGACCTGTCCGAACTCATCGAGCTGCTGTCCACCGATCTGGATGACGCGATCGACGCGACGCTCGACCAGCGCTCGGCCGAGCCGGCGCGCCGGTTCGCCAGACGAGTCGCGGAGACCGACCTTCTCATGGCCCTCGAGGAGCCAGAATCGGACGAAGTCGCGGAAACCCTCGGAAGCACGGTGTTGTTCGTGTTGGTGGTCAGCCGGCTGACCCGAGCACTGCACGCCTCGCCAGAGGAAGGCCTGGCCGGCGCGGCAGTGGCCTCGCTGCGCGAGCACATCGGAACCGAGTGCGCCGAACTGGCCCACGAGGCGATCAGCCTGCTGGACGGTCCAGAACCTCGGGAGCGTGGGATCGAGCTTGGAGATGAGGTGCTGTTGTCCCTCATCCTGCTCGCCGCCGGGTTCGCGCTGCGCGACTGCCAGAACAGCCCTGAACTCCTCCGTTCTCACGAGCCGTGCTGGCACGACGAGGACAGCACCGTGAGCTGACGTCCAAAGACTCGGCCGCCAGGGCCACCGGCCCCCGGGCAGAGCATTCCGGGCAAATGAACACCGAACGTCACAAACCCGTCACTCGGCAAATACGCATCTGACATTCCCCTTCTCCAGAGTGCTCCTCGTGCGGTTGACGAAGTTCACGGATCTGTCCCTGCGAATCGTCCTGCGGCTCGCTCAAGGAGATGACAACAGGCGCATCACCGCCAGAGAAGTGGCCGTGGCAGTGGGTGCGCCGCATACCCATGTCGCGAAGGCCGTCAGCAAGCTGCAACACCTGGAGGTCGTGGACGCGCGACGCGGACGTGGCGGTGGCCTCACGCTCACTCCGCTGGGCAGGCAAGCGTCGGTGGGCTGGATCGTCCGTGAGCTCGAGGGCTCCGGCGACGTGGTCGGATGCGTTGACGACCCGCCGTGCCCGCTCCTGCGGGGTTGCGCACTGCGTGCGGCGCTGCGGGTGGCGCAGGAGGCGTTCTACGCATCGCTGGATCCGCTCACGGTTCGAGACCTGGTGACAGGACGCGAGACATGGCTTGGACAACTTCAAGAACGCTCGTACTCCGACGCAGGCTAAGCCGGCTCTGTGCGCACTCGAGGAATTCACAACGGAGGTCGGGGATGACACCAGGCACAACAGCTTCCGAGCAGACCATGAAGCCCTCTAAGTCGGTGCTCGCCGCCTTTCCGGCCGTGCCTCGCCGTGCCGCGGAGCCTACGGATCTGAGTGGCCTCGCTGCGCTCGCATCCACCACGATCCGCAAGTGGATGCAAACCTACCGAGGCAGCACCGAGGCCCGTTGACCGGGCTCCGACCACGGGCACGGGGACGTCGCCTGCGGCTGATCAAGCGACGCACCCGTCCTCGGTCAATCCCGAACCGATTGCTGACCTACACCGTTCGCGGATTGCCGGATTCCCGAGAGTGCTTCCCGCAACTCCGCGGCCTCCGGCGGCCAGGCCCTGATGAAGAGAGCCACCGCCCGCCCCAGCTGCATGCGCAGTCGCTGTCGGAAATCAGTCAGTTGCGATCGGTTGAACGGCTGGGTGCTCAGCTCGAAGAAGAGCAGTCCGCGACCAGTCACGGCCAGCAGCACATGGATGGGACCGAAGTCCGCCATCGGCTGCGTGCACACCCAGGCGGCTGCCATTCGCTGCACCCCGGCTGAAGGTTCGGGCAGTTCGCCCGGCTTGAACGTCGGAAGCGACTTGGTGGTCAGTCCCCAGCGCACGAGGTATTGGTCAATGGTAGCCGGGCTGAGGCTGGTGCCGAATTCGTCGCGGATCAGCTCCGCGACCGCCCGTCGTGTCCACAGCAGGTACGGCAAACCGGCGCGCTCCGGAGAGCCGGCTGAGATCGCCTGCAACACCCACCCCTGCTGCGACGGGAGCAACGCCATCCGCGACCCGGCGCGCCTGCCCTTCTTCCGGACGACGAACGCCCGCTCGCCGTTCGAGCGGTACTCGCGTACCCATTTGCCGACGGACTTGCGGGAAATCCCGTAGTTCTCGGCGACGTAGGTCATCGACAGGCCGGATTCGACCTCGGCGACGACCTGCCGTCGCAACTTCTGCAACGCGTCCGCGGACAGGCTTCGGGCGCCGCCGTGCAACGATTTCTCGCGTTCCACTCGTAGCTCCCTCCTTGGAATTCGTCGCTGTGTCGGCGCGCTCTCGCGCCCCCGCCCGGCGATGCCGCACACGCGACCTACCCTCGGCAGCCGCACTGCGCCGACCGCTGCCGCGGAAGCGGACCGGTCGGCGCAGTGGCCTCAGCCGACGGTCTGGCCGATCCACTCCCGGTAGGCGGTGGCATCGGTGTAGATCGACGGGGCGGTGCCGCAGACGGGGACCACGCTGCCAAGTCGGCTCGTGACCCCGGTCAAGCGCCAGTCGCCCGGGGAACCTTCCAGCTGCGGGCCGCCCGAATCACCGAAGCAGGCGTTGTCGAGCAGGAGTTCCTGGCTGCCGGTGCAGATCTCAGTCGGGCCGTCGACGCCGCCCAGCGCGCATCCCGCATCGGCCGCGACTTGCGTTCCGATCTGCTGCAACTGCTCTGGCGGCTGCCCGCACCCCCGCAACGGGCAGGTCAGACCCCAGCCGATGATCCTGGATGGGGTACCGGTGACACCCGAGCTGTCGGCGATCCGGACCGGTGTCTGCGAGGTCGCTCGATCCAGCCTGAGTAACGCAATGTCGCCGTTCGGGCCCTTAGTGGCGTAGTCCGGGTGTACGACGATCTGGGACACACCACGCTCGGTCCCGCCCCGGGTGTGGTCCGGGCTTCCGATGCGGAGTCCGAGATCGGCCGGGCTCGCCTCCTGCACGCAATGTGCGGCGGTGAGCACCCACTGGTCGGCGATGAGCGAGCCGCCGCAGCTGTGTTGGCCCTCCCGCTGCAGCGATGCCATCCAAGGATACTGCTCCGTGGCGCTGTGGCCGCCCGTGACCAGCGTTCCCGGACTGTTGTTGATCAGCTCTCCGGAGGCACCCGCTACCGCCGATGTGACACCGTGGCCCAGCAGCGCGGCCGTTAAGACGGCCAGCAGTGCGGAGGTTTTTCTCATGGGACTCCTTTCCCGCCGCGTGCTCCAGGAAGCGGGCGCGTGGTCGTGCATCGCCGTGCGCCGGAGGAGCAAGCGGTTGACTGGGGACGTTTGGTACCGAGTTGCATGCCGCGGCAGCCGGCCTGTCCGCGTTGTTCGTGCCGGGATACGCGTGTTGGCCTCAGGCCGCGTGGACGTTGCCTTGCTCGTCGATGTGGACGTTCACGGTTGCCAGCGGTGTTTTCGCAGGTCCTGCGACGGGAACTCCGCTGGCAGGGTCGAACTCGGCACCGTGGCACGGGCACTGGAGTTTCGTCTCACCGGCGTTGACGGTGCAGCCCTTGTGCGTGCAGGTCGAGTCGAAGGCCTTGACGGTGCCGGGTTCCGGCTGCGACACCAGCACCGGTTTGCCGTCGGGTCCCGGAACGGACACCACGCCACCGACCGGAACCTGCGACACGGTGGTGAGCGTGAACATCTGCCCGGGTTGTACCGGCTGTTCAGGGGCGGCCGCAGGTTCGGCGTTGTCGGCGCAGGACGTCAGTGCCCACGCTCCCGCCACCGTCCCGGTTCCTGCGATCAGCGTGCGTCGGTTTACGGGAATTCCTGTTTCGTGCTCCATGGTGTGCACCTTCCTCATCGGACCACTTCATTCCTTGCGAACTGGACTGCCGCGGCGTCGGTCCACACCGACCGCGCCCCCGAATCACCGATCCGGACCACCTGCACCGTCGACCCGACGCTGAACACAACCGCGCCGACGATCAGTGCGGCGGATACGAGCCGCCTCGGCAGTCCTGCGATTCCGTTTCCGCCTCGCGCGCGAAGCCCCAACATGTGGACGGCCACCGAACAGACGGCCAGCCCGGCGACCCAGGGCAGCAACCACTCAGCGAGTTCGGCATGCGTTGCGGTCTGCGCGGAGACCTGAGCTTCCTCCATCAGCGATTCGCCGGAGCTCTCAGCGATCGGCACGCTGATCACCGCTGATAACGCCAGGGCCGGCGTGATCCGGCCCAATCTCTCACGGGCCGCCGGCCAGATCGCTGAAACGAGCACGGTGAACGCGGCCACAGGTACGAGCACGACGACGAGGTGAACCACGAGCGGGTGCAGCGGAAGCCCATCGATCTCCGTGGGGAGCCAGCTTGTAATCATGCCGTCCTCATCTCTCTCGACATGCCACATTGGACTGAGCGTTCACCACGGCGGGCGCGGTGTCTCCGGCGCCGGCATGGAGGGCCCGGGGTGCGCGAGCTCGTGCACCCCGTCGGTGATGTCGTCGATCACCGTCCCCACCGGGCACAATGCGTGTGCCTTGTCGAGAACTGGGCCGCACTCGGGCGGTGGGCCGGGAGGTGGCGCCGTTGGCGGGGCTGGCTCGGTCGGTGGTGCCGGCGGGACGGGTGCGGGGGCAGGGGCCGACGCAGCGGGCTCGGTAGCACCCGGGCTGCTGTCGAATCCGGCGGACTCGGCCACCAAGGCGGTTCTTCCGCCGTCGCGCACTGGATGAACGCCGGTCTCGTACCTCCGGATCCATCGGATCACGATGTCCACGTAGGTGTCCGAATGGTTGTAGCGCAGCAGTGCCCCGCGCAGGCCATCCATCGTGGACATGTCGGTGCCGTTCGCGCACAGGTACCGCCCGGCTGACAGCGTCGCGTCGAAGACGTTCTGAGCGTCCGCGCGTCCGTCAGCCGATCCGTCGAGACCCCACCTAGCCCAGGTGGATGCGATGAACTGCATCGGTCCCGCCGCGCGGTCCCACCCGTCGCCGTTGCGGATGGCGGCGTTTCCGCTGGTCCCGTTGAGCGGGGGTCCGTAGATGGGTGTGCGCATCGTTCCGTCGAGCGTCACGTCTCCGTTTCGCGCGTGGTGTGACTCGACTCGCCCGATCCCGGCCAGGACCGGCCACGTGAGCCGGCAGCTCGAATCGGTGACAGCGTGGACGGCGGCAGCACGTTCGTACGCGCTCAGCACGGTCGCTGGAATCCCCAATGCTCCTTCAGGCACCGGTACGGGCGAGGAGGGTACGGCCGGTGGAGGCGGTGGCGCGTCGAGGAACAGCGGCGTTCCCCCGTCCACGGCCGCACGCACTGGTGGTGCCGTGCCGGCGTTGTGTCGGGAGGCCGTTTCCGTCTTCGGCACCATCCCGTCCACCGTGGCTAGTGCGAACAGGCCCGCCAGCAATGCCGTGGCGGTGCGCGCCCGCGTGCGGTGTTCGGCGCGGTCGGGCAGGAACCTCGTCTGCACGTCACTCACCTCTCATGGCGGTCGCGCGTCGCCGCCGGATCGTGTTGATCGCCCCGTCGGCCAGCACGAACAGCACGAGGCTGGCTCCCAAAACCGGCAGCACCCATGTCAGTGCGACCACTGCGAGCACGGCGAGGGCCAGCGCCGGCGGCGAGAGTTGCCTCCACACCGGTGGCGGCAGTGAGGCCCACCGTCCGCGATACGGGTTGTGCACCCACCACATCCGGTAGCCGAGTGCCACCAGGACGAACAGTCCGGCGGCCAGCACCGCGAGCACGATCTGGTTGGCCAGGCCGAACAGCGTTCCGGTGTGGAACTCGACGGCGACCGCCGAGAACTTGGCGCCGAACGAGTAGTTCTCCCAGCCGACCTTCTGGATCACCCGGCCGGTC
Source organism: Saccharopolyspora mangrovi (assembly GCF_035320975.1). Classification (NCBI taxonomy): domain Bacteria; kingdom Bacillati; phylum Actinomycetota; class Actinomycetes; order Pseudonocardiales; family Pseudonocardiaceae; genus Saccharopolyspora; species Saccharopolyspora mangrovi. Next base: position 135,020 of record NZ_JAWLNX010000016.1, on the reverse strand, counting down.
ACGGCGTCGAGCACGAGGCTGTCCCGTTGCAGCGGCAGCCCCGGGGAGCGCTCGACGACGGAGTAGGCGCCGTCGCTGACGTGCGGTGGTCGCACGATCAGCTCGCCGCGCAGCCCCTGGGCCACAGCGATCTCGACGGCCCGGTCCACTCCGATGTCCGCGGCAACGGCCCGAGCCCCCGTTCCGCTCGCTGCGCTCACCGCGGTCTGCGCTGGCTCCGTGCTCGCGGCCCGCGGTAGTCCCGGGATCTCGGGAAGAATTCCCGGCAGGAGGTCGGACAGGTCGGGCAACGGGAGTCCGGGAATCAGCGGAAGCGGCGGATCTGAGGGCGGAGGCGTCGGTTCCGGCGCTGGTTGCGGCGGCGGTACCGGGCTCGGCTCGGGTTCCGGCGCCGGCTCTGGCTTCTCGCCGGGCGGCGGCGTTCCGGGTTCGCTGGGCGGTGCGTGCGGCGCGCTCGGGCCGCCGTCGGGCGCGGTGGACTCCCCCATCCCGGGCGACGAGTTCCCGCCAGAGGGATCCGGTTCGATGGTCCTCGGCGGTACCGCGGCCGGTGACGCAGCGGGAACCTCCAGCGGCGGAGGCGGCGGGACCGGGAGCGCACCGGGGAGCGGCAGCGCGGGAGGTGAACCGATCGCGGGCGGCGCCGCGACGCTCGGTGCTCCCATCGATGCCGGATCGGTGCGCTGGTCGGCGCGCCCACCCGCGTATTCCGACATCGCGAGCCCGGACACCGACAGCGCGAGCACACCGAGGGCGAGCCAGACGCCGAGCGGGCCGTGCCACGCCCGCAGTCGCCACCACGGTTCCCGCAGCCCCCGCGCACCGACCGGGAGTAGAAGTTCCCGCCAGCTCGGCCGTTTGCGCCTGCGCGGTTGCGCGAGCCACACGACCAGCCCGCCGATCGTGATCACCGGAAGCCAGCTCGCGGCGAGTTCCGCGTAGACCCGGCCCGGTTCGCCGAGCCGCAGGTTGCTGTGCAGTTCCCGCAGCCACACGTTCGCGGGCAGCCGGTGCCCGACGGTCGTGAGCTCGCCGTTGATGAAGTTCGTGTAGGGGTCCACGAACACCGTCCGCCCCTCCTCCGGCCCTGTCAAACCCGGGACCGACAGCACCACGCGTGTCGTACGGCCAGGCTCCGGTGGGGTGACCACCTCGCGGACAGTCCCCTCCGGGTGCGCGGTGAGCGCGGCCTGGACCTGCTCGGACACCGGTCGCGGAGTGCTGATCGGGGCGTTCGCGTACAGCTGCCGGTGGTAGAGGTTGTCGTGGATTTGCGGGCTGAAGACGTAGATCAGCCCCGTCACGCACAGCACCAGCACGAACGGCGCGACCACGATTCCCGCCAGGAAGTGCACTCGGCGGGCCAGTAGGCGCAGCTCGGTCATCGGGCCGGGGGTCGGGCGGCGCTTCGCCGAGGTGGGAGGGCGATCGGTTTCCGCCATGGACACGGCAAGGCTCCTTCCAGGAGGCCGGGGCCCGTCGAGTGGGCGCCCGGCCTGGTCGGTCTCAGTGCACGTCGAGCGGCTGGGCGACCGTCTGCGCGCCGCCGTCGGGGGTGCGCACGTTGAGCACGACCGCCCACTTGCCCGGTTCGGGCAGCGATGCCGCGCCGACCGAGTGCCCGGGGCCGGTGGCGGAGCGCAGCTCGAGCGGCGCGGGGGCAGCCCTCTCCCTGGCGAGCAGGCCGGTGACGCGAACCTCGTCGGTCGGGTGACCGACCTCGTCGAGGACGGTGATGTGGGTGTCGAGCCGGATTCGGCCGTTCTCCTCGGCGGGAATCAGCGCCAGGTCGATCGAGCCCTGGCCACCGGGTTTGCCGGTGTCGTAGGCGAGCCGGAACGGCCCGGACTGCTGCCGGATCGATGCGGGCGTGGGGCTGTCGGTCCGGGCGTGGGCGGTGTCCGGTGCTTGCGCGAGCACGAGTGCCGAGGTCGCGCCGACGAGAACTGCAGCGACGCCGATCCCGACGCCGGCCGCGGTACGCAGCGTCCGGAGTTCGGCCCGCCGCTGGTCCACGGATTCGACGGCGAGAACGCGATGCCGTCGCATCCGGATGCGGAGCACGGCGCTGAGGACCACCAGCAGCACCGCGAGCGCCACCAAGCCGATCGCGAGCCAGGCCGGTTCGCCATCCCGCACTGCCTGCCACACGTGATATCCGCCGGTGCACGCGAGCAGTGCGGAACAGGCCGCCAGCACCGGGATCAGCCGCGGCACTACGGGTTCCGGTTCCCGGTGGCCACTTCGCGCCGCGAGTCCGATCAGCAGCACGCTCGTGATTCCGACGGCCGCCGCGGTGAGCGTCGCGGTGTCGACGACGGCCTCGAGCGGCGTCGGGCTGCCGATCGGGCGAGTGCGGGCTAGCGGCCACGTCGCAGCCAGCGCCGCACCCCCACCGAGCGCGGCGACTCCGCGCATCAACCGTGCGCGCCGCGTCTCCGCGGGAGAGGCTTCCAGCAACCACACCAGTCCGGCCAGCACCGGTACCAGCAGCGCCAGCCTGCTCAGCATCCCGCGCCCAGTCGGCGATTCCACAGCGGCCCAGAAAAGGGCGGGGTCGAAGGCATCGCCGAGCGGAACCCACGCCGCGTACGGACCAAAAGTCGCCAGCGTGCCGATCGTTGCCAGTGCTGTGCCGATGCCGGACCAGATCAGCACCCTGCGCACCGGCCTCGACCTCGCGGTGGCGGGCTGGAGGGCGGCGACGAACACCGCCGCGCCGATCAGCAACGCCATGGCTCCCAGCGCGGCGACGCGTGCCGTGACGTGCGCACCGGTCACCCACGGATCGTGTTCCGCCGCAATCTCGGGAACGCCGACCGGCGTGGACGGGACCACGACGTCGAAGGTGAACACGCCCGCGACCTGTTCGAGCCGGTCGGACGGCAACGCCCACGCGACCGTGTAAGTCCCGCCGTAGCGCACTGGCGGCATCGCGACCGCCACCGTGTCGTCCTGTCCGGCCGGGTTGTAGGGGCGGGTGAACACGACCTGGTCACCGGGCGGGCTGATGATGCGAATCGTCGCCAGTCCGGCTGGCACCGGCCTGTCGAACCTCAGCAGCACCTCGTCCGGTGATTTCACGTTCTCCGCGTTGCCCGGCGAGGTCGAGCGCAGCACCGGATTCCCCTGCTGCGCGGGCATCGTGGCCAGCAACGCCCCCCAGCACACCGCGACGAACAGCACGACGGCGAGGACGCGCCGGAACATCGGTGGGCGCGGGATGTCTCGTCGAGCAGGTCGTTGTCGGGTCAGCATCGCTGTCATCGCGAGGTCACCTCCGAAACGGCGGCGCGGTCGGCACGGCCGTCGTGGTCGAGTACTGGTGCGGGTTCGTCGTCGAACACGGCGAAGAAGCCGTCGGGATCACCGCTCTCGCGCCGCCTGGCCCGCAGCGCCAGGGACCCGATCGCTGCGAGCACGGCCACCGCCAGGGCGGCCCCGAGTCCGAGGGCCTCCCAGCGCGACGACGGGCTGTCGGTCTGCGGGACTGCGGGTTCTCCGAGCAGAAGGCGTTCGGTGGTCGAAGGTGCGGTTGCGACCGCCCGCGGGTCCGGAGCCGGCGATGCCTGCGCCGGAGGCGGAACTGCGGAGGCCACTGCTTCGGCGGATTTGGTGGTGGAAGGGGGCATCGGCCCAGCAGCGAGTTCCGGGGCGGCCGGTGACTGCGGTCCCGGCGATTCCGGTGTCGGATCGCCGATCGTGATCGTCGGGGCACCGGTGGTCGCTCCGGTCCAACGCAGGACCCGTCCATCGGAGAACGTCTGCGTCGCGGTGAACACCAGGGAGGTGTTCTCCGGCAGCGGAGCCATCGTGAGCGGAAAGTCCTGGTAGCCGTCGGGTCGGACCCGCCCGCCGCTGTAGGTGATGATGTCGGTGACGACCGAGGTTTCCCGGTCATCGACGCGCACTGGCCGGTCCGCTCGGCGGTCCCGGCGGGTCACGGTCCAGCCCGGGACAGGGGTCGCGTCGACCAGCAGTGCCGGGTGGCGCGGGAAGTGCAGCTCGAACCGGGTGGTGACGGCGTTGGCGTCCTCGTTGACCACGCGGACCGCGACGCTGCGGGTGCCGCCTTCTGCGATGGTGTCGGGCACCAGCGACACGCTGGCCGATGCCGGCGTCGGCGCGAGCACGACATCGACGGTGACCACCCCTGCCACCACCAGGTACAGGGCGGTTTTCGGACAGCATGGCATGACTCTCTCCCGGAAAGCGTTGGAAGGAGGGCATTCACAGCGAGACGTCGCCGGAGGGGAAGCGTTGTGGACCGCCCGGGGCCGGGCCGGAACCCGGCCCCGGGGGGTCACTCGGCCCGGATCACTTGCCGGTGCCGATCGGGTCGCGCTGCTGCGGGGTCAGCATCTCGGCCCACTTGCCCGCGTTCTGCTGGGCCCAACCGTTGTAGACCAGCGGAATCGCGAGGACACCCTGCCCGCCCATGCCGGACGCGCCGGTGATGGTGCCGTCGACCTTGGTGTCCGCGGTGGCGTCGAGCGTCTTGGTGCCCACAACGGCCGCATCCGCGATGTTGCCGTCCATGTTCGGATCGACGTCGATGATCTGCATGACGTTGGCGAACTTGTTGGACACGTAGGCGTAGTAGCCGCCACCCTTCTTGGCACCGAAGTTGATGCCGTGGCAGCCCGCCGAACACGGCAGGTCCTTGACGACCTTGTCCGTCTTCGGGTCCACCACCGAGACCGTCTGCGAGAGCACGTTCGCCGCCACGAGGGCCTTGTCGTCCGGGCTCACCGGCAACTGGATCGACAGACCGCCGAAGGGCTTGCCCTCAGCCGGTCCGGCGATCGGGCTGTAGTTCTCCCACAGGTCGATCGTCTTGCTGTGCACCAGCTTCCCGTTGTCGGCGCACGCGTTCTCCTTCAGGGAGACGCACGTGATCGACTGACCGGTGAAGTCCGCCGTGTACGCCTTGCTCGCGTCGGACGTCATGCTGGTCGCGATCGGGAACTGCCCGGTCTTCTCCGTCTTGACCGCCCCGGAGTCGAGGTCGATGATCGAGGCGTTGTCGGTCATGACGTTGGGCGTGATCGCAGTCTTGCCGTCGTAGGACAACCAGTGTGCGTGCGGGTGGCGGATCTCCCCGGACGGGCTGACGTTGATGCGCTTGGTGACAGCGCCACCGCCCGGCGCGACCTCGACGATCTCGTTGCCCGCGTTGAGACCGACGATCAGCTGGTCAGTACCCGGCTTGGTCATGATGTGCGCCGGGTTGTGGCCGACCTGGGTGTTGACGATGTGCTTGCCGGTCTCCCGGTCGAAGGCGTTGATCTCATCGTCGAACCACTCGGACTGGTAGAGGAACTTGTAGTCCTTGTCGGTCCACATGTTGTGCGGATTGTTCATGTTGATGCCGGGAGCACCGATCTTGCGCTCGATGTTCCAGTTCTCGGCGTTGATCCGCGTGGCGGAGCCGACCTTGTCCTTCTCCCCGAACTCCTCCATCTCGGTGTCGAGCCAGACCTCGCCGACACCGGGAACCGGCGGAGCCTTATCACCCGGGTTGAGCGTCTTGGGGTACTTGAACTTCGAGTCGAAGTACGCGTCCAAGATCGGGATCAGGATCGGGTTGCCCGCCTCGTCGTACTGCAAGATCGGGGCGGGAGCCTGGGTCGGATTCCAACTGACCGGGTTCTTCGGGTCGAACTTCTGCCAGTTGTTCGGGTTGGTGATGTTGAAGAACGCGTTCACCAACCTGTTGACGATGTCGGAGTGCGACGGCACGTTGAGCTCGCGCGAGTTGATCTGCGACCGCTTGCCGAAGTCCAGTCCGATCGTCAACGGGTCGTCCACCACGACCGCACCCAGCATGTACGGCGACACCATGTCGGCGAACGCGTACAGGCCCGGCTCGGTCAGCTGGATCTGCTTCTCGCCGAAGAACGCTCCCTTGGCATCCATGAACGGGAACCCCTGCGCACCCTCGGGGGCGATCAGGCCCATGGGGTTGCGCAGGCCCTCCGACTCCTTCGGGTCCACCACGAACTTCACGGTCACGGGCGGGCCCTTGACAGCGAACTTCTGCAACTCGTTGAGCGCGCCCTGCAGGTCCACACCGACCGGCAACTGGTTCAGGTTGATCGGCGCGTCGACCGGCATCCCGGCCACCTGCTGAGTGAAGGTGCCCAGCAGCCGCTCGGCCTTCAGGGCAGTCGGCAGGGCCTGCGGGTTCGAGACCCCGATCTCCTTGACCGTCTTCAGGGTGCTGTCCAGGTTGAGCATCTGGGCCAAGTTCTGACCCGTCTGCCCCAATGCCGGGACCGGCTGGCCAGCGCCCTTCACGAGGCCGGTCAACCCCTCGGCCTGATCCATGTTGGTCAGCGATGTGGCTTTCTGCGGCGAGACCAATCCGGTGAGTCCCGGCAGGCTCGGCAGCGCACCATCAGGCGCACTCGGGATGATCGAACCGTCGGCCGCCGACGTGCCCACCCGAGGCAGCTCGGCGACGGCCAGCGACTGACCGCCGAAGAGGTTCAAGCCGGAGTCGAACCACTTCCCGTTGTCATCTTTGATGTGGAAGGTCACCGGCAGCGGACCTGCGCCGACCGGCTGCTGAGCAGCCGCCGGCACCGCGGCCATCGTTCCGGCGCTGGCGGTGGCGACCACCACCGCCGCGGCCGCTTTCAGGCGGCCGCGCCATTTTCGGGCTCCCGGAGGAGATTCTGCGGACATGTGATCCCTCTCTGATCCGTGCGATGCGAAGATCGCCGGTTCGGCGGTGTCGGGACGAAGCTCGTTCGGTCCCGAGCACTCCGGCGGTCCGACACTTCTTCCGGAGGAACGACCGCACCTCACCGAATCCTCGGTTCGGAAAACCCGGGCAGCCCTGCGCCACACGGGTATCGTCAATTCGTTTTCGGATCGGCGGGTCATGCTCGACGTCAATCGAACGAAAAGAAGTTAAGCACGCCGCCGATCCCAGCGAAACGATCAACCGGTAAATCGAATGTAAAACGATCCTCGCCGGACAATCGGAATTGAGGTAGCCAGAAGAGAAGACAATGCATCACGCGACACTTTAAAGAAATTGAACCCAGCTTCAGAGAAATAGTTCCCGCCGCACCCCGGTCGGCCCGCCCCTAGCGCAGGATCTTCACATCCCTGCTGGTCACAGTCGCACACACGGCCGCTCAAGGGGACGCCGAGACCGCGCCACCATGGTCACGCCCTTCCGCAGAACCCTGGTCAGGCGCATTCGCGACTCCTGAGCAAATGACACGACAAGAGCGAGATAGCGCGGCCAAAAAGGCATGATTCGAGGCCGCCTGAACCCCAATTCAGACGCCTCGTAAATTGCTATTCCCTAGTCTCGTCCACCCCAGTAGCGCATCCCGTTGCCAGCCGCGAAGGCCAACAGCACCGACACGGCGAAAACAGCCACAACGGCCCCTCGTCCGCGACCGAGCTCGTACGACTCGCAGTCAGCTCGGTGCGCGCGGCCGACATCTCCGGCTCTCCGGATCCGGGCTCCAGATCCCCGACGACGCGACGTCCCTCCGCCCACGGCCACTCCTGCGGCGCGCGTTGCTCAGCACGTGGCACGGCGCCGGCCTCCACCTGATCGGCAACAGCCGGGGGTTCCGGGGACTGCGAGGGCGGCGCAGCGGGAGGCGGAGGCGGTTCCGCCGGTTGGGGCGGCATGGGCGCGGGGCCGAGCGGGAGACGTGGCAGGTCAGGGATTTCCACGTGCGTCACGATTCCGCACACCGGGCTCAACGTCGCGTGCACCACCGGGGCCAACCCGCCCAAGACCGCTCGCACGGCGGGGGTCTCTGCCAGACGCGCGATCGCGGCGTCCGCGATGCGCCCCCCGGACAGGTGCCCCTCGCCGATCCGCCCCACCGAGATCGGTGGCGCGGCGCTCCACTCCGCCCGGAACGCCTCGGCCACCCCGGGCAGGCCGACGACACCCTGCACCGCCGTCGCGACCGGCTCAACCAACGCCTGCGGAAGCACCATGACCTCGGCACCAGCGGCACCCTCGACGACCGCCGCGCAGGTCGGGACGACGACAGCGGGTTCAGCTGCCTCGGCCGCGGGCGCGGCGGAGAAGGCCACGAGCACGAGCGCGGCGGACGTCAGGCCACGGCGGAGTCTCATGCCTTCTCCTCCCCCCATTCAAGGCGCTTTCTTCGCCTGTTCTCAGCAAATCCACATCCACCGGTGCGAGCCTGGGAGCTCAGCGCGGACCGAGCAATGGTGGCACGTCCGCCTAGCGGTGCCCAGATCGCGGTGACAGCGATGATCGACGCGTGTTTCGCGCTCGTTTCGTTCCCCCGGATCCTGCCCCTGAACAGGCCTTCACCCGACGAATCATCTCTTGTGGACGGGATTCCGGATAAACAGCGCCGAATGCGTCGTCCGGCAAATAGTTCACAACCCCGGCCCGCCCCACACCGCTGACTCCGGCTCGCCTGGTGGAACCTATTTCCCGCGCGCCAGGACCGGAGGAGCCGAGGCAGTGGTGGCAAAACCCGTCGTGAAAACAATCTGTCTCGCTCCACGGCGCGGTTTCTCGCCCAATCGCAACGTCATGCGCGATCGGTCGTCACATCGTCCGGCTATGAACCAGCGCTTCGGCACTCCGCGCGGGCCACATCGCCGCACGCCGCGGATCGGTCCTCGTCGCCCCTGCTGAACGCTGGAGTGCGACGCGGGAAGTGTATCTTCGACGTTTCGCACCCGTCATCGTCGCATGAATTCGTGCTGGCAATGTGATTTTCCGGCAGGTGAACCGTCTGCCCGATCGACATTTCCAGATCCGAACGCCACGCAGAATTGTGACAGCCGAATCGATCATGCACATCGGACTGGCAGGCACGACAACGACGCCTTTTGTCGAAACGATCATCCATTCGCCCACCCCGAAGCGGGGAACGATTTTCGCCGCCCGTTCATCGCGCCCCCGCTTTCACGCCAGAACTACCTCGCGCGTCACCACTGGCCGGTGGGCCCGCTGACCTGCGGAAACACCTTGCCCGCACGTGTTTCGGCCATGTGAACACGAAGCGCAAAGGAAGGGCACGAGACGCCGAACGGTGCTGGTCAGGACGTTGTCTCCGTGTCACGATGACCTGGCCGGCCATTCCGACACCACTTATTCGCGCGGCGTCAGCGACGCCGATGCGCGCCAACGGTGGCGGCATTCGAATCCGGGAAACCGCGTGTCATTCCGCATCACCCACTGATCGTGCGCGGAACGCGGTTGCTCACTGAGGAGGCATTGATGACGACGGGCGCCCTGTCCAGAACCGAGGTGGAGCTCAAGGTCCAGCTCGACCGCAAAGACGTCCTCGCCGCCGGTGTCGTGCGGCTGACCTTGCGCCATCCCGATGGCGGCCCGGTGCCGGAATGGGAACCCGGCGCCCACATCGAGTTCGTGCTGCGCGACGACCTGGTGCGCCAGTACTCGCTGTGCGGTGACCCCGCCGACCGCTCGACGCTGCAAGTCGCGGTGCTGCGCGAACCGGACGGCCGAGGCGGGTCCGATTACGTCCACCGCGAACTCGCCGAGGGCGACCTGCTGCGGATTCGCGGTCCCCGCAACCACTTCCCGCTGATGAGGGCCAAGAAGTACCTGTTCCTGGCCGGCGGCATCGGTATCACACCGATCCTGCCGATGATCGACGCCGTCGACCGGGCGGGGGCCGACTGGCGACTAGCCTACGGCGGAAGGTCCCGCGACACGATGGCATTCGCTGACGAGCTGGTCGCCCGCTACGGGTCGAGGGTCAGCCTGAGCCCGCAGGACGAGACCGGCCGTCTCGACCTCGACGCCCTGCTCCGGAGGGCGTGCCGCCGAACCGCGATCTACTGCTGCGGTCCGGAGTCTCTGCTCACGGACGTGGAGAACCGCTTCTCGTCACGCAACCGCGGCGCGCTGCACCTCGAACGGTTCACCGCCAAGAAGGTCGATGCGCAGACCAGTGGTTTCGAGGTCGAGCTCGCGCGTTCGCGACTCACGCTCAACGTGCCGGAAGACCGCTCGATCCTCGAGGTCGCGGAAGACGCTGGCGTGCCAGTGATGTCGTCATGCCAAGAGGGCATCTGTGGCACCTGCGAAACTCCCGTGCTCGACGGCGTCCCGGACCACCGCGACTCCCTGCTCACCGAAGCCGAGCGCGCCGCGAACCAGACGATGATGATCTGCGTGTCGCGCACGTGCGGGAAACGGCTCGTCCTCGACCTGTAGCCCGATCACGTTCTGAGCCCCCACGCCATCCACCTGGCGCGGGGGCTCAGAGCGTTTCTAGGGATCTTCACAGCTCGCCCACAGGAAACCGGCCGATGACTCAGTACCGTGGAATGGGCCTGGAGTGCGGACCGGGCTTTCACGGGATCCGGTGGACACCCCTGCGGACAGCGTGTCCACCGGATTCTGTTAACCGCCTCGCCACATCGGCGAACGAATTCCCTAGGACGTCGTTTCCGCAGATCGGGCACCGTACCGCCACCTCTGCCGCACCGCTGACCGCCCGGAGTCTCCGAACACCCGATGATGGCAAATGGGTGCCACCCGACTCTGCCCGCCCCGCCGGCACCACTGGCCCCAGGCCTCGTGTTTTCCGTGGCAACGCGCGCAGTTCGGGATGCTGACGCGGAAACACCTTTCTCCGATTCAGGTGACTGCGCATCACACCGATCATCCACCGCGTTTGACGCGGAACTGACGGACAGTTAACACCGTAGCCGTTCATTCGAAAGCAACCGATCGGGTAATTTCACTGGTGTCGGGTTTTCGCCAGAGCGCAGCGACCGCGTAGCGGTGCGCGACCCGCAGCCGACCCTAGTCATCGTCCACAGTGCTCACACAAGAACACCAGGAACGACGTCATCTCGCCAGGTCCATCGTCGGCGAGTTCCCGAACGACGAGTAGCTGGGATGTATCGAATGACCAACGCTGAAGGCTTGATGATGACGACACGGGACGCACGCAAACTCTCCCCCGAGGCCCTGGAAGAGATCCGTCGTCGCGCCGTCGCCGCGGTCGAGTCGGGGGCATCGCAATCCGACGTCGCGCGCCTGCTCGGCGTGTCCCGCAAGACCGTCGGCGCGTGGGTGCGCGCCTTTCGGCGCAGCGGCGAGGACTCGTTCAGAGCGAGGACACGGGGACGACGTCCAGGCGAGCAGCTCGCGCTGTCGACGCAGCAGCAGGAGTGGACGATCCGCACCATCACCCAGGGCACGCCGAATTCGCATGGTCTCCGAGCTGAACTGTGGAGCAGGCAGGCGGTTTCTGACCTGGTCAACCGGGAGTTCCAAGTGCTGCTCAGTCCCGCGACCGTCGGTCAGTACCTCGCGCGCTGGGGCCTGATCGACGAAGCGCTCCTCAAGGACACGATGCGCACACGCATCGCCACGGTCTTGCCCCAGTGGCAAGCGACGACCACCGAACCGCAGTGGTGGATCCCAGAAGCCAAGGTCGCGTGGATCGTCTGGAGCAGGCCGCACACACCCGCACCCGGCCACAGCGCGCATAAACGCAATCTCATGAACGGATTCCGCAATCACTTCGGCGACGTCAACGTCCTGCAGGCCATCTCGCACCGGGGCGTCGTACTGTTCCACGCACAACTCGGGCCGTTCGACGCACATCAGGCTGACCGGTTCCTGATCCGGCTGCGGTATCAGCTCAACGGCCCGCTCAACGCGATCGTCTGCCGCTGGCCAGCCGAACATAACACGACCCTGAAGGAGTGGTCGCCACCGCACGAACACCGAATCGCCCTGCACCTGAGCACGGGCTGAAGACACCTCGCCGAGGCCGTGGTGAAAAGGACACACAGTGACTCACGCATTCGACGATGTGCTGCTCGAGAAGGGGATGAGACGCGACGAGCTCCGCGTATTCGACACGCGGCGATACGTCGACGTCGCCTCCCGGGCCCCATGTCAGACCGGGTCGTGCAGCGGGTCGCCGCGTATCTCGAGACGTGTCAGCTCCGCAGCGCCGACAAAGAGGGATGGCTCGCCGAGGCGGAGGTGATCCGCGCCTCGCCAAGCAGACCGCGCCCACGGGCTCCCAAGACTCCACAACGCTGGGCCACCCACCGCGACGAACAGCCGCTCTCCCAACACCCCGAGCCCGAACCCACAACACACCACGACACGCCGCCCACGACACGCCGCTAACCCCGCCGGCAGACGCCCCGCGCGCGGTCGCCCAATTGATCATCGTTGACCGAGTTCGGCACGCGAATCCTCAGGACGCTGAGCGTTCCTGAAGACGACGCCCGGCTTCTCGCCGACAGCCTCGTCGTCGCCGAACTGTGGGGCCATTCCTCGCACGGAATGCTCCGCCTGCCGTGGTACGCAGCACGCCTCCGCAGTGGAGCGATGCGCTCGTCCGGTGAACCGCAGATCGTCACCGACACCGGTTCATTGGTCGTCCTCGACGGCCAGGACGGCATCGGCCAGGTCATCACCGACCGAGCGGCGAGACTGGGCATCGACCGGGCGAAGGCACACGGGATCGCCGGCGTCGCGATTCGCAACTCGAACCACTTCGGCACCGCCGCCTACTTCACCCGCAAGGTCGCCGACGCAGGGTGCCTGGCCCTGCTGGCCACCAACGCCAGCCCGGCGATGGCGCCGTGGGGCGGCCGGGAGAAGTCCGTCGGCACCAACCCATGGTCGATCACCGCACCCGCAGGTTCCTACGGCACGGCCGTCATGGACATCGCCAACACCGCCGTCGCCCGCGGCAAGATCTACCTCGCTGAGGAACGCGGCGAACCGATCCCCGAAGGCTGGGCCGCCGATGCCAACGGTGTGCCCACCACGGATCCGCGCGAGGCCGTGGACGGCCTGATCCTGCCTCTGGCGGGACACAAGGGTTACGCCATCTCGTTCATGTTCGACGTCCTGGCCGGTGTGCTCACGGGCAGTTCCTTCGGCGCCGGAGTCGCCGGCCCCTACGACCCCGAACGCCGGTCAGGGTGCGGGCACTTCCTCATGGTCGTCGACATCGCCGCCGTGCAACCGGTGGACGAGTTCACCTCCCGGATCGAATCCCTCGTCGCCGAGACCAAGCCCGTTCCCACCGCACCCGGCGTGGCGGAGATCTTCGTGCCGGGCGAGATCGAACAGCGCAACCTCGCCCGCAACTCCACCGCCGGCATCACCCTTGCGCCCAAGACGTGGCAGGACCTCAGCGAACTGGCTTCCTCCACCGGCGTCCCGATGCCCGAGCCCAGCGAAGCCACCGCCACAGCCTAAGCACTTCGACCTCAACGACACCCGAGAGAACAAGGAGTCACCCATGCTCGCCCTCGTCGTCTCCCTGCGGGTCAAGCCCGGCCACCGCGAGGCGTTCCTGGAAGCGATCACCAAGAACGCCCACTCCACGTTCAACGACGAACCCGGCTGCCACTACTTCGACGTCAACGTCGACACCACCGATGATCACCACTTCGTCTTCTACGAGCTCTACACCGATCAAGCCGCGGTGGAGGCACACCGGGCCGCTCCGCACTTCGCCAAATGGCGCAAGGCGGTTGCCGAGCACGTGGTGCCCGGCAGCCAGCACAACACCCTCGCCGAAACGTTGCGCCACCACGCGTGAAACCGATCCCACCTCGTTGAGAGGCCTCATGAACACCGCGATCACCACCATCAACCCGGCCACGGGCTCCGAGATCGCCACCTACCCCGGCCACGACGCCGAGCACATCGAGGCAGCCCTCACCGCGACACACGCAGCGGCGGCGAAGTGGGCAGCCACGCCGCTCCAGGACCGGCTCGCCCTGCTCGCAAAACTGGCCGAATCACTGCGCGCGCACTCCACGGAGTACGCCGACCTGATCACTCGGGAAATGGGCAAGCCACTGACCGAATCCTCGGGTGAGATCGAGAAGTCCGCCGTCACGGCGGAGTTCTACGTGGACAACGCCCCGGAGATCCTGGCCGACGGACCAGTCGACATCGACGGAGCACGGGCCTGGATCGGGGTACGAGCCAAACGGTGTGGTCTACGCCGTCATGCCCTGGAACTTTCCGTTCTGGCAGGTCATGCGCTTCGCGATCCCGACCCTCGCCACCGGGAACGCGGTGCTGCTCAAGCACTCCCCCAACGTCACCGGTAGCGCGATCGCGATCGAACAACTCCTCGTGCGCGCTGGCTTCCCACCCAACCTGCTCACCTCGCTCATCATCCCCGAGCCCGAAGTGGCTGCCGTCAGTGAGAAGCTCATCGCCGACCCGCGCATCGCCGCCGTCACGCTGACCGGAAGCAACCGCGCCGGTTCCTCGGTCGGCGCGCTCGCGGGACGCGCGGTCAAGAAATCAGTGCTGGAACTAGGCGGCTCCGACGCGTTCGTCGTCCTCGACGACGCCGACGTCGACGCCGCCTCCACCGCCGCGGTCAAGGCGCGCTTCACCAACTCCGGGCAGAGCTGCGTCTGCGCGAAGCGGTTCCTCATCGCCCACAGCATCGCCGAGGAATTCACCCGTCAGTTCGTGGCCAAGACCCGAGCGCTGACCGTGGGAGACCCGACCGCACCCGACACTCAGATCGGCCCCCTGTCCCGGGCTGATCTGCGCGACCAGCTGCACCTCCAGGTGGAGAAGTCCCTCGACCAAGGTGCCCAGCTGCTCACCGGTGGAGCACCGATCGACCGCCCCGGAAACTGGTACCAGCCGACCGTTCTCGCAGCTACCGGGCCTGGCGTCACCGCCTTCGACGAGGAGACCTTCGGGCCGGTTGCGGCGATCGCCACCGCTGCCGACGACGACAGTCTCGTCACTCTCGCCAACTCCAGCGACTACGGCCTCGGCCTGAGCATCTGGAGCACCGACACCGATCGCGCGATCGCAGTCGCCCGGCGCATCACCTCCGGTGCAGCATTCGTCAACACCATCGTGGCCAGCGACCCGCGAGTCCCGTTCGGCGGAACGAAGCAGAGCGGCCACGGCCGCGAACTCGCCACCGCCGGTATCCGCGAATCCACCAACGTCCGCACCTACTGAGTCGCGGGCTGACCCACCCCGAAGCAGACGGGAGAACCATGTCCACCGAATCCACCCCTAGCCGCGGCACCTTTCCCCCGTGCGTGCTGCACACCGCCGACCTCAAGTCATTCTCGCGCGGCGGCGGGGCGCGCACCATCCCGCTGGTAACCAAGGCGCGCGGAGCCGAGATCTTCCTCAACGGGCAGACGCTGTTCGAGGGCGGCGCGGGAATCCCGCTGCACACCCACAACTGCCCAGAGAGCGTGGTGATCCTCGAAGGCAACGCCATCGTCGAAATCGACGGCCAGGAGCACGAACTCACCACGTTCGACACGACCTACGTCGCGGCCGGAGTCCCCCCACCGCTTCCGCAACGGCTCCGACACCGCACCGATGCGCATCCTCTGGACCTACGCCTCGACCGACGCCACCCGCACTCTGGTCGAAAACGGCGTGACCACCCGCGTCGACGCCGAACACGCCAAGCGCTGACACCGGAATGCGTCGCCGCAGGCACACCTGCAGCGACGCATTCCCACGGCAAGTCAGCACGCAGTTATCACCGGCAGAAGACGATGAGGTGGGCCTTCGAACTTCGATCGAAGGCCCCCGCATGGACGTGCGGTGGAGACGAACCACACCGGTCGCCCCAGAAACCACATCGGGCGGTCTTCACCACCAAGGCTTTCGCGCGATCATGGCTCGGGATGCCCGATCGTCAGCTCCACAGGCCGAGGGCGAATTCGGCGATCACCGCCGACAGCAGGAACGAGGCCGTGATCGCGACCAGGCCGACCGGGATGATCTTCCATCCGATGCGTCGCAGGAGCGGGATGTCCTTGCCCAGCGACAGGCCAGCCAGAGTCAGCATGATGGTGGCGATCGAGAGGAAGTCCACGGACTTCACCAGCGGGTTCAGTACCTCGGCGGCGGGGAACCACGGGCTCGAGATGTAGGCGCCGACGGTGGTGATCCACACGATCGCCGAGATCTTGCGCGTCACCTTCGCCAGCAGGAGGCCGAGCAGCACCAGGGCCAGCAGCACCGCGTAACCGCCGACGATCTTCCAGCTCAAGGCGCCGGCCGACACCGAAGCGGTGCCGATGCCCAGCACCGTCAGCACACCGAGCGACAGCCACAGCGGCAGGGAGATCTGTGCCGCGGCCTCGGCGACCTGTTCCCTGAACGCGCGGTTGGCCGTGTCCGCATCCGGCCTCGCACCGGAACTCGCCGGCTCAGAGCCGTCATCCGGCGTGGCCGGACGGCGGGTGAGCAACCGGTAGAAGCGGTCGGCGAGCGGCAGCGCGATGTAGATCCCGACGTAGACGCCGAGAATTGTGGTGATGAGGTTCGACACGGACGCCATCCCGAGGATGGCCTCCTCATCGGCGGGATAAGCCTCCACGATGCTCGCCGTGGACGCAGCCATCATCGATCCGGACCCAACACCCGCGCCCATCGCCAGCGCCAGCGGATCGAAGATGCGCCAGTTCGCCACCAGGGATGTCAGGAGCGTGATGAACACCGCCCCGAAGAGGGTGCCGAACACGTACATCGCCAGCACGCCGCGATATTGGTCCGAATCCGGTCCGTACTTCTCCGAGACCATCGCGAACGACGGCTCGCGGTCCAGCGAGAAGGTGGCGCCGATCGTGGCCTTGCCCATGCGCAGCAGCACGGCCAGCGGGAGGGCCAGTGCGACCGTCCCGAGCAGGTGTCCGACTTCCTGCAGCAGCAGTGCAGGACCCGCTTGGACCAGGGTCGGCAGGCTCGGGCCGATGTTGAACGCCAGACGGGCCACCAGCAGCATCACCGCCACGCCGACCAGCGCCGCCGCCACCTTCTGCAGGTCGAGACCGAGTGGCCGGAACTTCTGGACCGAGACCAGCAGGCCGAGAATCAGCCCCCACACCATCGGGAAGATGATGACGGACCCGATGCCCAGGTTGATGTCGACTTTGCCGATGAGCTGAACGGCCAGCCCGATGACCAGCGCTAAGGCGGCGATCGGCAGTGTCTGCTTCGGTCTTGCTCTCACGGGAGTGTCGAGAGTGGTCATCGAATTCCTGCTTTCTGCAATGCTTTCCGTTGGAAGGACGCGGAGATGAACCGTGCTTTCTGCTCGGGATCGGTGGCGGCAGCGGCGACGGTCCAGCACAGCGCCGTCGCCGCCTCGAACATGAGGCCGTAGGCCTCGGGGGTGTCGGCGAGGGCGGTGAAGCCGTGCGAGTGGATGGGCACGTCCGCTCCGGGGATGCTCAGCCAGGGGTGCAGGCTCGGGATCACCTGGCTGACGTTGCCCATGTCAGTAGAGCCGCCGCTGAGCCCCGCTGACGGAGTGGTGTCGCGCCCGAACGACTGCATGGCCGCGGTCCAGTGGGCCGCCAGCGCATCGTCCTGCACGAGCGGTTCGTAGAGCGGTTCGGTGGCTTCGATCGTCACCTCGGTACCGGTGGCGATCGCCGCGCCCTCGAAGCAACCGCGCACCCGCTTCAGCAGTGCCCAGTACTCGGGCAAGGTGAACGCGCGGCATTCGAACTCCACGACGGCGCGCTCCGGGATGATGTTGGTGGCGGTGCCGCCCTCTGCGACGTACAGCGCGATCCGATGATCGCCCGGGATCTGCTGGCGGAGCAGGCCCACACCGACCTGGCTGAGCACGGCGGCGTCGGCGGCGTTCACGCCGAGGTGCGGAGCAGCTGCCGCGTGGGCCGCCTTGCCGGAGAAGACGGCGCGGTACCTGCCCACGGCCTGAGCACTGGTCCCGGCCGGGTTGTAGGTGACCCCGTCCTGGACCGGATGCACCATCAGGGCCATGCCCACCCCGTCGAACGCGCCTGCCTCCAGCAGGAGCGTCTTGCCGCCACCATGCTCCTCGGCCGGGGTACCGATCGCTTTGAGGGTGATGCCCAGCTCGTCGACGTGCGGCGCCAGTGCGAGCGCCGCGGCTGTGGAAGCGCCTGCGATCAGGTTGTGCCCGCAGGCGTGACCGATCTCAGGCAGCGCGTCGTACTCGACGCAGAGCGCGACCGTCAGCTCGCCGGTTCCCACCGTGGCGGTGAAGGCGGTCGGCAGACCACCCGTACCGCGTTCGACGTGGAATCCACCCACTCCCAGCAGTTCCGCGATCGCAGCAGAAGACTCAGCCTCTTCGAAGGAGAGCTCGGGGTTGGCGTGCAGGGACCGGGCCAGCGCGAGCACCTGCTCCCGCCAGCGCTCAACGCCGCAGGCCAGACCGGACATCAGGGCATCGTTCGGCTCCATCAGCGCCTCCTAGTAGCTCAGCGCCGGAAACGGTGCGCCCGCGGCGCGGGTGGGCACCCACACGGCCTTGGCCTGGGTGTACTCGTCGAGCACCTCCGGCCCGGAAGACCGGCCGTGGCCGGAATCGCCGAAACCGCCGAAGGGGACGGCGACGTGGATCGTCTTGTAGGAGTTGATCCAGAAGGTGCCCGCCTTGACCGACCGGGCCACGTGGTGGGCGCGGGAGACATCGCCGGTCCACACCGCGCCCGCCAGGCCGAAGTTCGTGCTGTTGGCGCGCTCGATCGCTTCCGCCTCGGTGTCGAAGGCATCAACGCCGAGGACCGGGCCGAACACCTCGTTGGTTTCCAACCGGTTGGCCGGGGTGACCCCGTCCAGCAAGGTCGGCGCGACCCAGTGGCCGGAGGCCAGCGCCGAGCCGGTCAGCTCCACGGGCAGGTCCGCGCCGGTGACCCGGTGGCCACCGTCTTGCAGTCCCGCCTCGATCAACGAGGTCACGGTGCCGTACTGCGGAGCCGTGATGATCGGGCCGACCTCGGTGCTGGGATCGAGGGGATCACCAAGCCGCAACCGCGCTGCCCGCTCCGCCACGCGTTCGACGAGTTCGGCGTGGACGCTGCGCTGCACCAGCAGCCGCGAACCGGCGACGCAGGACTGGCCGGCGCCGGAGAACACGGCCGCTACGGCGCCATCGGCCGCGCGGTCCAGGTCTGCGTCGGCGAAGACGATGTTGGCGCTTTTGCCCCCGAGTTCCAGAACGGTCGGGATCCCCGCCTGGGCTGCGGCGACCGCGACCCGGCGACCCGTGGCCACCGATCCGATGAACGAGACCTTCCCGACCCGCGGGTCGCTGGTCAACGCGGCGCCGACGGTGCCTCCGAGTCCGGTGGCGACGTTGAAAACGCCTTCGGGCAGGCCAGCTCGGTGCGCCAGCTGGGCCAGCCGCAGCGTGGTCGCCGGGGTGAACTCGCTGGGTTTGACGACGACGGCGTTGCCGGCCGCCAGCGGTGCCGCCGAGTTCCACCCCGCCGTGAACAGCGGCGCGTTCCACGGGGTGATGGCCACGACCACGCCCCAGGGGACGCGCTCGGTGTAGGTGTGCCAGTTGCCCGGGACCGGGATGGTCCTGCCCATCATCTTGTCCGCCCAGCCCGCGTAGTAGCCGAACATCTCGGCGACCTTGCTAGCTTCAACCCGGGTGTCCCGCAGCGGTTTTCCGGTGGTGGCGGATTCCAGCGCGGCCAGTTCGTCGGCGTGCTCGCCGACGGTGCGGGAGACTTCGCGAAGGATCGCTGCGCGTTCGAAGGCATCGGTCGCGGCCCACGTCGCGGCCCCGCGGACCGCGCTGGCCAGCACGGCGTCGACGCCCTCGACGCCGGGATCGTTGAAGTGGGCGAAGTCTTCGCCGGTGGCCGCGGAGGTGAGGGTGATGGGCTCCCCTCCGCCGGTGACGATGGCCCCGTCGACGAAGGCTCCGAGCCCCTGCGGGAAGGCGGAGTCCAGGACCTGGCGTGCGGTGGTGGCCGAGGAAGTGGTGGGGGCGATGCTCATGATGCGGACGTTCCTTCGTTGGTGAGGGAGGCGGCGACGATGCGGGCGATCTCGGTGAAATCAGCGCGGGGGCCGAGGCTGGCGAGGGCGTCCTGCCAGCGCTGGTTCGCCGCGGCCAGCAAAGCCGGCTGTTCGCCGCGCTCGTCGGCGATCTGGACGGCCAGGGCGGCGTCCCGTGCCATCAGCCCGAGGGAGAAACCGGAGTCGTGGGTACCGGAGAGCACCCAGTTCGGATACATCGCCGCCGAGACCTTGCTGCCACCCGAAGCGCCGCTGATCCCGGCCGCTGCCACGGCGGGGTCCACGCCGTAGGCCTTCGCGACCGCCAGCGCCTCCCCGACCGACACCAGATTCGCCGCGGCGAGAACGTTGTTGAGCAGCTTGACCACGTTGCCGGATCCAGGGCCGCCGAGGTGTTGGTACTGACCACCGGTCAGCGCCTCGAGCACGGGCCTGCACGTTTCGAGCGCTTCGGGCGTCGCACCGACGAAGGCGGTCAGACTGCCGGTTGCCGCCCCGTCTCGTCCGCCCGAGACGGGCGCGTCGACGAAGGCCGCGCCTCGTTCGGCCGCGAGGGCGGCGAATTCGGCACTGGTGGCCGGCTCGGACGTCGTCGTGTCGACGATCGCGATCGTGCCCTCGCCCGCCAGAAGCACGGGCACGATCTCCTCCACCACGCGCGCTGAGGGCAGCGACAACACGACGTAGGGCGTTCCGGCCAGAAGTCCGACGTCGTCCACGGCGTGGACACCGGCATCGGCCGCTGCCGCACGCGCGGACTCCGACGGGTCGTAGCCGGAGACCTGCCAGCCCGCTTGGCGCAAGGCGGAGGACATGGCACCGCCCATCGAGCCCAAGCCGACGACGGCGATGTGCTTGCTCATGAGAGCTCCTGTTCAGGGGAATTGGCCGCGCGAGTGCGAGTCGATCCGCGCTAGTCGAGGTAGATGTCCAGGTCCTTCCACAGCTGCTGGGTGCGGCGGATGGCCGCACGAGTGCGTTCCGGCTGAGCCGCTTGCATCCCGGCGAGCAGCCCGTAGACGACCGACGTCGCCGCCGTGACGGACTGGAAGAAGGAGATGCCCTCCGACGGCACGACCAGCAGGTGATCGGCCACCCCCGTGGCCAGCTGGCCACGGCGCATGTCGGTGATCGCGACGATCGAGGCCCCAGCCGCGCTCGCCGCCTCGGCAGCCGCGATGAGCTGCTTCATCGATCGCCACATGTTGACGACCACCAGGACGTCTCCCTCGCCGAGGCTGTTGATGGCGGTGGCGAGGTGGACGCCGGCCCGGTTCTCCAGGGAGATCGGATAGCCCATCGTGGAACCGACGTGAGCCATGACGCTGGCCGGTCCGGCGAACGAGCCGAGACCGACCACCAGGA
Organism: Saccharopolyspora mangrovi; assembly: GCF_035320975.1. Taxonomy (NCBI): domain Bacteria; kingdom Bacillati; phylum Actinomycetota; class Actinomycetes; order Pseudonocardiales; family Pseudonocardiaceae; genus Saccharopolyspora; species Saccharopolyspora mangrovi. The sequence continues at coordinate 113,851 of NZ_JAWLNX010000016.1, read as the reverse complement.
TCGACTTCGCCGCCGCCAGGGTCGCGATGGCGGCTTCCGCGTCGGTGGCGGTGTTGTTGTCCAGCGTCTGGCGCAGGTTGTCGATGTCGTGCGTCAGGGCGTCGTGCAACGGGCTGCGGTGCTCACCGTGCTCGATGAGCGTGTCCTCGGTGGAGATCAGCACCAGATATCGGGCGCGCAGCTCGCGCTGCAGGTCCGGCCAACCCCGGTAGCCCAGCGTCTGGGCGGTTCGGACCACGGTCGAGTTGTTGACATCGGCCCGCTGCGCGATCTCGGCGATCTCCGCGTAGGACGCCAGCTGCGGGTTGCGGGCGATCACGTCCACCACCCGGGACTGCGCCTTCGACAGCGGCACCTCCGGCACGACGTCGCCCAACCACTGGGCATCGGCGTTGCCGAGGGGCTCTTGATTCTGCGCTGAGGACACGACGACCCTTGCTCCCGAAGTTGTGAGGCGCACCGCAATGCAAGTTGGATTGCGGAAATGTACATCGCAATCCTGATTGCAACAAGCCCCACCGCGGCAATCCCCAACGCGGTTCCAACCCGGTCATCCCGCCGGAAAGATTGGCCTGCAGCAGGCGGGCAGGCGGAAGTAGAGGCTGCTGCAGTGCAGGGAAAGCCGTGCGGCGACCTCGTGCACGTCGTCCGCAAGTTCCACGTACGTTTCCAACGCCGTCAGCAGCATCGGCACCGACGGTCCGGCCTCATCGAGCGGGGTGAAGACGTCGTCGTGGCTGTTCGGGCTGTCGAGTCAGTTCGTCCGCAGCGAGCGCCTACGCGGACCGAGCGCGCCCGAAATCCCGCTTCGGGCGGCCTGCTGGGGATTCCGTCCTTCCGGCTTGAAGCCGGTCAGCACTCGACGACGCTGACGGCGAGGCCTCCGGTGGAGGTTTCCTTGTACTTGTCGAGCATGTCCATGCCGGTCTGGCGCATCGTCTCGATGGCCTGGTCCAGACTGACCCGGTGGTCGCCGTCGCCGTGCATGGCCAGCGAGGCGGCATTGACCGCTTTGACCGCGGCCATGGCGTTGCGTTCGATGCAGGGGATCTGGACCAGACCGCCGCCGGGGTCGCAGGTCGACCACGCCACGGGATCCACCGTGCGCTGCGCAAGCCTGGCCAACCGCGCCCGCACCGAGGCGAACTCCCACGTCGACGACGACACGAACTGCTGCAATCCCTGATGTTCCACTCCGAGCCGCTCGGCCATCGGCTGCATCGATTTCCGACGACCATCCAGCAGCAACCCACGCACATAGGTCTCGCCTTTGACCCGCTGATCCGACCGCGCCAGCAGCGCGAACACCTCCGCCGCGAACTCCTCCAACCGGCCACGTACCCGAGCGAGATCACCCTGCTTCACAACAAGATCATCCCCGCCAAAATCCACACCTAACAAAGCACTACTAGGCGGGTACGAGCGTTTGTGGAGGCACTACAGCACCGCGTGGGCGGTCGGGATCGATGACTCCGTCGTCGCGTCCAGCCTGTCCGCCGTGAACGCGGTCTGACGCTCAACACGAGCCCTTCGGCAGCCGGGTTGCGGGATCGTCACACGTCCCACAGCCCGGCTGCGACCGGGACCCGAACCGACCTCGTCGCTACGCGACCGGCGCCGAACGCAGGCGCGCGCCGCGGCGCCACATCAGTAGCCCGACGGCGATCATCCAGAAGTCCAGGAGGAGCACGGAGAGGACGAAGAGGTTCCTGGGGAGTACTTCGAATCCGGCGAAGTTGCTGGAGCCGACGGCGAACGCCAGGCCGCCGGCCGCGGCACCGACCCAGCCCAGCCAGGACGGGTAATCGTCGCTGCAGACGACGGCGAGGCCGAACAGCACGAACGGCAGGCCGAGCAGCAGGGCGACGTACAGCGGGAACATCCCGGAGGTCGCCTCGGTGAGGATGGTCCCGCGCTCCAGGAGCACGGCCTTCTCCACGCCCTCCGCTTCGACCCAGGCGTCGGCGACGTGCTCCAGCGCGGGGCCGTCGAGGTTGTAGTGCCACAGCAGCACCGCCATGCCCAGCACGGAGGTGGTCTGCCCCAGCCGGCCGAGGACCCACGCCTTCCCGCCGGTGAACGAGTGCGACAGGCCCGACAGGGCGCCGATCCAGAGCAGGAAGCAGAAGGCGATCAGCAGGTGGTGCAGGGCCCACGGACGGTCGGCGATGAAGGTCAGCAGCGACTCGGTGCTCTGATCGGGCAGGTCGCCGTGCAGCACGAACGCGACAACGTAGCCGAGGGTTCCGACCAGCGCGCACACCGCCCCGAAGCGGAGGTACGTCGCCCGCCGGTCCTGGATGGACGTGAGCAGGTCTCGGGCGGTCAAGGTCTCAGTCATACAGATATCTTGGCAATCAAAATACTTGTCTGTCAAGACACTTGATTGGCGTATGATCCCGCCATGGCCACCACCCGAGAGCAGCTGGCCGCCGAGGTCACCCAGGCGGTCAGCGAGTTCCAGGACGCCACCGACGAGTTCGACCACGTGGGCGCGGGCCTTCTGGGCGTCAACCGCACCGACCTGCGGTGCCTCGGCCTGCTCAGCAGGCGCGGGGCGATGACGGCCGGCCAGCTGGCCACCGAGGTCGGGCTGACCACCGGCTCCACCACGACCGCGATCGACCGCCTGGTGCGGAAGGGATACGTCGAGCGGGTGCGCGACGATCACGACCGGCGGCGGATCACGATCGAGATCACCCCGGAGGCGGCTGCCCTGATCGAGAAGCTGTGGGGTCCCCTCGGGAGGGAGTCCCAGGTGCTCCTGATGCGCCGGAGCAAGGCCGAGCTCGAGGCGATCCTCGAGTTCCTCCGCGAGGGAACGAGATTCCAGGCCGAGCACGCCGACCGGATCCGGCGGCAGGCTCAGCACTCCAGCCGGACTTCGTGATCTTGCCTGGTTGCCTCGCAAGAACTGCTGGACCATCTGAGCTGCCTAGTATTCGACGATCCGGCGGACCTCGACCTGCCCGTAGCGAGCCGTCGGCACCCGTTCTGCCCAGGACAGCGCGGCGTCCTCGTCGGCCACCTCGACCTCGATGTATCCGGCGACCGTGGTCCCCGCTCCGATCACAGCACCGGCCCGCACCTGGGCCTGTCCGCCCCGAACCGTGACGGTCCGTGCCTGGCCTGCCGGGTGGAACCCGGACTCGTGGACGAAATTCCCGGCTGCCTTCAACGCGGCATCCAATTCCACCCATTCGTCGATCTCACCGTGCCCGGGCCCCGCCTGGACGGGGTCGTAGGCGTACACCAGAGCGAACTTCATCCACTGTGTCCCTTCACGAGATGTCGCTGCGACCGCCTCGCGGTCGCCCGCTTTGCCCGGTTGCAGCACCTGAAGATCTGCCGGGATGCCCGGCCCTGTGGAGCCGGGCCCGGCCCTTGAGCACCCGCCTCAGCGGAGGGGCCTGTCGCCGCGCGATCCGTGCCGGTCCGCCGTAACAGCGGCGCTGCCGCGACGTGTCAGCGCACGACGTCGAAGACGTTCTTCTGCATGCCGTTGGCGTACGCCTCGTGCTCGACCAGCTTCAGCTGCTGCGCGTCCTTGTCGGTGGCGCTGAACAGGCGCTTGCCCGCGCCCAGCAGAACCGGGAAGACGAGCAGGTGGTAGCGGTCGATCAGGCCGGCGTCGGAGAGGTTGCGGTTCAGCGTGGCGCTGCCGTGCATGATGATCGGGCCGCCGTCGGTCTGCTTCAGCGCGGCGACCTCCTCCAGCGACCGCAGGATCGTCGTCTTGCCCCAGTTGTCCACCAGGTCGCCCTCGGTGAGGGTGGCGGAGACGACGTACTTCGGCTTCTCCTTGTAGTCGGCGAACTCCGCCATGTCCGGCCAGACAGGGCTGAACGCCTCGTAGCTGACCCGACCCATGATCATCGCGGCGGCCTCCTGCTGCTCCCGGCCCTTGATCTCGTAGGCGGCCTCGACGAACTCGATGTCCTTGAACGTCCATCCGGAGTTGCGGTAGCCGGGCTCGCCGCCCGGCGCCTCCACCACGCCGTCGAGCGAGACAAAGGCGGAACTGATCAGAGTGCGCATCGTGAGTCTCCTGGTTTCTTGCTGGTTGGTGCGGTTGCTGTCGTCGGTGTCGACCTCGCGGACCCGGTTCCCGGTGCACGCGTCGACATCCTCTGTGACGGCGGCACGAAAGCGGGCCTGAACTTCAAAAGCAAGCTCGCCATGGCCCGCGCGGTCGATGACGGTCATTGATCCAGACTGGAGCAGTGCGCCCAGTGGAGGCGGGAGGAGAGATCGCCGCCTTCCTCCCGCAACACATCCACAATGGACGTTCCTACCGGTGGCAACAGCCTCGCTGTGACCTGACCCGGCTGGACACGCGGTAGAAGTCACCAGTCCCACATCCGGAGGTCAGCGGTCGGCGGCGAGTTCGTGGCGCAGCATCACCACTTGGGAGTCGAACGTCCGTGACTCGACCAGTCGCAGGCCGGACCGCACCTTGGTGGACGGCAGCACGGGCTTGCCACCGCCGAGCAACACTGGGTGCACGAAAACCTGATACTCGTCGATCAGCCGGTGCTCGGTGAGCGTGGCGGCGAGCTCCGCGCCGCCGTACAAGACCAAGTGCTTGTCCTGCTTGATCTCGGCCAGCTCGGTGATGTCGTTGACGACGGTCGTGTTCCAGTCAGCTGTCTTCAGCGTCCTCGAAACGACGACTTTCGGCTTGGCGCGCCAGACCGGGGCGAACTCCAGGTCGTGCGGATGGTCGGAGTACTCCTCCGCCCTCGGCCAATAGCTCGACATCCCGTCCCAGACCACCCGGCCGTAGAGGAAAACGTCTGCCGTGTCACCGAATTCCTGGGAGTACTTTGCCAGTTCCGAATCCATGACCGGCCAGTCGAACTCGCCGTTCGGTCCTTCGATGTAGCCGTCCAACGACTGCATCACGACGTAGGTAATCCTGCCCATTCGACACTCCTTGAGGTCAGTTCGGTCGAAGCCTGGTGGTCTTGCGTCCCCAGGGTTTTCCTTGCCGTCGGCGTCGATTTCGATGTTTCCGATGTTCGGCTTGCCGACGTGGGTGCAGCTGTCGGTTTTCGCCGTCCCAGGCTGCCTCGCGGCACGAGAGGTGATCAACGCTCCAATCAGGCAGCGGCGTTAACCCGGCGCTCAACGATTCGGTCCGCCGAAGCGCGGCACTCGCCGCACCGGCCACGGCGCCGAGCGGCTGACGCGGCTGCTGCCGACCAGCGGTTCGCCGACCCCCGCGGAAGACGGTCGTCGGCGCCTGGGAGGCCCGCAGGTGCGCGCTGTGTGCAAACCGAAGGCAGTGGCGCGCCTCAGCTCACCGCCTGCTTCACCAGCGCACTGATCCGCGCCTCCACCTCGGCCGTCACCTCGGTGAGGGCGAAACCGGCCGGCCACATCGGGCCCTCGTCCAGCTTTGCCTGGTCGCTGAACCCGAGCGTCGCGTAGCGCGCCTTGAACTTCTCCGCGCTCTGGAAGAAGCAGACGACCTTGCCGTCCAGGGCGTAGGCGGGCATCCCGTACCAGAGCCTCGGCGCGAGGACCGGGGCGTTGGCTGTGATGACGGCATGGACGCGCTCGGCCATGATCCGGTCCGAGTCCTGCATCTCGGCGATCTTCGCGAGTACGTCCCGCTCCGCCTCTGCCGCCTTGCCGCCTCGCGAGTTGCGGCGCGCGGCCTTCTTCTGCTCTTGGGCGTGGTCCTTCATCGCAGCCCGCTCCTCGGCCGTGAACCCCTCGTAGGTGCTGGTGTCGGTGCTGCTCATGGCAGGTCTCCCCTTGTGGATCCGATGTGGCGCAGGCGTGGGTGGCGACATGCCTCCACCAGACATCGGCACGCATCGTGCCGATCGAGGTCCATACTGCTCGCAGCCCTCGGCCCTTGTCAACGGCACGCCACGTGCCGATAGGATGGCGACATGACCGGCACCCCTGGCACGCCACGGCGCCGAGGCGCTGCGCGCACCGAAGAGCTGCTGCGAGTAACCCTCGAGCTGGCTGCGGAGGTCGGTTACGCGGGCCTGAACATCGAGGCGGTCGCCAGACGGGCCGGGGTCGGAAAGCACACGATCTACCGGCGCTGGCCGTCCATGGCGGCGCTGCTGCTCGACGCGCTCAACCTCGTGTGGGCCAGCGACCTGAACTACCGCGACACCGGGGACGTCCGCGCGGATCTGCGCGAACAGTTCCTACGCTCAAGCCTCGCCCTGACCAGCCCGCCGATCGGCCCCGTCTACCGTGCGGTCATCGCCGAGGCGCAGGCCGATCCCACGCTGCGGGCGATCCTGCACGAACGATTCCTGGTCACCGTGGAGCAGAGCACCCTCGACCGGATCACCCGCGCCCAGCGCACCGGTGAACTGGTCACGGACGCGAACCTGGAATTCGCCGCCGAGGTGCTGTGCGGCACTCTGTACTACCGCCACCTGCTGACAACCCGTCCCATCGACGAGAGCGCGATCGACGGGCTGCTGGAAATGTTCATGGCGGCGTACGGATCGAACGGAAAGTCACGGTAAGCGGGAAACAGTCAAGGGTGGGGCTGGCCTGTGCGGGTGGGTGGACTCCAGCCACGCGGCGGCCTCGGTGAAGTCGGCGTCGTGGGTGCCGCGGCGGACCTCGGGACCGATCTGGTCGGCGCGGGCGTAGGAGCCGAGGTAGCGCACGTCGGCGCAGACCCGGCGCAGGCCCATCAGCGCCTCGCCTACACGGGCGTCGGAGATGTGGCCCTCGAAGTCCAGCCAGAACAGGTACGAGCCGAGCCCGGCCCCGGCGACATACTGGGCGGGCTCGGCAGATACGCGTATCGCTGAGACATGTACGGCTACTCCTCCGTCCGCAAGCCGAGCACGCACGGGCAGGTGTAAGGCAGGAACGGGGTTCGAGGGTCTGGGGGTACGGGCCGTGCGAACCCCCAGTACCGACCCGCCGCGGCACGACCGGCCACGAGCGCGTCTCAGCCCGCGGCGGGGTAGTGTGGCGCGTTCTCAGGCAGGCCGAGTCGCGGGGGTCGTCGTGGAGTTGCGGGACGACGAGATTCTGCTGGTGCTCGCCGAGGAGCTGCACTTCGGCAGGACCGCGGAGCGGCTGCACATCACTCCGTCCCGGGTCAGCCAGTGCGTCAAGGCGCAGGAGCGCCGCGTAGGCGCGGCGCTGTTCGAGCGGACCAGCCGCAAGGTGGTGCTCACCCCGATCGGGCGTCAGCTGGTCGACGACCTGGGGGCGGTCCAGCGCCAATTGCGGGAGAGCCTGCAGCGCGCCGAGCAAGCGGCCCGGGGGACGGTCGGGGTGCTGCGCATCGGCATGATCGCCGCCAACGTGGACGACCTGCGGCCCTACTTCGACGCGTTCGCCGCCGAGCGGCCGGGCGTCGAGGTGCAGATCCGCACCATCGGCTTCGCCGATCCCTTCGCCGGCCTGCGCTCCGGGGAGCTCGACGTCGTGATGGTGTGGCTGCCCGTCCGGGAGCCGGATCTGACCGCGGGACCCGTGATCCACATCGAGCCGGTGGTGCTGGCCCTCTCCTCCGCGCACCCGCTGGCGCGCCGCGAAACGCTCTCCCTCGAGGACCTCGGGGACCTGGTCACCATCGGCGGCGCCGAACCGGCGTACTGGCGCGAAGCGATGGTTCCGTCGCACACTCCCGGCGGCCGCCCCATCGCCGTCGGGCCGACCGCCTCCGACTTCCTGGAGATGCTGCCGATCTTGTCCACCGGGGAGGCCGTGTCGCCGGTGCACCTGCAGGCCACCCGCTACTTCGCACGGCCCGACGTCGCCTACATCCCCATCCACGACGCCGCGCCGGCCCGGTGGGCACTGGTCTGGCGCACCAGCGCCGAGACCGACGCAATCCTGGCCCTCGCGAAGATCGTCGAGCAGCTCGGGCCGCTGGAGCAGTAGCGGCCAGCCGCGGGCGCGACTGTCGTCGCCCTCGACGATGTCGGGCGGCACATCGGCGAGAAGACGCTCGCCGCGACGGGTGATGGTCATCTAACGCTGGTGCAGTGGGCCGCGCAGTGGTCAGAGGTTTGGTTCGCGCTCGAGGACTGCCGAAACCTAACCCGGCGTCTTGAGCGTGACCTACTCGTCGCCGGGCATCGGGTGGTGCGAGTACCGACCCGGCTGATGGCCGGCGCCCGTCGTAGCGGTCGACAACCTGGTAAGTCTGACCCGATCGACGCCGAGGCCGTCGCTTTGGCTGCGCTTCGTCATCCGGACCTGCCCGTCGCCGAACTCGATGGCCCGACCCGGGAGGTGAAGCTGATCGTCGACCATCACCGCGACCTGGTCGCCGAGCACGCGCACGCATAGCCGGCTGCGCTGGCATCTCCACGAGCTTGACCCGACACTGCACGTTTCCCAGCCGTGGCCTGCGCCGGTACTGCGTGCTCACCGAACTCACCGCCAGGCTCGACGAATTCGACGGCGTCGGTGCCCGGCTGGCCCGCGAACTCGTCGAACGCGCCCGACAGCTGACCGAGCAGATCAACGCTTTGGAGGCTGAGCTGCGCCCGCTCGTGCGCAGACTTACTCCGTTGCTGCTGGCTGTCGCCGAGTGCGGCGTGCTCAGCGCCGCGATGATCCTCGGCGAGACCGCGGGAGCGCACCGCTTCCGGCGAGTGGAACCCGAAGATGCACCGCGAGCCGCCGGACACCAAACCGGCCTGGTGGCGTTGTTGATGGCGAAGAGCGAATCGAGCACGGGACACCGGCGATCAGCGGTTGAAGGTCAACCGGCGAAAGGGCAAGTGGCGCAGGGAGTGAGGCCATCTCACCTCAACTGCTCTAGGTGACATCGGGTGGGGCGGGGCGTAGGCGAAGATCCTGCCGTAGCAGGATCAGGTCGTGTGGGCTGGCATACCGGCGCGGAGCACCAAAGTTCAACCCGGAGATAGGTCAAAAGGGTCAAGAAGAGCACGAATGTTGCTCAAACAGATGGGTCGATCTGCCTACCTTTGAACTGCGGATTTACCGACTACCGCAGGCAGAATCGGCGTAGAACCCACCTCCCCGATCGACTTCGCCGGACATTGGTGAGTTAGGAGATGGGTCAGGTCACTGGGCCATCCGCGGGCGCGTTTTCACAGGCCAGGAGCTGATCAGCTCAGCTCTGATGTATGCCCCGGCAGGCTCGTTGAAGCCGAAGTAGGCAAGGCCACCATGGGTCGGACGCAGGTTCGCGTACTCGCCCTGCCGATCATCGTCCGTGTGAGGTCAGCGCTCTTACTGCCGCAGTCCCGAATCGGCTAGGCCGACGCCAGCACGGAGGCGGGCAGGTATGGCGTGATGTTGCAAGGCCCGGACGACGTAATTGTTCGTCTCCCCGACGGCGAGGTAGTGCAGCGCGGCTTCGGCACCCTCCACTACGACAAGCCGCCGCTGGCCCTCGACGAGCTCGTAGGTCCCATCTCCCGATCAACCGGGGGTTTACTCGACGCGCGTTTGCGCGGCCGACTGCTCGTCCTCACCGGCCAGGTGGATGTCGTTGACCGCGATGTTGACCTCGACGACCTCCAACCCTGTCATACGCTCGACCGCTGTGATGACGTTCCGACGCACACCCCGCGCGAGATCCTTCAGAGCCGCCCCATACTCCACCACGATTTCCAGATCGATAGCGGCCTGCCTTTCGCCAACCTCCACGGTCACCCCGGAGGTCTGCGACGCACTCGCTCCCGGAATCCGTTCCCGGATCGCACCGAATGCCCGAGCCATGCCTCCGCCCATGGCGTAGACCCCGGAGATTTCCTCAGTGGCAATACGGGCGATTTGCTGCACCACCGCCGCGGCGATCGTCGTCCGCCCTTTTTGGCCTTCCTCCGCAGGCGTGGTCTCGCCGACGCGGCGGGCAGGCTCGGCGCCACTCCGCGGCGTCGTCGTGGTCCAGCTCGACTCCGAGCTGACGGCTTCCGTGCTCTGCGTCCCGGTGGTCTTCTCGGCCATCGCCACCACTTCCTTTCACCGTCCCCGCAAGCGCGAGGGTTCGTTCGGCACCCAGTGAGATGCACGGGCGCAGCCACCACACCCCTGTCATACCCACACGGGGGCGGCATAACGAAACGGTTTAGAGCCGAAAGGCCCTGTCCCGCGACCGCGGGTTCGGACAGCTGTTTCGTCGCAAGCTTATGTGCGGAAGGCGCCTGTTCGGGCTAAAGCCGCGGTGGCCGTTGACCGGTCTATTGCGTCGGGGATCCTGCCGAACTCGCTTGCTCCTGAGCGGACGATCGTGGCTACGACGTTGTGGTGGGCTTTGACGGTGCACCCGTGTGGTCGATTTCCGGGGTTCCGGCCGTTCTCGACGTGCTGATCACCGGCGGCGCCTGCGCCGTGCAGTGACCCGGTGACGTGGTATCTGGTCCCAGTACGAGGTGTCGGTGGAGCATTCACCCGCCAGCCACGCCGCAGTGTGCCCCACCGGGTCGGTCAAGTCGGCTGGATCGCACACCGCGCGAAGGATCCGGCTGAACTCCTCACGCCTGGCCCGGTTGGCGTCGGTGAACCCACCCTTTTCCTGGCGTGCCCAGTACGCGTGCTCGGCTTCGAGTCGGTTCAGCTGCTCACCCCGAGTGAGGTGGTTGAGGTCATCCCAGGCGATGTGATTGAACTCGGCCATGAGCGGCCCCCCTATCACTACCGCAATCAATCCTATGCCCGCGATCCAGCGCCTTGTACAACAAAGGATCGTTCTCGACACCATCGACCCTTGCCGACTGATCCGCCCCGGAGCCACCCCTGACGAACTCCTGCAACACAAGGTCGATGTCCTGAACTGGCCGCTTCGAGCAGCGCGGCGCACGCTCAAAGGGCGAACTGCGTGCCAGGCAGCAATGAGGGGGCGGCATGACGAGAGCTGAGCACTACCGCAAGGCCGAGGAATACCTGAACAGTGCCGAAGGCGCGGAGGGCGATGACGAGTCCGTGCAGCGCAACCTCTTGTTCGCCCAGGCGCACGCGACACTCGCATTGGCATCGGAGAACCGCGATGAACAGGCGGAAAGCTTCCAACGCTCCCGCAATTGGTGATCACAAGCGGGGGCGGTCACTGCTGCCGCCACCTACGGCACGAAAGCGGAGGATGAGGTCGCGGCTTGGTGTCGCCACGACCGGACAAACTACTATCGGGTGGATCAGGCGAGGTCGATGTCGAAGGGTTCGACAAGTTCGGTGGCCTCGTCCAAGTCGTAGACCGCGCGCAGCGTGGCGAACTCTTCCCCGTCGATAGCGACCATCGGCACAGCAGAGCCATGCGACATGATCTGCCACAGTGCGACCGGGGCACGGGTGTGGCCGTTCCCGATGCTGACGTGCCAACCCGGCGCGGCAGGCACGTAGCTGCCCTGTACAGCGCGGTCGGTGTGCAACCGCACGAATCCCGGCACATCGATAGCGCGCGTGAGCTGCCCGCCTTGCTGGGTGCCTTCCAGGTAGGACGGCACGAGGGCATCACCGGCCGCGTTCCATGCCTGCACCGGCAGATACCAAAACGATCCGCCTCGACCGCGCGCGAAACTGTGCTTGCAATCCCGAATCCGCTACAGCGGGTGTTTTATCCGACATGACCGCGCAGCGTACTGGTTGCCACAGCAATCACTCCACCTGTCCGCTCAGATGGGGCGCGTTGGATGCCAAGCGCTCAGTCTGCATGGCTTCGTGCCCTTGACCTGGCCCATGCCCCAAGGTCAGGAGCCGTCGACCTGACCTCTTGATCTCACGCCGCTCGGGCAGGTGAACGTCCTCGGCCGCCCACCCTTGTACTTCGGGTAGAGCGCATCGAAGCCGTCGGCGTTGAAGTTGTGGATCACGTCCCGGACTCGGTCCGCGCTGGTGAACGTCACCTCGGCGATCTTCGCCACGGGCATGCCCTGTGCGGACAGCAGCACGATCTAAGCCCGCCGCCAGGTCACCACCGACCCGGTGCCGCGTCGCACGATCCGCAACAGATGAGCGCCGTCGTCATCATCGATCTCCCGCACCTGTACCCGCTCGGCCATGCCGGACAGTCTGGACCGACCGCGCTGACCGGAAGCGGGTTCCGGCCAGCGCAGGCACGGTGATGTCGTGTCAGCTCAAATGCCGGGTGAAGAACCTCAGCGAGCTGTCCACTTCGAACAACGGCACATCGCCGTGCTTGCCGGGGTTGGCATGCAACGTCTTTTCAGCCGAGGCCAGGGCGTCGAACAGCGCCAGGCTCTGGTCCCGCGACACCATCTGATCGTCCCACTGGACCAGAAACTGCACTGGCACAGTGATCCGCGCGGCGTCCTCGGCCAGTCCGTGCACACCAAGAAGGCCCAGCACCGCGGCGCGGATCCGGGGCTCCGTGGCGATAAGCGGGACGCCGAGCCCGCAGCCCATCGACGTACCCGCGTAGCCCACCGGACCGACACCGACCTGGTCGAGGCACTGGACCGCGGTCAGGACCGCCTTCCAGTCCGCGACGGCCTGACCGGCCAGATAGCGGTGCATTCCGGCGACCCGCGCGCCCGGATTCTCAGCGGCGGCTATGCCGGCCCGCATCTCGGCCGCGATCCGACTGAACTCCTCGGTCTTGGGCCGGTCACCGTGGTTGGGCGTGTCGATCGCGACGACCGCGAAACCCTCGGCAGCGTAACGGCGCGCGCGGGACACGATGCCAGGGGCCATCTTGTGCTGCCCGCCACCATGGCCCAGCAGAATCAGCGGACGAGTACCGCAGGCGTCTTCCGGCGTCCACAGCACGCCGGGGATTTCATCGAGAGTGAAGAACTGTTCGGTGACGCCGTCCGACGACGTCCGGGAGGTGAAGCGCATCAGCGTTTCAAGCCTTTCGGGATGCCTTGTGCGGGCGCTCCCTAGGCCATGCAAAGAAGGGAGCCCCGACCTGTCACAGAGTTGATCGGTCTCACCTCCTCGAATTCGCAGTGCTGCACGGCGGCGAAGCTATCATAGATCATCTTCCGCGCCCCATCGGGGCAAACGTTGCCTGACGCGGCACTAGCGAGGCCGAAGCCTCACACATCAGGTGTCGACCAAACCCAGAGCAGCCCCCACCACGGGTGGCGTCAACGTTCACGAACAACTGACGCCAGACAACACCGTCAAAACCAGATCAGGCCGGGGGTGCGAGCACGACCGCGGAGTTGTGGCCGCCCATGCCGAGCGAAGACTTCAGGGTGAGACCGTCGGCGGGGGTGGTGGGGCCGTTCAGCAGTCGCGGGTGGGCGGGGGCGACCTGCGGTGGGGCCGGGATCAGCCCGCGGTCGTAGCCCAGGGCGGTCGCGGTAATCTCCACCGCTGAGGCTGCGGCCATGCAGTGGCCCACGAGGGGTTTGACCGAGTAGAGCTCGGCCTCGGGGGCCAGTAGCTCGTCGGCCACGGCGGCTTCGGCGCGGTCGCACTGCTGGGTCCCCGGCCCGTGGGCGTTGAGGTAGCGCACCTGCGATAGCTCTGCCCCGGCGTTGGACAGCGCTTCGGAGAAGCACCGCCTCAGCTCGGCCAAACCCGGATCCACCGAGGTGACGTGGTGGGCGTCGTGCGACATCGCGCCGCCGAGCACCCGCAGGTACGGGTTCGGCGACCGGTTCGACAGCACCATGCCGATCGACGCCTCGCCCATGATGAAGCCCCGGCTGCCCTCCTGGAACGGTCTGCACGCCTGCAGCGGCTCGGTGTCGGTGACCGCCACCCCGAGCCGGTTGAAGTGCAGCACGGTCTCGGGCGTGGAGGACAGGTCGCTGGCCAGGAGGATCACGTCGTCCACCACGCCGGCGTCCAGCCAGGCCTTCGCGGTGATCAAGCCCGCATTGCCGGAGGCGCACGTCGTCGAGATGTTCATCGCCGGGCCGTGGAAGCCGAACTCCTGCATGAACGTCGACACCGGGGTCGAGGGCATCAGCGCCAGGTAGTCGCGGACCGACACGTCCGCGTCCCGCGTGCCGTAGAAGTCCCGCCACAGCTCCACGTCGCCCAGCACGGCAGCGTGCAGCAGCCCCACCCGCCGTCCGGGCTCCCAGCCCCGGCGTTCGGCGTCGAGGATCGCCTCGCGGCCGGCGGCTCGCATGGCCCTGGCGAAGCGACTCGGCCCGTCCAGCTCGTCGCCGCCGTCCGGAACGGTCGCCACCCACGCCGCTTGGTCCCGGTCGGGACCGTGCCCCTCGGCCAGGTGAGCGGCCACCTGACCAGTGGCCAACCCGTTCCATAGGGATTCGCGCCCCCAGCCGTAACCGGTCACCGCTCCGATGCCGTTGATTCCGCAGTGCTGGTCGATCATTGCTCATCACTCCCGGATTGCGATCACCGCTGCACCCTGCGGGTGGCGGACAACGCCCGGGGTCGCCGCAGCTCGCTGAGCTCGATCGACATTGCCGTGGTGTTGCTGGGATCGAAGCGCTGTGGTTCCTGCGGGAGAACCCCGGTCTCTCACGTCAGAGTGAAGAACAGGAACCCGATTGGCTACCGCCTGTGTTTGCACTCTCCCCGATTTCACACTTTGAATGAAGATCAATCGGAGCATCGGCTCTACTCCGCTACATTACGTGCCCATTTTTGGCTTCACGTTCAAGATCGGTCATTCCCGCGCTCGGTCCCGGTGGTCGTCGCTACCTCCGCGAACGGTTGATGACCAGCTCTGATGGGGACCCCGGGGGTGAAGAGGGGCGGCGTCGGCACAACACTTAGGAGTGCTCGCGCCGGTTCGTGGGGTTCTAGGGCTACCACGGGCCGAACGGCCCAAGTGGCGAGCGCAGGCGCGAAGTCTTCCTTGGATGGCTCATGGAGATTGACCCGAACGGCGGGCTCCCAGGCGGTTCTGGTTTCGACCGCGAGCTCCTCGAGGTGGCGTTGTCCGCGCAGGGCGCGGTCAGCTGGACGTTCGACTTCACTGAGGATCGGCTCACCTGGACAGCCGGGATGGAAACGCTCCTCGGCCTGCCCGGCGCCGGTGAGGAGGAGATACGGGCTCGCTTGGTGGAGCTCCTCGCGCCGTGGACGGTCGCCGCGCGGACGACCGTGAAGGGCCAGGGCCTCGACCTGGAGCAGCCCGTGGTCACCGCGGAGGGGCAGACGCGGGTGCTCCACTTCCACGCCCGCCCTGTCGGTGACCCACACCCCAGCGCCCTGGTCGGGCTGGTCCGCGAGGTGACCGCCCTGCATCGGGACCGGCAGGCGTTGACCGATCTCGCCGGCCGGTACCGGCTGCTCGTCGAGCTCAGTCCCGATGCGATCTGCGTGCATCAGGGCGAGGTCATCCAGTACGCCAACCCCGCCATGAGCACCATCCTCGGCGCCGAGTCCAGCGCGCAGCTCCTCGGGCGCCCGCTGACCGACTTCGTCGCTCCGGACTCGATCCCCCCGATGCGCGACCGAATCAAGTCGCTGGCGACCCCGGGCACCGCCACACCGCGGGCGCGCGCCGAGCTCCAGCGCCTCGACGGCACCGCCGTTCCGGTGGAGTTGGTGGCGGTGCGCATCACCTGGGAGGGGCATCCGGCGGTGCAGGTCATCGGACGCGACGTCACGAGGGAACAAGCGGCCGAGGCCACCCTGCGCTACCAAGCAGCCCTGGTGGATCACGTCAACAACGCGATCATCGCGCTCGACCGCAAGGGCGTGGTCACCAGCGTGAACCCAGCCGCCGAAACCGTCTACGGGGTGCCCGCCGATCAGGCGCTGGGCCGGCCCGTCACCGAGCTGGTCGGCGCCCCCCTGCAGCCCGAAGCGCTGCTGGCCGCGGGTGGGGCCACCGAGGCGCGGCACCGGCGCAGCGACGGTACCGCCCTGGTGATCCGGCTCTCGGTCGCGAAGATGGACTCCGGGTTCGTGCTGGTGTGTGCCGACGAGACCGCGCGCCGCCGGGCCGAACAGGACTTCGCCACCGTCGTCGACGCGCTCAACGAGGGCATCCTCGTCGTCGCCCCCACCGGCCTCATCGTCTCGGCCAACCCCGCCGCCGAGCAGATCCTGGGCGCGCCCCGCTCGGCCATCGTCGGCTCGGCGCCCGAGACCTGGTCGATGTTCGACGAGGCCGGGCAGCCGCTGCGGACGCACCCTACGGTGTCGACCCAGCGCAGCGGAGTGCCGCAGACCGCACGGGTGCTCCGGCTCGAACGGCCCGACGGGCGCAGCGTGTGGACGTCAGTCACCACCCGTCTGTTGGGCCCGCAGGACCGGCCGCCCCATGCGGTGGTCACCTCGTTCACCGACGTCACCGAGAAGCGCGCCGCCCGGGAGCGCCTGGAGCACGAGGCCACCCACGACCCGCTGACCGGGCTGGCCAACCGCACGCTGGTGCTGCGCCGCCTCCGGCACTTGCGGCACCCCACGCGCCCGCTGGCTCTGCTGTTTCTCGACCTGGACAACTTCAAGCGCATCAACGATTCCCTCGGCCACGTCGTCGGCGACGATGTGCTGCGCACCGTCGGGCAACGCCTGGTGCAGGCCACCCGGGACGAGGCGCTGGTGGGTCGCCTCGGCGGGGACGAATTCGTCGTCCTCACCCAACACGAGAACACTCGCGACGCCCTCGGCGAACTCAGCCAACGCCTGCTCGCCGCCCTCACCGAGCCGATCCACGCGCAGGGCAGGCAACTGCACCTCCGCGCCAGCATCGGGATCGTGGTCTCGCACCCAGCCGATACCCGCGCCGGCCAGGACCTCCTGCGCGATGCCGACGTGGCCATGTACAAGGCCAAGGCAGAAGGGGGCGGGCGCTACGCGTTCTTCGACGTCGAGCTCCGCCAGCACGTGCAGCGGCACATGGTCCTGGAGCAGGACCTGCACCACGCCGTGGCACAAGACCAGCTCTGGGTGGCCTACCAGCCCGTCATCGACCTGCGCACCGAGCGCACGGTGGCCGTAGAAGGCCTGCTGCGGTGGCGGCACCCGGTGCACGGCACCGTCTCGCCGGGGGAGTTCATCCCGCTGGCCGAGGAAAGCGACCTGATCAACTCCCTCGGCGCGCACATGCTGCGCACGGCCGTCCGCGAACTGGCCGCCATGCGCGAGCGCCACCGGCTCGAGCTCCGACTGCACGCGAACCTCTCCCCACGCCAACTCGAAGACCCCGGCCTGCAGGCCACCGTCCAGCAAGCGCTCGCGGATTCCGGCCTGCCGGCCCGCGCTCTGTGCCTCGAGCTCACCGAGAACGCGATCATGTGCGACCCCGATGCAGCAACACCCGTGCTCTACGCCCTCCGCGAGCTGGGAGTGTCACTGGCCATCGACGACTTCGGCACCGGGCACTCCTCGCTGGCCCAGCTACGGCGACTCCCCTTCGACATCCTCAAGATCGACCGGTCGTTCATCACCGACCTCCAGGACTCCGACGAGCCCGACGTCCTCGTCACCAGCATCATCGCCATGTCCCACACCCTCGGGCTCACCGTCGTGACAGAAGGCATCGAAACAGCCCACCAACTCGACCTCCTCCGCGACCTCGGCAGCGACCAAGCCCAGGGCTACTACCTCGGCAAACCCACCCCGATCGAAGAACTCTTCCCCTTTTCCTGTCTCCCACCGCAGGATGAGCCGCGCCCCGCGGAATCGGGACCCGAGTAGCAGGCAGCCGGATACAGGATCCGCCGGGAGCGGTGCTGGGCCGGGGCGCGCTGGCACCGTGTTATCGCAGGTCACCTTGCTACGGGAACAGGGCGGGATTCAGAAGGCTGCGGGTGCGCTCACGACAGTTCACACCGAGAACCATCCCGGCAACTGGGCGATGGTAGAGCATGGAACCCGACCAGGCCCTGAGCAATGGGCGCGATGCTGTGCTGGGCTACCGCGCCGCCCGTGTCGAGTACTTCGAGACGTGCGAGGCTGAGCACACCCTTTTCGTTCCCTCAGCCGCCCTCGACTACCTACGCGAACAGATCGTTGACCACGCCGTAGAGGCAATCGAGGAGGCAACGCTACTCGATGAGTAGATCTCCAGCGGAGATCGCCTCCCGGCTGCGTGGAGACGGTCGACAGGAGAGCGACCTGGGGTTTTGAACATCCATGTCGGATGGTTGGTGAGGAAGCTGCCAGGAGCCGCCAGTATCGCCGGACGGGCAGGCCAACAGGACGGAGAGGGTCGGGCTCGCGGAGCGGCGAGCTCGCCGTGCTCCTGATCGACCTCGAGGAGCTCAAGACGGTCAACGACCGCTACGGGCACGATGCCGGGGCTGGAGGGCGTGCGCCCGGCTGACACCGTGGCCCGGGTCGGCGGCGACGAGTTTGTCGTGCTCGCCCACCTCCCCGACAAAGCCCAGGCCGAGGCCCTACGCACCCGGCTCATCCACCGGCTGGACACGGCCACCACCGCGTCCGGCCAGCGCATCAGACTGGGCGCCAGCGCGGGCCTGGCCACCACCCGCGACCCCTCGAGCGACTCCCGGGACCTGCTACTCGCCTGTCACCTCGGTGCGCAAGCGTGATGTTTGCCCTTCGTGGCGGACCGCCCGAGCTGAGCAGGTGACTGCGGCTCGAATCCGGGCTGGAGGAGGCCGACCCAATTGTGAAGTCGGCGGTCCTCCAGCGTTGATCTCCGGTGGCCGTGGGGGCGAGCAGGTGCTCGCCGGGCAAGCATCGAGCCGCAGTCTAGCCTCGGCTCCGACCTTTGCGGACATACATGTCGCGGTCGGCCGCGTCCAGCAGCTCCACGCGGGAGACCGTCGGGAAGGTCGTGGCGGCAAGCCCGACGCTCGCCTGCAGGGAAACCCGGCAGCCCGACGCGACGACGTCGCTCTTGAGACATTTCTCCACGCGGTCGCGAAGCGCCTCCGCCGCCGCGAGATCAGGAACGCGGCTGACCACCACGAACTCGTCTCCCCCGACACGGGCCACGGTGTCACCGGTCCGCGCGGCGTGCAGAAGCGCGTCACCCGCCGAGATCAGGAGCTGGTCGCCGACGGCATGCCCGTAGCGGTCGTTGGTCTCCTTCAGCTTGTCGAGGTCGACCAGCATCACGGCCAGCACGCCTCCGTCGCGTGGTAGTTCCGCTAGAGCATGCTCCAGCCGATCGGCCAACAGGGCGCGGTTGGCCAGCCCAGTCAGCGGATCGTGCAGGGCCAAGTGTGCGAGGTGCTCGTCTGACATGCGGCGATCGCCGATCTCCTCATACTGGCCGACTGCGCACACAGGCGCGCCCTCTGGGCCTGGTACCGCGCTGACCCGGATAAGAAGCCAGACCGGGTGCCCGTCCTTGTGCCGGTAGCGGGTTTCGACGCTCACCCGGTCTATGCGCCCCTCGAAGACATCAGCGAACGCTGCGCTCGCCTCTTCGTCCGGGTACGTGAGGTCGGTGGGATCCAGGTCCACCAGCTCGTCGTGGCTGTAACCGACCAACTCGCACAAGGCGGCGTTGACCTCTGTCCAAACCCCGCGCGCGTCCAGCAGAGCCATCCCGATGGGAGCGTTGGCGAACGTCCGTTGCCATCGGTAGTTGGATTCGTGCTGGTCTGTGACGTCCTGCGCGTGGGTCACGATGCAGAGCGGACGGTCTTCGTCGTCCCGGATGACCGAGGCGGAGAGGAGCAACCAGATGACCCGCCCGTCGGCGCACACGCATCGGAACTCGTGGGAGACCTCGCCCGACGGCTCCGCGAGCACGTCGCCGATCATGTCGAGCCCAACCGCGTCGTCGGGGTGGATGTAGTGGTGGCGGTGGCGCTCGACGATCTCGTCTCGCTCGTAGCCGAGTAACCTGCACAGGGCCCGGTTGACGTAGAGGAAGCGCCCCTCGAGGTCGAGCACCGTCATCGCGGACGCGGCCTGGTCGCACACGACCCTCCACGGAATCCGATCCTGGTCACCCGATAAGGGCATAGGTCGACCGTAGACGGCCTCGTCCGCATGTCGAGTCAGTTCACACCTGTGAGTGAATTGCCAGAAGTGACTAACGGAGCGACAGGCTGTGCCATGTGCACGACCTGGTGCAATGCCATGCGATCACCAACAAAGGGCCGCCGGGCCCGTGATGGGCTGCGCTGCCACCATGGGGAGTCGCCACGTGACTGTGTGCCGATTCAAGATCGTTACTGATCTTGTGGATACGACTTGATCTCCGCCCTGCCGTGTTGAGTCGCGACCAACTCATCCACTAACTCTTGATACACCTGGCGCGCCCGCTGCTCGGTGAGGCAGCGACGGACGGGACTTGGCGATCCACAAAGGTTCCAGCGTCCGTGGTGACTTCAGTCTGCGACATGACCCCGGAACCTACGACCCGGCTCCCATGCGACGCAGGGTCCAAATTCCCCAAGTCCTGCCCGCCGATCGGCAGAAAGTTTCCCGCCCGCGGGCCGGCCTGATCGTCGGGCCCTTGCCGTCGCCTGATCTACGACACGCCACCACCACACCTCACCGCTCCCACCCACGACCGGATCACCCGCTGGCGCAGCATCATCGAAAAGCACCATCGCAGCGCCGATGTCGACGAACCCGCGTGGAGTCACGTCTGGCAGCTCGCCGCAGCCGGCGCGGACGAAGGCCTCGACGCCGATGCCTCCGTGACCACCGCCGCGCAACAACCCGCCGACCGGCCGACAGTCGATCCGATGGACGGGCACCGCTACACCGCCGACACGGTCACCGCCGCGTTGGCCAAGCAACGCTCCAACGGCCACGGGTGGCACCCGGCATTGCCGTGGATGGCCCGACCCGAACACCGCACGCTCAGCCCCGAGCTGGGCGACTACCTGCAACGACTCGAGGCTGCGATCCAGACCCGCCACGCCGAAACCCGCACAAGCCACCGCCGACCCACCCGCCTGGGCCTCTGCCCTAGGCCCGTCCAGGCCCTACGCGAGGAAGTCCTGGAAACCCGCGAGGACCATCGCGACGACTACGTCGAGCGCAAAAACGATTACCGCGACGAGGACGCGGCCCACCGCGAGAGCAAGGACTACTACGAGCGCTACGACTACGACGACGATGAGCTCGACCAAGGCAGCGGCTTCCACTCAGGCACGGGGCTCTGAACCCCGGAAACCCAATTGTTCCCGGGGAGTCTGCAGTGGCGGCCCACAACCCGCTTTGCTGGACGCCCCGCTTCGGCGCCGTACGACAAAACGAGGGCGATGCTCAGCGAGTTCAGCGGCGGAACAGGTAGCCGACATTGCACTACTCCAAGCGGATCCGCCCACACCACGCCCGCTTCACCCCCACCCGACCCCAGCGGACAAGAACCCAACCCCTACACCTACACATTCGGCGACCCAATCAACAACAGCGATCTGAGGCGGGCTAGCCCCGAACACTTGCTCCGTCGCAAACTACGTTGGAGCTACAGCGCTGGGCGTCGCTAGCGTCCTCGTTTCCGGTGGCGGTTCTGTTGGGGTTTGCTGGTATTGGGTAGGCTGGCGCAGACTTACTAACCCGCTAGGCGACGGGACGATCATGCCCGCCGAAGAGACCGACAACAGAAACAGCCCAAGAAAGCAAAAGGTCGGGAATTTTGCTTTCGCATTTGCCGGACCAGCTGCAGCCCTCATATTAATGTCTATTGACTTGCCGAAACTCTGGAGGATAGCGATCTACATAGGCATAATTGCGACTATGCTGATTTCCTTGTGGGCGCTCAAGATTCGCCCGTTCTAGGTTAAAATGAACAAAATGAGATGACCTTCTCGCCTTGACCGCCATTCGCGCACTTAGAGCATGTCTCACTTGGCGTGTTGGAGTCGTTTGAAGCAGACGAGGGCGGCAGCCAGGGCGAGGAAGGCCGAGGCGTTGCTTGGACTCGACGTCCTTGCGCGCCAGTCGAGGTCGGATTCCCTTGCCCCTCAACCATCTGCGACGTTCGCGGCTGTTGTAGGCCTTGTCGCCATGCAGCTATCGGCAATCCGGTGGAGTCGGAGAGCACGTGGAGTCTCGAACCGGGTTTGCCGCGGTCGACCGGGCTCGGACCGGTCATAGGTCCCCCCTTTTGGCCCGCACGTGGGCGGCGTCAACCACCGCGCGGGACCAGTCGATCAAGCCCTGACCGCCTAACTCGTCCAGCACCGCATGATGGATCCGTGCCCACAAGCCCGCTTCGGTCCAGCGCACGAACCAACGGTGTGCGGTCGGGACCTTGACGCCGAACGACG
The DNA here is from genome assembly GCF_035320975.1 of Saccharopolyspora mangrovi. Classification (NCBI taxonomy): domain Bacteria; kingdom Bacillati; phylum Actinomycetota; class Actinomycetes; order Pseudonocardiales; family Pseudonocardiaceae; genus Saccharopolyspora; species Saccharopolyspora mangrovi. Next base: position 91,823 of record NZ_JAWLNX010000016.1, on the reverse strand, counting down.
GCGGCAGCCACCGCCACGCGCACCCGCTGGTGAGCACGTACACGATCGCCGTGAACACCATCCGAGGGTTCGCCGGCGCCCGACCACCACCCTGCGGGCGGTCCTTGACCTCGGGAATCAACGGCTCGACCAGCTCCCACAGCTCGTCAGGAACCAACCGGCGCGACAACGCATCAACCACCATGGACGATCACCCCGGACAGCGGGTCGAGATCCAAACGAGACACGCTCTAAAGGAAGCCACGCGATTGCTGCTCACGCGGCCCGTGCTTTCCCGGATACCCGATTGCACGAGATCAGGCAGGTCGCAGCGCGAACAGGTAACAATCCCGCCCTGGACTCTCTGCGGGGAGCATCCGAACTCGTGCACGGGCAGGATCGCCTGCCCGTGCACGAGCGGCAAAAGACGGGCGCTTGGCAGCACGGATATGGCCGGTCATGCGATGTCGTGCAACTCGCGGTCCTTGCCCTCGGTGGACAGCAACAGCGCGACGAGGCTGATCGACGTCACACCCATCCATGCCAGCGCGACCATCCACAGTCCGCCGCCGGCCAGCAGGACCAACGACGTCGCGGTGATGGGCATGAGGCCAGCCCCGATCGCTGCGGCGATCTGGTAGCCCAGTGACGCGCCGGTGTAGCGGATGCGGGTGGGGAACAGTTCGGCGGCGTAAGCACCGTAGGGACCTGCGACGAATGCCTGGATTACGGCCAGGCCGAGGAACAGGGCCAGGAACACCGTGAACACGCTGCCCGAGTCGAGCAGGAACATGATCGGGAAGGCGAGTGCGATCGCGGTGACATTCCCGCCGAGCAGAACTCCGCGGCGGCCGAGCCGGTCCGACATCCGGGCTGCGACGACGATCATGGCGATGACGCAGACCCCGGCCACCGCTTTCACATTGAGCACCCCCGTCGAGGACAGCTGCAGCTCCTTGACAGCGTATGACAGCGCCCATACGCCCATCAGGCCCTGAGCGGCCTGGCCGGACACGCCGACGCCGATCGCGAGCAGGAGCTGGCGAGGGTAGCGGGTGACGATCTCGCGCAGCGGGACCTGCTTGTCCTTCGCAGACTCGGCCGCCTGCAGGAACACCGCGGACTCGGCCGTCTTGAGCCGGATCACCAGGCCGACAACGGCCAGCACCGCACTGAACAGGAACGGGATGCGCCAGCCCCAGCTCAAGAAGTCCTCCCGGGGCAGCATGGCGAAGAGGCTGAAGACCAGCGTCGCGAGGATGGTGCCGGCCGGTGCTCCCATGTAGGCGAAGGAAGCCGCGAATCCGCGAGACCCCTTCTTGGCGCGCTCGAAACCGAGCAGCATCGCTCCACCCCACTCGCCGCCGACCGCGATGCCTTGCAGGATCCGCAGGAACACCAGAATCAGCGGTGCCGCGATGCCGATCTGCTCGGTCGTGGGGAGCAGCCCGATCAGCGTGCTCATCACACCCATCAAGACCAGGGTCACGACCAGCATGGACTTGCGGCCGAGCCGGTCACCGAGGTGACCGAAGATGATCCCGCCGAGCGGGCGGGCGAAGTAGCCGGCGGCGAGGGTCCCGAACGCCAGGATCTGGCCAATCCCCGAGCTCACGCCGGTGAAGAAGACGGTGTCGAAGACAATGCTGGCGGCCGTGGCATACAGGAGGAAGTCGTAGTACTCGATCGCCGTGCCGATGAAGCTGGAGGCGAGGATGCGACGCATCTCCTGCGGCGATGCCTCGGTCGCCGGTGGCACGGGCGGAGCGCTCTCGGGCGCGTGCATCAGGCCACCTCCGTCCGGAGCCGGGCGCCGGCCGCGAACTCGATGACGTCGAGGTCGTCCGGGATCAGCAGCGGGCCATCGAAGGTCTCCGACGCCGTCAGGAATGACGAGGCGGGGGAATCGCCGGGGACGAGGTGGTGCAGCGCCAGCGCGCGGGCGGTGGCCGCGGTGGCGATCTCGCCGGCCTGCCGGGGGGTGGTGTGCGCACGACGGTGGTGCTCCATCGTCGCCCGGCGCATTGCCTCGTCCGTGTAGCGGACGCTGATCGCGTCGAGGTCGATCGCCTCGTGCAGCAGCAGGTCGGTGTCGCGCCCCAGCCGAACCAGGTTGTCGCACGGCGCCGTATCTCCTGAGATCGTGACCGAACCGTCGGCCGTGTCGAACCGGAACGCGTACGCCGGTGCGGTCGGTGGGTGGTCGACCAGCGTCGCGGTGACGAGGACGCGGTCGTCTCGGAGGATCTCGATCGGCTCCATCGGCGGGGCGACGGTGTGGTCCGGATCGAAGCCGGTCCCCGCAGGCAGCTCGATGTCGTGCACCGCGAGCTGGTCGGCCGGAGAACTGGTCAGCGAGTCGAAGATCCGGTCATTGAGGTCGGTCGCGTGCGCCGCGCAGAGCAGTTCGATCATCTCGGCCGTACCCGGGGTGGGGTTGGCCGGGGCCACAGGTTCCGGTCGCAGGTTCGCGTGTGACGACAGCGGGGGAAGGTTGCCGCGCGCGCCGGGCCCGTGCACTGCGAGCGGCACCACGTCCGGTTCCCTCCGCTCGAAGAGCCCGAAGAGAAGCAGCCCGGTGAGGTCGGCGACGTGGTCCGAGTGGAGGTGGGTGAGGAACAGGGCGCGAACCTGGTCCATCCGAAGCCCGGCGCGGGCCAGCTGACGGCCGGCGCCTTGGCCAGCGTCGACGAGATAGATGGCGTCGCCTACGACAACAGCGGTACTGATGCCGCTGCGTGCCGCTGCAGCGCCCGGGCGGTCCCACCAGCGGGGGCCGCCAGCCGTTCCGAGGGTCACAACGTGCGGACTGGGCATGGCACTCCTTTGTGCGTGTTCTCCTGCCTTCGAACCACTGTCGCGCGGCCCGATGCCCAGGCATAGCTGAATCTGCTTGGCCAAGTCATAAACTGCGCTTATGAAAGACGTGACGCTGAGGCAGCTCGAGTACCTGGTGGCGGTCGCCCGGGACGGGTCGATCACGCGGGCCGCCGTGCGGTGCCAGGTCACCCAGGCGGCGATCAGCCAGGCGATGCGCGAACTGGAGACCGCCTTGGGTGTGCAGCTCGCCGTGCGGCGCACGTCGAAGGGCGTCCACCTCACGGCGGCGGGCCGGGCGGCCGCGACCCAGGCCCGAAACGTACTGCAGGAGGTCGGCCGGCTCACCGGCCACGACGAGGGCGAGGTCGGCACCTTCACCGTGGGCTGCTTCCCGTCAGTGTCCGCTCAGGTCATTCCCGAGATCGTGGAGCTGCTCGCCCGCAGACGGCCGAAGGTGCACGTCGACATCGTCGAGGCACCCGCTGCGGAGCTGCAGGACCGCATGCTGCGCGGGCAGATCGACTTGTGCTTCCTCTACGAGGTGCAGCTGTTGAAGGAGATCGAGCCGATCGTCCTGCGCGAGCGCTGGTTCAAAGTCGCTGTGGCCGCGGATCACCCGCTGGCCGACCGGCCAGTGGTGCACGTCGCCGACCTCGCCGACCACCCCGGGGCCCTGCTGAACATCGAGCCGGCCAGCTATCTCAACGAGACGCTGTTGCGCCGGTTCGGCGTCACGCCGCAAATCTCGTATCGCAGCTCCGACATCCAGACGATTCGGGCGATCGTCGGCCGAGGGCTGGCCTGGTCATTGCTCATGACCGAGGTGCAGGCCAGCCACGACGGCCGTCCCTTGAAGTTCCTGCAGATCGCCGAGCAGGTGGGGACGAACTCGCTGGTCGCTGCCCTTCCCCGGGGCATCCGGGCCACTGCCGTTGTCGACGAGGTGATCGCACACTGCCGCCGGGTCTTGCCGGCGTGACTTGCGTGCACGGGGTCGCCGTGGATAGCTGACATGTCGCCGGTGGCGACCGGGTCGCCCAGGCCGCGCACTGGTGTGGCCAGTACACCTCGTCGGGCAGCCGGTCGGCCACCTTGGTCCCGCTCGGCCAGCTCGAGATCACCACCGCTTACGCCTGCGGTCCAGCCGGGAGGTGCTCAACATGATGCCCCGCACCGGCCTCACCAGACGGCCACGCGGCCCTGGAGGAGTACCACGCCAGGTGTCCTCCGAGGCGACACCGTCCACCGCTCGCGCGGCCTCCCGTACCGAGGCCCCATCGTCGAGTTCGCCCTGGACGGGGTGAACTACCAAATCGACTTGCCCGCCGACAACGCAGCGCAACAACTTCGGGATTCATGGGCATCTTTCGTGGCCAATGCACGTAATACCGGCGGCCGGAAGCGGCGTGTCCTCAGGCCTGGCGAGCCCTCCGGTGCGCCAACCCAGGCAGTCCGGGAACACAACCAGGCGATTCGCGAATGGGTCCGCCAGCGGGGTTTGCAAGTTTCCGACCGTGGGCGGGTCCCCTCCGAGATCGTCGAGCGGTACGAACAGCCCACTGCTCAATCAGTGTCCGCCGCAGCCACCATTACTGCGGCGGACACCGAAACCTCAACCACGCCGCGCCTCTGAGCTGCAGTGGTCTCGTGCCCAACGTCCAACCAGCCACGCGCCAGTCGCAACCACCATCGCGATTCGCTGCGTCCAGACGAGGACTACCTGGCGAACGCCACGATCAACAGCACGCCGAGCACAGCCCCCGACAAGGCGATGATCGCGGGCATACGCGAGCGCGGCTTCCTGTGAAGCGGCAGGGCGCCCTGGGGTGGCAAGACACAGCACCGGACGGTCACGCCACCCCGCGACCCTTGGCAGTGGATTGCAGGCCGCGTCCACTAGGGCTTCCGCGCAAGCCCTCCCGTCATGAAGCGCGCTGCAATGGAGGTGGCATCGGTGACGGGTGCGTCCGGACGCCACAACGGAAGCGGGACAATTCCCGGGGTCAAGAGCTCCAGGCCGGTGAAGAAGCGTGCGAGCTCGTCTGGTGTGCGGACGCGGCCGGTGCCCAGTTGGGAGAGCAGAACCTGCTCGAGCTCAACCGATTCCGGCGCATCACCGAGCCTGGTAAAGTTGGTAATGAAGAAGAAGGAACCGGGCGCAACCGCTTCGCGCAGCGTGGCGACGATGCCGTGGGGGTCTTCTTCGTCGAGGATGTGGTGCAGGATGCCACACAGCATCACGCACACTGGCTGGGTGAAGTCGATCAGCTCGAGTGTTTCGAAATGTTCAAGCACCTGCTGCGGTTGACGAATATCAGCGGTGGCCACGCGCGTGTTGTCGTCGTTGGCGAGGATCGCGCGTCCGTGGGCAAGCACGATGGGATCGATGTCGACGTAGACAACACGTGCGTCGGAGCACGTTTCCTGGGCTACCTCGTGGGTGTTCCTCGCAGTCGGCAAACCCGACCCAAGGTCAAGGAACTGGGTGACTCCTTGTTCTGCGGCGACGTACCGCACGACGCGGTGCAGCATCTCTCGGTTGTAGATGGCGATCTGTTTGAGCTCTGGCATCACGGCCAGACTTGCGGCCGCCACTTCCTGATCAACGGCATAGTTGTCCTTGCCATCGAGCATGACGTCGTAGACGCGGGCCGCCGTCGGCACGCCGTCGTCCAGTCCTACCGACGGCATGAGTCGACCCTCGCGGTCGGCCCATCGCTTGTAGTCAGAGCACACTAGCCAAACCCCTTCGCGCGAAAAATACCGACGCAATCGTAGCGGTCGAACCACTGTCCGTCACCGCCGTCGATGACCTGGCACGTTCTGGACACACCAGGACAATGAGCAACCCGAGTACGGGCGCCAGCCCAGCGGGGCTGGCGAGGATCGCAACTTCGGCAGCGCGTCGATGGTCTGCTCGTCAGTGTCCTTGTGGCGCCAGCCCTTCGGGGCTGGCGAAGATCGCTTCGCAACCTGCAGCGCACCACGCGAAGTCGAGTGAGTTGCCTGCTGGCACCGCCTCGGCAGTCCCCAAGCGGATCCGGCTGGACTTCTCCACGGCGGCACGGCTGGCGACGTGTGTGGCGAACCGGGCCTCGAACTGGTCGAAGTTGCTCTGTGCCCGATCACCCCCACGTGCGTAGGGAGCACACTTCCTAACCGAGCATTTTCGAAGGTGGCTTGTACGTTTTCACGATGTTGGCGCGATTCTGGAGCACTGGAGACGAGAGGGTTCCGGCAGCATTGGCTGGCTTCCTTTGACCGTCCGCTGCGCCGGCGACGAAGGCCTCCCATTCCGAGCGGGTTTACGTCAGCGTGACGCCCGCGCCCATAGCTGGCCCTTGCTGGTGCTGGCGTCACCGACAGTGGGACCAGAAGCGGTTAGATGGTGGCAAGGCCCTGCGCTTCGGCGTTGAGAGTGCGGGAACGATGGTGACGCCCAATCCCTCTCGGACCATGGCCAGCAGGGTGGACATCTCCCGTATTCGCTGGTCAACGCGCAGCGAGAGTCCCGCTTGTTCGTGCAGGTCCGCCAGGAGCGGGTTCGCAGCCTGTACCGTGCCACAACTTGTCCGCAGTCCTTGACCAGGGGTTTCGTTGATCTCTGTGATCAGGCAATGATCACGGATCATGGTGTTTCGACTGGTGTACATGGCGTCGGTAACGGTATTCGCCTGGCTGAGGCTGCTCGCCCGGCGTACCGCGGCCAAGGACGTCGAGATCCTCGTGCTGCGCCACGAAGTGGCGGTGTTACGCCGCCAGGTGGGGCCGCGGCCTCGCTTGTCAGGGCCGGATCGAGCAACCCTGTCCGCGCTGGCCCTCATACTGCCCCGCACCCTGCGACCCAGCCGGATCGTCACACCCGGCACGCTCCTGGCCTGGCACCGGCGTCTGATCGCCAAGAAGTGGACCTATCCCTCACGGCCTGGTCGGCCACCGATCAACACCGAACTCCGCGACCTGATCGTCCGCCTGGCCCGTGAAAATCCCAGATGGGGCCATCGGCGCATCCAAGGCGAGCTGGTCGGCCTCGGGCATCACGTGGGCGCGGGCACCATCCGCCGCATCCTCCGGAACTCCCGCATCGGCCCCGCGCCGCGCGATGCGGACACCTCGTGGCGGAGTTTCCTCCGGGCTCAGGCATCCGGGCTGTTGGCAGTCGATTTCTTCCACGTCGACACGATCAACCTTCGTCGGCTGTACGTCTTGTTCGTCATGGAGGTTCGTACCCGCACCGTGCACGTTCTCGGTGTCACCGCCCACCCCACTGGGGCCTGGACCGCCCAAATAGCCCGCAGCCTTCTGATGGACCTGGGCGAACGGGCCGCATCATTCCGATTCCTCATCCGTGACCGCGACACCAAATACACACCGGAATTCGACGCGGTCTTCACTTCCGAGGATGTGACGGTCATCAAGACGCCACCGCAGACACCACGGGCGAACTGCTACGCGGAGCGATTCGTCCGCACCGTCCCGAGGAATGCACCGACCGGCTCCTGATCTACCATCAGCGGCACGCTATGAGGGTGCTGTGTGAATACGCGGACCACTTCAACACCCATCGTCCACATCAGAGCCTCGACCAACACCCGCCGGAGCACGATCTCACAGCGGTGATTACGGATGAAGCTCCCATCCTCCGTCGTACGTAAGGTCCTCGGCGGCTTGATCAACGAGTACACCAGAGCCGCTTGAAACCGATCATAAAATCCCAGGTCAGGCCCCAGTGTCTGAGTTTTGGCACCGTACACGGTCAGGACCAGGCAGACGGCGGAGACGAAACGCGACGATCGATCGGCTAAGCGTGATCTCGACATGCCACTCCTTTGCGCGGATATCGGTCGCACTGCGGCACTTCACCGGCGATGGCGGGCGCAGGGCTGAGCTGACGCGAAACACGCGGGCCGAACGGAAAAACTCGAGAATGAGCGCCGAAGAGATTGGCGGTCAGGAACCGTTGCAGGAATCGCTGCCCAGCGCAAGCAACCGTTCGAAGGCCGCGAGACGCCAGCGCCGAAGCACCCCGTCGGCTCTTGCTTTCACCGGATCGAGCGCATAGTTTACGGTTAACCGCTGACCGGCAATCGACTCCCAGGAAGGATTGCAGAACGGTGACCAGCGCAAACGCCGAATGGCAGAGCCTCGTAGCAACCGCACGACCGGCACCCGCACTTGGTCGCCACGTCGTCGACTACCTCCGCCGGATGATCATCGTCGGCAAGCTCCTCCCCGGCACGCACCTGGTGGAATCGCAGCTGTCGAAGACCTTCGACGTCAGCCGCGGGCCGGTTCGCGACGCCCTGCGCCAGCTCGAGGTGGAGGGCTTGGTCGAATCGCGGCGACGAGGCGTGTTCGTCATCGGACTCAGCCCGGCCGACATCGACGAGCTCTACCAGCTGCGCGAAGTACTGGAATCCCATGCGGTGCAGCAGTGCATGTCCGCGGACTCCGCCGATTTCACGGAGATCCAGGGAGTTCTCGAACGCATGTCGGCAGCAGCGGCCGCACAGGACGCCGCCGCGTTCGCCGACGCGGACCTGGACTTCCACACGGGGTTCTACAAGCTCGCGGGAAACCGCCGCATCGACAACGTCTGGCAGCAGTACCGGCCGACCTTCGCCGACATGCTCACCGTCACCAACGCCGAAGACCGAGACCTGACACCCACCTACCGAGACCACGTCGAACTCCTCGACGCGATCGTCGCCGGCGAGCAGCAACGGGCGCTGGAGCTGCTGCAAGAGCACATCGCGGGCTCCCGCACCAGGTTGCTCACCGCCTACACCCGCTTCCTGGAACAGGAAAAGACCTGATCCGACACCCGTACCACAGCATCGGCATGTCACAACAAAGGAGTTGCCAGCCATGCCCAGAACCAGAATGGTGTTGACCGGCCTCGCAGCCAGCCTCGCCGTCGCGTTATCGGCCTGCGCCGGCACGCCGAACAGCGACGGCGCCTATCCCGACGACGACATCACATTCATCGTCCAGGCCGCCGCAGGTGGCGGCTCCGACCTCACTTCGCGCGCGCTGGCCGCCGAGCTCGAACCCATCCTCGGCACCTCCATCGTGGTCGAGAACCGCCCAGGCGCCTCCGGATCGACCGCGATGCAGTACGTCGCCGACCAGCGGCCCGACGGCTACACCATCGGGTTCTCCCCCGTGGAGGTCTCGATGCTCGGACACCAGGACTTCGACGTCGACCCCGCCGACTACGACTTCCTCGGCCAGGTCATGCACGCGCCCGGGGTGCTGTCGGTGCCCTCAGACAGCCCGTACCGGACGTTGCAAGAATTCCTCGACGCCGCCAAGAACCGGGAGCTCTCGGTGTCCAACGCCGGAGCCGGCTCGATCTGGGAGGCGACCACGCTGGGCCTCGCGCAGCGCGCGGGCGCGAAGCTGGCGCCGGTCCCCTTCGACGGCGGCAGCCCCGCGGTCGCAGCCGCTGTCGGCCGCCAGGTCGATGCCGCAGTGGCCGGCGCAGGCGAAACCATGAGCGCGTACCGAGAAGGCCAACTGCGCCCCCTCGCGATCTTCCACCACGAGCGCCACCCGCAGATGCCCGACGTCCCCACCGCCGCCGAAGCCGGTCACGACCTCGAATTCGGCGGCTGGGGCGGGATCTACGCCCCCGCCGGACTGCCCGACGACGTGCGCGAAACCCTGGAATCCGCGATCAAGAGGGCCGCGCAAACCGACACGTTCATCAAGGCGATCTCCACCCCCGGAAACCTGCCCGTGTACCGCAGCGCCGCGGAGTTCACCAGCTTCGTTAACTCCGAGCACGCGCGGTTCGGGAAGCTCCTCGGAGGCAGCTGATGGGCACAACGGCGCACCCGCAGGCCGTCGCGCAAGACCCGCCCGAGAGCAGCGCCGCTCGCCCATCCCGGTCGCTGGAGATCTGCTGCGCAGCGACCGCCCTCGCCGCCACCGGCGCGCTGGTGCTGCTCGCGAAGGGCATCGAGGTCCGCCGGGAAACCGACGGCATCGACCCGCGCTGGTGGCCGGAGCTGCTCGGCATGATCGGTCTGGCGCTGGCAGCGGCCTACCTAGTGGTCGCCGTCGTGCGTCCTCCCTTCCCGCGAACCGACCTCGAAGCGGCCACCCGTCGGGGCTGGCCGCTGCTGGTGGCGACCGTGTCGCTCACCGCCGCGTTCGTTGCGCTCTGGCCGCTGGTGGGCTTCGCGGTCGCCGCGCCCGTGTTCCTCAGCGCGATGACCTACCTGGTCGGCGGCCGGGGCTGGCGGACGCTGCTGATCTACCCGGCCGTGGTCACCGCACTCGTGTACCTGCCCTTCCACACGCTGCTGAAGGTGCCGCTGTGAACGCGATCGTCGAGGGCCTCGACGCCCTTCTCGACCCGACCGCGGCGCTCTGCCTGCTCGCCGGACTCCTGGTCGGCACGCTCGTGGGCGCGCTGCCGGGCATCACCGGCACGATGGCGGTCGCCTTGGCCTCGGGATTCACCCTGACCCTCGACCCGGTGTCGGGATTGGCCGTGCTGCTGGCGATCTACGTGGGCGCCAACTTCGGCGACCGGATCCCCTCGATCCTCGTCAACACCCCCGGCACGCCGGCCTCGATCGCGACGACCTTCGACGGCTACCCCCTCGCCAAGCAGGGCAAAGCCGGTCTCGCGCTGGTCATCTCCACCCTGGCCACCACCGGCGGCATCCTCGTGTCCATGGTGGTCTTCGTCCTGGCTGCCCAACCGATCGCCCGGTTCGCGCTCGAATTCGGCCCGGCCGAGATGTTCTCGCTCGTCGTCTTCGGACTGACGGTGATGGTGTCGGTCTCCTCCCGATCGCTGCTCAAAGGACTGCTCGCCGGCGTTGCCGGGCTGGCGATCGCCACGATCGGCCGCGACCCGATCACCGGCGACAAGCGGTTCGTCTTCGGCATCGACGACCTCAACTCCGGGCTGCCGTTCATCGCCGTCATCATCGGTCTCTTCGGCGTCGCCGAGCTCTTCGACCAGCTGCTCACCTACCGGCCGGGCAACGCCAAACCGATCTCCAGCCTCGGCCGGTGGTGGCCGAAGCGAACCGAGTACAAGCAGCTCGCCCGCCCGTTCGCCGTCAGCAGCGCGATCGGAACGGTGGTGGGCGCGTTGCCCGCAGCCGGTGGCGACATCGCCGGATTGGTGGGCTGGGACCGCGCCAAGCGGATGTCCAGGAAGCCTGAGAAATTCGGCGAGGGCTCGCTGGAAGGCCTCACCGCAGCCGACACCGCGTCCGGCGCCACCCTGGGCGGCTCGCTGACCACGACGATGGCGCTGGGGATTCCCGGCGATTCGGTGATGGCCGTGATGCTCGGCTCCATGGTGATCTGGGGCCTGCAACCGGGGCCGTCTCTCTTCGCGGACAGCCCGGACCTCATCGTCACGATCGCGGCCATCATGATCATCGCCACCCTGCTGTCGCTGGTCGTAGGACTCGTCCGCATGCGCGGCATGGTCCGGCTGCTCGACCTCCCCCCGCACTACCTGTGGACCGGTGTCCTGCTGTTCTGCACCATCGGCACCTACGCCACGACGAACAGCACCTACACCGTGTGGGTCATGCTCGCCTCCGGCGTCGTCGGCCTCATCATGAAGCGCACCGGATTCCCCGCCGGGCCGGTGGTCCTGGGGCTGCTGCTGGGACCGTTGGCCGAGGCGAACCTCCGCCGAGCGCTCATCATCGACGGCCCGTCCATCCTGGTGACGCAGCCGGTCTCAGCGGCGCTGCTGGCGCTGGCGGCGATCGGCCTGGTGACACCGCTGCTCGCCCGTGCCCGCAAGACCCGCCGGACGCGTTCGGCGAACGCGATGGACGAGCCCGGTCGCGTCCGTTCCTGACACTCCGAGCATCCCCCGCCGATTCGGGTCCGCCGACCGGCGGCAACGTCCGCCCGGCTCGTCCGGCGCTGGACCCGGTTCACCTGACAACACGAGGGAGCAACATGCCCGCCGCACCCGCACCCCGCCGTCGCGCCGAAGTACTGGCCGCGACACCAACGCTGTTCGACCGCGACGGCGAACTGGACAACGCTGCGACGGGCAAGCTGCTGGCGCACCTCGCGGGGCGGGTGGACGGCGTGTTCATCGCGGGAACCACGGGAGAGTTCCCCGCCCTCTCGCGCGCGGAACGCCGCACGCTCGCCGAGGCCGCGGTGGCTGCGTTCGGACCGGACCGGGTCGTCGTGCACGCCGGGGCGGCGAGCACCCGCGAGGCCGTGGCGATCCTGCGCGACGCGGCAGCACTGGGCGCTCGGCGATTCGCAGCCCTCACGCCCTACTACCTGCCCTCGGACGCGGCCGCCGTTCACAGGCACTTCGCGGCGATCGCCGACGCCGCGCGCGAAACCGGTTCAGCCCTCTACGGCTACCTGTTCGAAGAGAGGTCCGGCGTCGAGATCGGACCGGATGACTTCGCCGCGATCGCGGCCCAGACCGGAGTCGCGGGCGCCAAGCTGAGCGGCACCGCCGCGAACAACTTCGCCCGGTACCGCCACGCGCTTCCCCCGGCCGCAGAACTCTGGTCAGGCGCCGACACCGACCTCGCGAACGTCGTCCACGCCGGAGGCGCAGGGGTGGTCTCGGGCCTGTCCTCGGCATTCCCCGAACCGTTCATGGCCCTGGCCGATGCCGTCGCCGCCGACGACGCCAACGCCGAATCTGCTGCCCAGACCCGCGCCGACGAGGTCCTGCGGGCACTGGCCGGCACACCGCAGGGGATCAAACTGGCGTTGCACCACCTCGGCATCGGATCACCGGACATGCGCATGCCCCACCCGGAAGTACTGCCCGCAGCCCGCACGCTGATCGCAGAACTCGCCGCAGCAGCTCGCACCTGACCATCGTCGGACGCCTCCGCAGGCAAGAGCCCGCCCAATGCTGGCCAGCTCCGCTCCGTTCGACGCTGCGAGGCCCGTTTCGGCGAACTTTGCCCCGGCTGCCACGACCACCGCCCGCCCTGGAACTGCTCGGGTGTGAGCTGAAGCCAGACCAGCCATCGACAGGGTCGACAGCAGCATGCCCAGCGCAACCCACATCTGTGGGACGCTCCCGAACGGACGTGCGGGTCTCGCTTACCGCTCATCAACGACTCCGATCTTCGGCCGAGGCTCCAGCTGCCGAGTTCGTTCCGACGCCGGTGTTCCAGCAGTCGAGGTCGGACATGCCGATCGAGGCAGGATCAAAGGTCGGATCCAGGCCGCGCCGCCGCTGGGCATCGAAGTCACGCAGGGCCCGCAGCGCTGGCTTGGCCAAAAACAGCAAGCACAGCATGTTGACCCAGGCCAGGGATGCGTAGCCGATGTCTCCAACTGCCCAGATCAGGTCGGCGGACTGCACGGAGCCCCAGAAGGTCATCCCGAGCAGGACAACCTTGAGGATGGCGGTGGCTGCGGTCGGGGTCCGGCCGAGCACGTAGGCCACGTTCGTTTCGCTGATGTAGTAGAAGGCCACCAGCGTGGAGAATGCGAACAGGGCGATTGCCACCGCGACGAAGGAACCACCGGTGCCTGCGAATACGGAGTCCATCGCAGCCTGGGTGTAGGCCGGGCCCGCCTCCACACCGGGCAGGTTCGACGCCAGGGCGGGGTCGCCCGCTGGCTCAACGTTGTAGGCGCCGGTCACGATGATCATCAGTCCCGTTGCCATGCAGATGAACAAGGTGTCGATGTAGATCGAGAAACACTGCACCAGGCCCTGCTTGGCCGGGTGCGAAACCTGGGCGGCGGCCGAACCGTAAGTGCCTTCGCCGACGCCAGCAACGTTGGAGAACAACGCGCGACGCACCCCCCATGCGATCGCCGAACCCAGGATGCCCCCATAGATCGAGTGGGCACCAAATGCGCTCGAGAGCACGAGTCCCACGGCGCCGGGCAGCGCGGTCACGTTGGAGGCGAGCACGATCACGGCTGCGAGGATGTAGCCGCCTGCCATGAACGGCACGATGACCTCGACGAACTTCACGATGCGCTGCCGTCCGCCGACGATGATGAACGCCAGGGCGGCCGTGATGACAAGCCCGCTGATCAGCGGGTCAACGCCCAGAGCCGACTCGAAGCTGCCGGAGATGGCGTTGGATTGAACGCCGGGCGCCAGCATCGCGTACAGCAGCGCCGCCACGACGGCCGCGACGACGGCGACCTTGCGCAGTCCGAGACCCTTTTCGATGTAGTACGGCATGCCGCCACGGAACTGCCCGTCGATCCGGCGCTTGTAAATCTGGGCGAGGGTGGATTCCACGAACGCCGTCGCACCACCGAGGAAGGCCATCACGGCCATCCAAAACAGGGCCCCCGGTCCGCCCGCGGCGATCGCGGTCGCAACACCGGCGATATTGCCGACGCCGACCCGACTCGACAACGTCAGCGACAGCGCTTGGAACGGGGAAATGCCTTCCTCGGACTTCTCCCCCCGCACCAGCTGTCGAAACATCGTCGGAAGCAGACGGATCTGCATGCATCGGGTCTGGAACGTCAGCAGCAGCCCGAAGCCCAGCACCAGGGCGACCAGTGGCGTCCAGAGCCAATCGTTGACCTGTGTCAACAGTTCCATCCGCGAGTCCTCCTCATCGAGTCAGCGAATGCGAGGTGTGACATGTAACATTGCACCAGCCTGGGTGTCTAGCCTCATCTGCAAAACATGCGCAACAACGCTTGGCGGGACCGAGGGGAACCTCACCGGCGTCAACGGGGACCTGGGGGACCCACCTCCGAACGAAGGGGCAGTCGATGTTGCCCCAGGCTCGAGAGGCCGCCTCGGTGTGCCATGTCACATGACAATAACCTCTTGCGGACCAGAGTGCAATGTCACATACTACTCCTGTTCGCATCTCGTTCTTAAAAGAAGCGGAGGCTCGATGACCGAGCAGCTCAAGCCCTGGCACGGCATCCATGTCGCCTCGGCCCTGCAGTTCAACGACGACCTTTCGGTCGACTACGACGGCTTCGCCGAGCACGTCCAATGGCTCGCCGCGAACGGCCTGCACGGCATCACGCCGAATGGCTCGCTGGGCGAGTACCAGACCCTGGCCGCCGAGGAACGCGCTCGCGTCGTGACCACCGCGGTCGAGGCTGCGCCGGAGGGCTTCCACGTGATGCCCGGTGTCGCCGCCTACGGCGCCCTCGAAACCCGCCGCTGGGTGGAGCACGCCGCCGAGGCGGGCGCGCACTCGGTGTTGATGCTGCCGCCGAACGTCTACCGCGCCGACCGCGCAGCGATCGTGAAGCACTACCGGATTGCCGCAGAGGTCGGGATTCCGATCGTGGCCTACAACAACCCCTTCGACACCAAGATCGACCTCTCCCCTGCGCTCTTGGCCGAGTTGCACTCGGAGGGTTACATCGTCGGAGTCAAAGAGTTCACCGGCGACGTGCGACGGGCCTACGAGATCAAGGAGCTCGCCCCCGGTCTCGACCTGCTGGTTGGCACCGACGACGTTCTCCTGGAGCTGGGCCTGGCCGGCGCGGTGGGCTGGGTTGCGGGTTATCCCAACGCACTGCCCGAAGCCAGCCTCGAGCTGTACAACCTGGCCACTTCCGGCGATCCGGCCGATATTGCCAAGGCACTGCCGATGTACCGCGACCTGCACTCGCTGCTGCGGTGGGACTCCAAGACCGAGTTCGTGCAAGCGATCAAGCTGTCGATGGACGTGATCGGCCGCAAGGGTGGCAAGTGCCGCCCGCCGCGTTCGCCGCTGGCTCCGGAGATCGCCGAGCAGGTCACCGCCGACACCAAGAACGCCCTGGCCAAGGGCTACAAGTAAGCAGTAGGGGGTGGGACGGTCGTTACCGTCCCACCCCCTACTCCGACCCTGCACGGGCCGCGCCGTTCACGAGCCATCCCGGCTGACGCCCCCTCCTCACGACCACGCGCAACCCCATGGGAAGGCACCCCGATGACGACCACCGAGACAGGCCTGGCTCGCGCGCTCATGGCTCCGGCAGAACCGACCACCGATGAGGAAGTCGATCGGATCGTCGCAGCTTCCGCCGAAGCGAGCCGCATCTGGGCGAACACCGACCGCGCCGAACGCAGCCGGGTGCTCGAGGCGATCGCCGATGCTCTCGAGGATGCCGCGTCGGTGCTCATCCCCATCGCGCAACGCGAAACCCACCTCCCTGAGGGCCGGCTGAACGGCGAGCTCAAGCGCACGAGCTTCCAACTTCGGCTCTTCGCCGAAACGGTCCGCGAGGGTGGCTATCTCGACGCTCGGATCGACCATGCGGACCCTGAGTGGCCGATGGGCGCGCCGCGCCCGGAGCTGCGCCGCTCCCAGGTGCCGCTCGGACCGGTCGTGGTCTTCGCGGCCAGCAACTTCCCGTTCGCCTTCAGCGTCGCCGGTGGTGACACCGCCTCCGCACTTGCCGCGGGGTGCCCGGTGATCCTCAAGGCGCATTCCGGGCACCCGGACCTGTCGGCGACCACTGGAGCCGTCGTGCGCACGGCACTGCAGAGTGCGGGCGCCCCGTCTGGGCTGTTCGAGTTGGTCTGGGGTGCCGAAGCCGGTCGGACCGCCCTCTCAAACCCACACGTCAAGGCTGGGGCGTTCACGGGGTCCATTGCCGGTGGTCGTGCCCTGTTCGACATCGCCAGCTCTCGCCCTGAACCCATTCCGTTCTTCGGCGAGCTGGGCAGCGTCAACCCCGTCTTCGTCACCCGCGCAGCCGATGCGGCCCGGGGAGCTGAGATCGCCTCGGAGTTCACTGGCTCCTTCACCCTCGGCTCAGGACAGTTCTGCACCAAGCCCGGCCTGCTGCTGGTCCCCTCTGGAGCAACGGTCACCGAAGCATTGCGCGGCACCGAGCTGTCGCAGTCGGCGCCGCTGCTCAACGAACGCATCGTGATGGGCTTCCACGAAACCCTCGAGCGACTGAGCTCCAAGCCCGGCATTGGGGTCCTTCGCCGCGGCCCGAGTCCCGAGGGCAACGCCCCGACGCCGACCTTGCTCGCCACGGACGTCGCCACTCTGCTGGCCCACCTTGACGAGCTGTTCACCGAGTGCTTCGGTCCGACCGCACTGGTGGTGACCTACGACGACGAGCAGGAACTCGTCGATGTCGCTGAGGCCATTGACGGCCAGCTCACGGCAACGCTGATCGCCGAGGAGACCGACGCTGTTGCCGCCGACCTCACCCGGGTCCTGGTCAACAAGGCCGGCCGCCTGCTGTGGAACCAGTGGCCCACTGGCGTGTCGGTGACCTACGCGCAGCAGCACGGCGGCCCGTACCCGGCAACGACCGCCCCTGCGACCACCTCGGTCGGCACCGCCGGGATCGCCCGCTTCCTGCGCGCCGTGGCGTTCCAGAACTACCCGCAGCACCTGCTACCCGACGAGCTGGCCGACTCCCCCACCACGCTGGTGCCCCGCCGCGTCAACGGCATCCTGCAGAAATGAGCTACCCGAACCGGCCTGGGCCGTGTTCGCAGTCGAAAGGAGCGGTCGATGAGGACCAGTCGCGTCCTGCACGCCGTCGATTCACACACCGAGGGCATGCCCACCCGAGTCATCACCGGGGGCGTCGGGGTCATTCCCGGGGCGACGATGGCCGAGCGGAGGCAGTGGTTCATCGAGAACAGCGATGACCTGCGCACCCTGCTGATGTGCGAGCCCCGAGGTCACGCGTCGATGTCCGGATCGATCCTGCAGCCACCGACCCTCCCTGATGCCGACTGGGGTGTGTTGTTCATCGAGGTCTCCGGGCTGCTGCCGATGTGCGGTCACGGCACCATCGGCACCGCCACCGTTCTGGTCGAAACCGGGATGGTGCCGGTGATCGAACCCGTCACCCAGGTCCGTCTCGATACTCCCGCGGGCCTGGTGGTTGCCGACGTCGCGGTCCGCGACGGGCACGCCGAGTCGGTGACGATCAAGAACGTGCCATCGTTCAGCCATGTGCTCGATCAGAAGATCGACGTTCCGGGTTTCGGCCCGGTCGTCTGCGACATCGCCTTCGGTGGCAACTTCTACGCCATCGTTGACTTGGAGACGCTAGGACTGCCGTTCGAGCGCGCGGCCAAACGACAGCTCCTCGACGCCGGCCTGGCCATCATGTCGGCGATCAACGAGCAGACTCCGCTAGTGCACCCCGAACGGCCCGACATCTCCGGCTGTCACCACGTCTATCTCAAAGCGCCCGGCTCGACCGCTCAACGCTCACGACACGCGATGGCCATCCACCCGGGCTGGTTCGACCGCTCGCCGTGCGGCACTGGCACCAGCGCTCGGATGGCGCAGCTGCACGCCCGCGGCGAACTCGCTCTCGACACCGACTTCACCAACGAATCCTTCATCGGCACGACCTTCGTCGGCAGACTCGTCGAGCAAACCGAAGTTGGTGGTCGCACCGCGGTGGTTCCAACGATCACCGGACGTGCCTGGGTCACCGGAACCGCTCAGTACATGCTCGATCCCTCCGACCCCTTCCCGGCGGGTTTCGAGCTCTGAATTGCAGCTCCGCGAAACTCCCCCATCGTCCGGAACCGACCAACGGAGGCAGCGATGGCCCACACCGCTGATGTCGTCATCATCGGCGCAGGCGCGCTCGGCGCCGCGTGCGCCTACTTCGCCACCGAGCAAGGCCTGCGCGTCCACGTCGTCGAGCGCGGCGAGATTTCCAGCGGGACCACCAGCGCCTGCGAGGGCAACCTACTGGTCTCGGACAAGGAAGCCGGGCACGAACTCGATCTGGCCCTATATTCGAACCAGGTTTGGCGCTCTGATCTCGACCCGCACAACCACCTGTGGGAGTTCGAGAACAAAGGTGGCTTGATCGTCGCCGCCACCGAGGATGGGGCCCAGAATCTCGCCGAACTCTCCCAGCGTCAGCGCGACGCCGGGATCGAAGTAACCAACGTCGCCGCTGATGAGGTTCACGCCTACGAACCGCACATCACCAAAGATCTGACCGCAGCCGCGTTCTACCCACAAGACTGCCAGGTCCAGCCCATGCTCATGGCGGCGCACCTGATCCGTCTCGCCCGAAAGCGCGGCGCCCAGATCTGGACGCGCGCCGAGGTCACCGACATGCTCCGCGACGGCGACGCGGTGATCGGTGTCGTCACCAGCCGGGGCGCGATCCAGTCTGGCCACGTCATCAACGCCGCCGGAACCTGGGCCGGAAACATCGCCCAACTTGCTGGTGTGCGGGTGCCGATCCTCCCTCGGCGCGGGTTCGTGCTGATCACCGAGCCACTTCCGCGGACGGTATTCCACAAGGTCTACTCCGGCGACTACGTCGCCAGCACCACCTCCTCAGATGAAGGGCTGCAGACCTCCACGGTCATCGAGGGCACCCGGGCAGGCACCATCCTCATCGGGTCCTCACGCGAGCGGGTCGGATTCGACTCCACCGTCTCGCTGCCCGCGCTGCGCCAGATCGCGGGCAAGGCCATGAGCCTGTATCCCGCGCTGGCCAGCACCAAGATCATGCGCAATTACCACGGATTCCGCCCGTACTGCGCCGACCACCTGCCCGTGATCGGCCACGATCCGCGCGCGCCCGGTTTGTGGCACGCCTCGGGGCACGAAGGCGCCGGCATCGGGCTTGCTGTCGGCTCGGCGAAACTGCTGGTCCAGCAGATGACCGGCAAAGAACCCGATCTCGACCTTGCGCCGTTCGCACCCGAACGCTTCGACCTCGTGGAGGCATCATGAGTCCTACCCACCACCAGCACGACCCCGCCACGAGCACGACCGACCCGAAGCGTTTCGAGGTCCTCTTCGACGGCCGCCCGCTTCCGGCGATCGCGGGTCAGAGCGTCGGTTCGGTTCTGGCCAACGCCGGGATCCGGTCCTGGCGCACGACACGCGTCCACCACCGGCCTCGTGGTCTGTTCTGCGGGATCGGTATTTGCTACGACTGCCTGATCACCGTCGACGGCGTACCGAACCAGCGCGCCTGCCTGGTCCCGGCGCGGCCCGGCATGGCGCTGTCGAGCACCGTGCTCGGTCACGGGCCATTCGAGACTGGAGACGACACCGATGACTGAGCACGACCCCAACACCGCATCCGCGAGGCCCCGCTACGACGTCGCCGTGGTCGGAGCGGGCCCAGCCGGGCTCGCCGCCGCTGTCGCTGCGGCCGAGGCTGGGCGCCGGGTCGTGCTCGTCGACGCCGGGGAACAGCCTGGCGGCCAGTACTGGCGCCATCCCGACGAGGCCGCGCCACGCGACGACGAATCGCTCGGCCACCACGACTGGTCCACCTTCACCGACCTGCGTGCACGGCTTCACCAGCTCAGCGCACGGCAGCAGATCACCCACTTGCCACGCCGCCAGGTCTGGTTCGTCGAACGCCCCACCAGCGAAAACGACAGGCCAACCCACACCTTGCACCTGACCACCGCCTACGCTGAAGCCACCCACACCGGCGTCGAGGCCCCGCACTCTGTCACCACCGACGCGTTGATCCTCTGCCCAGGCGGCTACGACCGCCAGCTGCCGATCCACGGGTGGGATCTTCCCGGAGTTATGGCGGCCGGCGGCGTCCAAGCCCTGCTCAAGGCCCACCGCACCTTGGCTGGCCGTCGCGCGATCGTCGCCGGAACAGGCCCCTTCCTGCTACCCGTGGCCACCGGCCTGGCCCAGGCAGGTGCGGACGTCGTCGCCGTCTGCGAAGCCGGATCGATCACAGGGTGGTCACGCAATCCGCTAGCCGCCGCAGCGGTCCCCTCCAAAGCACGCGAGGCCATCGAGTACACCGCCGGACTGATCCGCCACCGCATCCCGTACCGGCAGCGAACCGCGATCACCGCGATCCACGGCTCCGAAGCCGTCCAGTCCGTCGAACTGTCACGGCTGGATCGCCACGGACGAGTCTGCGAGAAGGTGGACACCGCCAACGTCGACCTCGTCGCGCTCGGGTGGGGCTTCACGCCATCCCTGGAACTCATCACCGCAACCGGCGCCGCAACCCGCAAGGACATCGACGACTCACTCGTGGCGGTCGTCGACGCAGAGCAGCGGGCGACCGTGCCCGGGGTCTACGTCGCCGGCGAGGCCACCGGCGTCGGCGGAGCATTGTTGGCGGTCGCCGAAGGCGAATTGGCCGGCCTGGTAGCCGCGCGAGACCAGCAGATGCAGGTCTCGCAGAAAAACGTCCAAACGCTGCAGAGACGCATCACCCGCTACCGACGCTTCGCCACGGCCATGCACACCGCACACCCCGTTCCGCGCCACTGGCACGAATGGCTGCGCGCCGAGACAACGGTCTGCCGCTGCGAGGAAGTCACCTACCAGCAGGTATCTGCTGTCCGCGACGAGCTCGGGGCGGGCGACGCCCGCACAGTCAAGCTGATGGCACGTCCAGGAATGGGCTGGTGCCAAGGCCGAGTCTGCGGTTTCGCCTCAGCCAAGCTCGCCGCCGCCCAGGAAGGCCGCGAGCTCACTGGCGATGACCTGCGACCCACCGCCAAACAGTCCTTCACCGCCCCCATTCCACTCGAACAACTCGCCGAGACGCCTCAGCACAAGTGAACCGGGTGTGGCGCGTGGGAGAGGGCTCAGCGCCAGCAGTACCACGTCACATACCATGTGGTGACAAATCGTGGAGGTGAAGGTGGCTCCGAAGCTGGTTCAGATGGAAAAGGTCAGCATGCGTGACCGCGTGGGGCGGGCGCTGCGGGCTGCGATCATCTCCGGTGAGATGGAGCCAGGCGTCGTGTATTCGGCACCTTCGCTCGCCGCACGATTCGGGGTCTCGGCCACGCCTGTCCGTGAGGCCATGCTCGACCTGGTGCGCGAGGACCTCGTCGAGATCGTGCCCAACAAGGGCTTCCGAGTTACCGAAATCAGCGAAGCCGACCTCGACCAGATCACCGAGATCCGACTGCTGATCGAACCACCCGCAGTCAGCAAAGTCACTCCCATCATCCCGCAAGGTGACTTCGCCGAGCTGCGGGAACTCGCCCAGAACATCGTCACCCATGCCGAGGCCGGTGACCTGGTCGACTACACAGAAGCCGACCGCGTCTTCCACCTGCGTCTGCTCTCCTACGCCAACAACCCGCGCATGACCAACCTCGTGTCAGACCTCCGCGCCCACACGCGCCTGTTCGGACTGACAGCGCTCCGCGAACGCGGAGAACTCGTCGACGTCGCGAACGAACACCACGCCATCGTCGACGCCATCGAATCACGTGATCAGAACGCAGTTGAATCAGTGATGCGGGCCCACATCAGCCAAGTCCGGGGACGCTGGGCCAACCCAGACTCCACCACCAGCTGACGTGTAACCCGATCGCCACATCTAGAACGGACTACCAGGGCGGGACTCGCGACCACCACTAACGCCACCTTGCCGGCATCCGACCTACTCCACGCCGCTGATCTCGACATGTACACCCACAAAACCGCTCGCCACCGCAACACGTAACCGTCAAGGGGGCGAGGCTTCACCAACCCACGACGGAACGCCCTCACCGCCGACGAGCTCAAGGGCTCCTACCGGACCGTGATCAGCGGCGGTGACGAAGTCCTCGATCAACGTGTGTCCAGCAAGTCGGTTCGTGATTCCGCTTAGAAGGCCCGCAGCGAGGTGGTCGTAGAGATGTCGAGGGCGCTTGACCCGATGTGCAGGGTGTACTCGCCCGGCTCGTGCTTCCAACCGTCGTCCCAGTGGGCCAGGTCGCGCTCGTGCACTGGGACGCGCGTCTTCACCGCTTCCCCGGCTTGGGCGCGGACGGTGGCGAAGCCAACGAGCCAGCGGACGGGGCGATCGACCGCGGAATCGGGACGCGACGCGTACACCTGCACGACGTGCTTGCCCGCTCGGTTGCCGGTGTTGTGCGCGGTCAGGCCAACCGTGGCGATGCCGTCGGTGAAATCGGTCGTGGTGACGTCGGTGAGATCCCAGGTCGTGTATCCGAGCCCGTGGCCGAACGGGTAGGCCGGTGTCGTCCCGGCGCGCAGCCAGGCGCGGTAGCCGATGTGGACGTCCTCGTCGTAGGCGAGCGCCCCGTTCATGGGAGTCACGTTCAGCACCGGGACGTCGTCGATCGCGGCTGGCCACGTGGTGGGCAGCCTGCCGCCGGGCTCGCGAGCGCCTGTGAGGATGTCGCCTACGGCCGAGCCGTAGGCCTGGCCTGCGAAGTAGTTGAGCACAATCGCCGCGGCGTGCTCCCGCCACGGCAGCAGCACTGGAGCCCCCGCGTTGACGAGCACGATGGTGCGCGGATTCGCCGTCAGCACCGCGCGCACGAGGTCGTCCTGACGCCCGGGGAGGCTCAGATCAGTGCGGTCGTAGCCTTCCGATTCGACGCGGGAGTTCGTGCCCACCACGACCACCGCGGCATCGGCCTCGGCTGCGGCGCGGGAGGCCTCGGCGATGAGCTCGTCGGCGTCCACGTCCGCCGGTTCGGTGCCGATGGTGATGCTCAAGGCGTTGCTCAGGCCACCGCCCATCCGCTGCGGGCTGAACTCCACGCGCAGCCGCACGCTGCGCCCGGAGCGGAAATGCACCGGTGCCGACACCGCTGGAGGCGACAGGAAGGCTGCGCCGAGGTCGGTCCCGACGGCTTCGGTGGTGTGCTCGGCGAGCAGCTCGCCGTCGACGAGGACGCGCCCGGTGCCTACCGACGCGAAGCCGATGCGCTGCGGGCCGGGATTGGTTGGTGTGTAGTCGGTTTCGAATACCAAGGTCGCCAGCTCGCCGATGGGCGCGTCTCCGCCGAAGTAGACCAGGCCGCTGGCCAGCCGGTCCTCGGTGAACAGCAGTGCGCCCTCGGCGTCGAGCATCTCGACTCGCGCCCCGGGCTCGCCGGTGACGGGGTTGCGCATCGCGTCACGGTCGAGCTCAGCCAGCCCTTCCTGCACGATCGCGCCCAGTGAGTAGGACACCTCGGCGCCCGGGAACGCCGCCCGCACGCCTTCCAGCGGGGACACGACGCGTTCGGGGAGCACGGTGGCGCTCCCGCCGCCCTGGGTTCGGGCGTGAAGCGCGTTGTGGCCGATCACCGCGATGCGAGCGGGGTCGGACAGCGGCAGGACCCCGTCGTTGGCCAGCAGGACGGAGCCCTCCGCAGCGGCCTCCCGGGCGAAGGCGACCCCGTCCTCCGAACGTACCGGCCGGACCGGTTCGAAGCCCTCCAGCGCGCCGACTCGAGCCGCCAGGCGCAGGATGCGGCGCACCTTGCGATCCACGACGGCTTCGACGATGACGCCGCCGCGGACCGCCTCGACCAGCGCCTCACCCCACGGCCCTTCCGGGCCCGGCATCACCAGGTCCTGGGAGTGCTCCGCGCTCCGAAGGCTGCGCACAGCCGTCCAGTCGCTGATCACCACACCGTCGAAGCCCCACTCGCTGTTCAGCGGTGTCTCCAGCAGCTCGTTCTCGGTTGCCGTGGCACCGTTGATCGAGTTGTAGGCGCTCATCACCAACCACGCCCGCTCCTGCACCACCGCGTCCTCGAACGCCCGCAGGTAGACCTCGCGCAGAGCGCGTTCGCTCAACCGCACGTCGACGGTGAACCGGTCGGTCTCGAAGTCGTTGGCCACGTAGTGCTTCGGCGTGGCCCCTACGCCGTTGTCCTGCAACCCCCGCACGTAGGAGGCAGCGAGCCGGGCGGTCAGCAGGGGGTCCTCGCTGAACGCCTCGAAATGCCTGCCGCCCAGGGGGGAGCGGTGCAGGTTGATCGTCGGTCCCAGCACCACGTCCACTCCCTTACGGCGAGCTTCGACGGCGGCGATCGCGCCGTAACGCGCAGCGATGCTGGTGTCCCAAGTCGAGGACAACGAGGTCGCCGACGGCAGGTTCAGGGACGGTGACCGCTCGTCCCACACCTCGCCACGCACCCCGCTCGGACCGTCCGAGACGATCATCCGCCGCAATCCGATCTCCTCGATTGGCCACGTCGTCCAGAAATCCCGCCCGGTCAACAATCGGACCTTGTCCTCCAGCCCGAGCTTGCCGACGAGGTCATCGAGGTGGTCATCGGTGGCAGTCATGCGTTGGTATCCCCTCTGTTGAACGTCAGCTCGTCGCGCGGATGCCTGCGACGTACTTCTCGACTCTGGCCAGCATGTCGGCGTCGTGCGGGCCCCACTGCGGCTGCGGCGTGCCTGGCCCGGTGTAGGGCTCGTCGGCGTAGTGCCGCTGGTATTCGGCCAGTTTCGCCTCCAGATCGCGGCGGATCTCGGCATGCGCGGGATCGTCGGCGAGGTTGTTCAGCTCGGCTGGATCGTTGCGGAGGTCGTAGAGTTCCCACTCGGGTTCGAAGATCCGTTCCGAGGCGCCGGGCACGCCCAGCCCGGCACCGTAGTAGTGGATGAGCTTGTGGTCGGCGGTGCGGATGCCGTAGTGGGCGGGTGCGTTGTGGATGGGATCGTCGTGCTCCCAGTACCGGTAGTAGGCGGCGTCCGGCCAGTCGGTGACCTGTTCGCCGCGCAGCAGCGGGAGGAAGCTGCGTCCCTGCGCGGCCGGCAGCACGTCTGCGACGTCTAGGCCGCAGGCGTCCAGGAATGTCGGCGCGAAGTCGGCGTTGGTGATGATCTCCTCGCGCCGGCTTCCTGCGGCGATCTGCTCGGGCCAGCGGAGGAGCATGGGCATCTGGAGCGACTGATCGAACATCAGCCGTTTGTCGAACCAGCCGTGGTCACCCAGGAAGAAGCCCTGGTCGGAGGTGTAGACGACGAGCGTGTTCGCGGCGAGCCCGGCGTCGTCGAGGTGGTTGAGCAGACGTCCGACGTTGTCGTCGATGGACTGGATGCACTGCAGATAGTCGCGCATGTAGATCTGGTACTTCCAGCGCATCCGCGCCTCACGGTTCTCCGGACCGCGAAGGTGTTCGGGAACGTCGGACTTGAGGTCGTCGGCGCCCAGGTCGTCGGCGATGGTCATGTGCACGCCGCGCACGGCCTTGCTGCGGGTGGCGTGATCGTCGAAGAACGTCTCGGGCTCCGGGATGGCGCCGTCGGCGTAGAGGTGCCGGTGCTTCTCATCCGGGACCCATGGCCGGTGCGGTGCTTTGTGGTGCACCATCAGGCAGAAGGGCTTGTCCTGGTCGCGGTTGTCGATCCAGTCGATCGCCTGGTCAGTGACGATGTCGGTGGCGTAGCCCGGCATCGTCGAGGTGCCATCGGCGTCGATCATCTCGGGGTCGACGTAGTCGCCTTGCCCGGGGAAGATCTTCCAGTCGTCGAACCCGCGCGGCAGCGAGGTCCCGTGTTCGCCGAGGTGCCACTTGCCGAACAGCGCTGTGGCGTAACCGTGCTCCCGCAAGGATTCGACGAAGGTGGGTACCCGGTAGTCCATTTCGGTCCAGATGGACGAGACTCCGTTGATGTGGCTGTAAGTCCCGGTGAGGATCGTCGCGCGGGAGGGACTGCAGATCGCGTTGGTGCAGTACGTCGCGTCCATCCGCATGCCTTCATCGGCGATCCGGTCCAGGTGCGGGGTCTTGTTGACGCGACTGCCGTAGGCCGAGATCGCGTGCGCCGCGTGGTCGTCGGACATGATGAAGACGATGTTCGTGCGTGTCACCGGTTCCTGCTCTCTCTGGTTGGTCATCGCGCTGTCAGGAGGCGTCCAGCTCGGGTTCGAGCACGAGGTGTTCGTGCGGACCGCCGAGGACTTCCTGCATCAGCAGTCGCGCGCTCTGCGCTCCGGCTCGTTCCAGCGGGAGGCGCGCGTAGGCGAGGTTGGGCCAGATCCGCGGCGAGGGCGTTCCGCCTGCCATCGCGCCGACGAAGATTCCATCGGCGCGCACCCGGGCCGTCGACATCACCGCTTCCACGTCCGCACCCCACGAGCACACCACGGCGACCGCGTCCGGCTCCTCGTGCGTCGCCGCGAGGGCGGTGCCGACCCGCTGGGCGACCTCGCGCGCGTAGTCGTCGGCGTTCGTCGGGGATGTTTCGAACTCCCGCAGCCGCTCGCTGGTCAGGCCGGTCGAGACGACCCCGAGGGACAGCGAGGGGTGCTCGGCGAGCGCGCGCAGCACCGCCTGTTCCCGTTGCCGGTTGGCGCGCGAGGGGACCTCGGGCTGGACGTGCAGCACGACGCGGCAACCGCGTCCGGCGACGTGTTCGATCATCTGCCGCGCACCAAGAGCGTAATCGAAGTCCACTGTGGAGTAGGAAGCGTTGTCCGCGGCTGGGCCGCAGTCGAGCGCGACGAACGGCAGACCCTCCAGTCGCGAGGCTTCGGCGAAGGCGTGCGGTACCGCTTCGTCGTCGTGCCCGACGAACACGATGCCGTCGAGCCTGCCGCTGCGGTAGTCCTCGAGGTAGGCGTCGCTGGAGGGATCGGAGAGGATGGTGAGGTGCATCCGCTCCTCGGCGAGCGCGACGCTTGCTCCCTGCACGATCGCCGCGAAGCGCGGATTGGTGAGAGGTTTGGTCACCAGCATCCCGACCGTGTGGCTGGATCGGGAGCGCAGCGACCGGGCGACGCTGTTGGGGATGTAGCCGAGCTCCTTGGCGATGCGCCGCACGCGCGCCCGGGTTTCGGCCGACAGCACCACCTTCGAGGAGTCGTTGAGGGCGTAGGACACCGTCGAGACCGACACGCCGGCGCGCTCGGCGACGTCCTTCAGGGTCGGACGCATCATGCCTCCCGGTTCCGCGCGGCATGCGCGGCGTCGAGCTCCGCCGTCTGGGCGGCGACTCGGGCTCTGTTGAGCGGGAACAGCATCAGCACGGCGGCAGCAACGGCGAACAGCACCCCGGGCACCAGTGTCGCCAGCGCGTAGATCCCCTCGACGGTGGAGCGGCTCTGGACGGGATTGCCGCTCTGGAATCCGACGAACGCCAGGGCGTAGCCACCGATACCGCCGGAAACGGCCTGGCCCACCTTGCGAGCCCAGGTGTTGATCGAGTAGATCGATCCGTCGTCGCGCTCGCCGCTGCGCAGTTCCTCGGAGTCAATGACGTCGGCGATGACTGCCCAGACGAGCAGGTTGTAGAACCCGATCCCGAAGCCCGCCAGCAGGTTCAGCGCGACGAAGACCCACGGGTCGCTGACCCGCAGCGCGTAGAGCAGGAGGTAGACGGCCGCCGCGCCGAGCAGTGCGGCGATGAGCACTTCCTTCTTGCCGAACCGCGAAGCGATGCGCGCGGCGATGGGTGCGAGGAGGAGACCGGGCACGTACATCGCCAGCTGCGACGGTCCGGACATCGCCCCGTTGTTGAAGTGATAGAGCCACAGGTACGCGGCCATCGTCGACAGGAACAGGCTCGCCAGCATGATGACGATGTTCGACGCGATCACCACGAGCAGCGGTCGACTACCGGCGAGCACCCGCAGCAGGCGGCCGAAGCCACGTCGCTCGGTCGGCTCCGGCGCTTCAACTCGCTCGCGCACTCCGGCGTGGCACAGGAAGTAGAACAACGCCGCGCACGCCGAGAACACGAGCGCGGTGGCGAAGAACCGGAACGGCACGATCTGCGACCTGCCGTCGACCATCCCGTAGATGAGCAGCGGCGGCACCAGGGACACGATCAACCCGGCACTGTTGGCCCCGAGCCCGCGAAACACCGACAGCGATGCGCGGTGGCGCGGGTCCTCGCTGATGACCGAGACCATCGAGCCGTAGGAGATGTTCGTGGTCGTGTAGAAGATCGACCCCCACACGAGGTAGGTCGCCGCCGCGTAGCCGAGTTTGACCGGGTAGTCCCAGTCGGCGGTGAACGGCGCGTACATCAACGTGCTCGCCACCGCCACGGGGATCGCCATCCGAGCGATCCAGGGCCGGAAACGACCACCTCGGCCAGGACTGTGCCGGTCGAGGAACCGGCCCCAGCCCACGTCGGTGAACGCGTCGATCAGCCTGGCGATCAGGAACACGGTGCCCACGTGCGCCGCGTTGAGCCCGGCGACGTTGGTGTAGTACACGGTCAGGTACGCCGAGGCGAAGATGAAGGTGAAGTCGTTGCCGAGGTCGCCGAACAGGTAGCCGACCCGGTCGCGCCATCCGAAGGCGCGCACCGCCTGGCGCTGTCGTGCGGCGTGCACATTGGTCATCTGCGGAGCCTCTCCGTTGAGTCAGCTCCACTGAAGCTAAGTACTCAAACGTTTGAGCACAACGCTCAATCGTTTGAAACCAGCATGCGAGGGGGACCCGCAGGGACTTCGGCGGCCATCGCGCAACGCCGCGGAAGGCAGCCTCGCCGGACCAAGGCGTCAAGGAGTGCCCACTCAAGCGACCGGGCTCCCCTGGGGTTGCGGCAGTTGTCAGTGCACACGACTCGCACCGAGCCAATCCAGACAGGCGCGGTCACTGGGATCGGGATCAGCCATGGCGACCGCGCAGGCCGGGTGTCGGCCAGCGCACTTCAGCCTTCCAAGAATATGGAGCGCCAAGGCTGCTGCGTCGGGAATGGCGATGGGGTTCGAGGAGCGACTGCGCGACCGGGACAGGTGGTCGATCGGTGACCGGTGCTCGGCGGCGCGGGTACTTGAGCTGTTGAGCACGAAGACGGTGTTCCTGGTGGTCCGCGAGTGCTTCTACGGCACAACCAGGTTCGAAGACTTCGTGTCGCGGATCGGGACTTCCGCGCCCGCGGTGTCGCGGGCGCTCAAACAGCTGGAGTCCGCACAGGTCATCACCCGCGTTCCTTACCAGGAACCAGGCAGTCGGGTTCGCGGTGAGTATCGGCTGACCGAGGCCGGCGAGGACCTGTTGCCCGTGCTCCTGTCGCTGATGCAGTGGGGCGACAAGCACCTGCAGCAGGGTTGCGGCCCGCTGTCGTTCGTCGAGGCCGGCACCGCCCGAGCCGTGAAAGTCCGCGCCACAGCAGACCCCGTGCCAGAGGTGACGTCCGACGACATCGAGATTCGGCTGAACCCCGCCATGCACCGACGCGACTGATCACCTCCTATTCGCCCGACCTCCCCGCGCCCAAGGACGCGGCGTGGGCGGCCTGCACACCCTTCCGAGACGTGATGCGGTCACCCCCGAACTCGCCGAGATCGTCGCGCCCGCCTGGGCCCCAGATCACACGGCGCGGAGAACAGCACCGGATATTTCGAAGTTCCGCAGCGAACCTCACTCTGCCTATGGTCGGCTATAGTCAGCCTCGTTCAACATTCCCGAGCGCTGTGAGGCAAGGCGTCATGACCGCCAGCACCGGCACGTCGTCGCGAGTCGTGGCGCGACCAGGAGTGGTTCTGCTGCTCGTGTCGGCGGCGGCGTTCCTGGCGAGCCTGGACCTGTTCATCGTCAACATCGCCTTCCCGGACATCCAGCTGGCCTTTCCCGGCACCAGCCTGGCCACCCTGTCGTGGGTCCTCAACGGCTACACCGTCGCGTTCGCCGCCCTGCTGGCCCCGGCCGGGCGCCTGGCCGACCGGTACGGCCGCCGGCTCGTCTTCCTCCTCGGCGTCGCCGTGTTCACCGCCGGCTCCGCCGCCTGCGCCTTCGCTCCCTCGATCCCGTTGCTCGTGGCCTTCCGGGTGCTGCAGGCCGTGGGTGCGGCGCTGGTGATGCCGACCTCGCTGGCCCTGCTGCTCACCGCGTTCCCGCCAGCACGTCGGGCGACCGCGGTGAGCATCTGGGCCGCGGTCGGCGGCGTTGCCGCAGCGCTGGGACCACCGCTCGGTGGCCTGCTCCTGCAGCTCTCCTGGCGCTGGGTGTTCCTGGTCAACATCCCGGTCGGGCTGCTCGCCCTGATCTTCGGCCCCCGCGTGCTCCGGGAAAGCCGCGACACCAACTCCGGGGTGCCCGATCTGCTCGGCGCGGTCGGCCTGGCGGTCGGCGTCGGCGCGCTGACCTGGGCCCTGGTCTCGGGCACGGACCACGGCTGGAACAACCCCGGCGTGATCACCGGTTTCGCGGCGGCCGTGCTCAGCCTACTGTGGGTGGTGCAGCGGTCGCATCGTCATCCTGTCCCGGTTCTGGACCTGCCCTCGCTGCGCGCGCCGAACCTGTGGCTGGCATGCATGGCGATGCTGCTCTTCACCGCGGCGTTCGCCAGCATGCTGTTCGGCAACGTGCTGTTCCTGACGGGCCTGTGGCGCGAACCGGCCATCGTCGCCGGGCTCTGGCTCTCCCCCGGCCCCTTGATGATGGTGCTGGTTTCGCTGACCCTCGGCGGTCGACTGACCAGTCGGCTGGGGCCCGGACCGACGGCAGCGCTCGGGGGCGTCCTGTTCGCCATCGGCGCCGCGATCTGGCTGTGGCGGCTCGGCCCATCACCGGACTACGGGGGTGGATTGCTGCCCGGGCAGATGTTCACCGGAGCGGGAGTCGGGCTGGTCATGCCCAGCCTCTCCGGCGTGGTGAGCCAGGTGCTGCCGCCGGAACGATGGGGCTCCGGCTCCTCGATGATCAACACCGCGCGGCAGATCGGCGCGGTGCTCGGCACCGCGGCGCTCGTCGTCCTCTACGACGGGCACCCCGACCTCGACGCCTTCCGCCGCGGGTGGCTCTTCCTCATCGCCGCTGCACTGACCAGCGCTCTGGCAGGGTGCGCGATCGCAGCCCGCCGGAACTCCAACGACACTCACCAGCCCCGACAGGAGGAACACGTGCCGTCCACCTCCACCAGCTCGACAACACTCCGCTCACCAACGCAGCAATGACCATGTTCGACGCGGAAGCGGGCGACGCACTCACTGCCCGATCTGAAAGACAACACGGTGGGGCATCCACGATGTCGTGCGCTTCATTCCCCGTCCATCTTGGCCATGGTTCTGCTGCGCGCTCCTCGATCTTCGAATGCGATCGGACTCGCCTCGGCTGGCTCTACCGTTGACGAGCCAGCGGTAACCTGGAGGCATGGCGATGAAGTTGGGCGGGCCGCTCGCGGACCGCGACGAGTGGCGTGCCACGCACTGTTCAGTCGACCTCGCCCTCTCCGTGGTTGGCACGCGAACAGCCATGTTGCTGCTCCGCGAGGCGTTCTACGGCACAACGCGGTTCCACGACTTCGCCAGCCGAATCGGCATCACCGAGGCGGCGGCGGCCACCAGGCTCAAGGAGCTGGCCGAGATCGGCGTGTTCGACAAGCGCCCCTACCGCGAAGAAGGCCAGCGAACTCGCTACGAGTACGTCCTCACCGACATGGGCCGGGCGCTGCTGCCCACCCTGCTGGCTCTGATGCAGTGGGGAGACGCCTACCTGCAGGACGGCGGAGGCCCACTGCGAGTGGTCGAGGCGAGCACCGGCGCCCCCGTGCGCGTCCAGGTGTGCGGACCGGACGGATCAGAGATCCCGCCCGAGGACTTGTGCGTCCTCCCGACTCGGCCTTGACGCCGCAGCAACGATTGATCCAAGACCCGCCACACGCGGTTCAGAGCTAGCCC
The DNA here is from genome assembly GCF_035320975.1 of Saccharopolyspora mangrovi. Taxonomy (NCBI): domain Bacteria; kingdom Bacillati; phylum Actinomycetota; class Actinomycetes; order Pseudonocardiales; family Pseudonocardiaceae; genus Saccharopolyspora; species Saccharopolyspora mangrovi. The sequence continues at coordinate 59,786 of NZ_JAWLNX010000016.1, read as the reverse complement.
GCACGCCACCGTTGGCGAGCTGCCGCCCCGTTGCGCCAAGGGCCCGCTTTCGCCTCACACAGGACAAGCCCGCACCCTCAAGACGAAGGCGGGGATGCACGGCGTCTCCTTTCCCAGCGCACGCCTCAATGCAGTCAGTTGCTTGGCGCAACGTGCTAGCTTAGTAGCATGTTGGGCCGAACCTACGACAACCAGCTGTGCTCCATAGCCCGCACCCTCGAGATCGTCGGCGAGCGCTGGACCTTGCTGATCATTCGCGACGTGCAGCTTGGTTTGCGCCGGTTCGAGGAATTTCAGGAGAGCCTCGGCATCGCCCGCAACGTGCTCACCAACCGCCTTTCCAAGCTCGTCGACGATGGCCTGCTGGTGCGCGTTTGCTACCAGGAGCGACCCGCCCGCTATGAGTACCAACTGACGGGAAAGGGCAAAGACTTGCTCACCGCTGTGGTTTCCCTGATGCACTGGGGCGACGAGCACGCCGAGAACCCTGCCGGCCCGCCGCGGATCGTCAGCCACGCGGGATGCGGGGGTGACGTTCGGGAACAGCTCGTGTGCACAGAATGCGGAAAAGCGGTGGGACAAGACGCTATTCTCATGCTTCCCGGCCCAGCACTCGCCGACTCCCCTTCTTAACCAGCGCAGTCTTCCTGGATCGACGCGCTACATCCTGCTCCTCCAGCACATTGGCTCGTTCGCCTTGGACTTCGAGGCCACCATTTGGTCGGAATGTCCGCATTCGCCCCGCTCCCATGCACAGCACCTTCGCTGCACTGACCGCGCCAACTCGTAACCGCTCGGCAACCATCCCGCTCGACCCTTGAGCCACCAACGCGGCCGCACGCATCCGGACGTCGTCGTTCAGCATTAGCACAACACCTCGCAGAAACCTCCCCCATGGGGACACCGCGATGAACGCGTCGTGCCGGCTCAACGGGCTCACACCAACAAGCTGCTCCGTTGCTTCACGCAACCTAGGCAGGTAGGGCGCGAGTTGCTTCATGAAATTCACTGCCCCCCGCGAGGTGACGCCCGATGACCACTAGGAACAAACTCGACGATCACCCGACCGTCGTCGAGGTTCGCCAACAGCAGCGCGACCGCAGCACCGTGCCCGCCAAGCCTCTCGATGCGTCATGGCTGCGCGAGCTCTGTTTCGAAGCGGGTGCGGACGACGTCGGCTTTGTTGAGATCGACCGGCCGGAGGTTGCCGACCAGCGAGAGGACCTGGACGCCGCGCTGCCGGGTGTCCGAACGTTGATCAGCTTCGTGTGCCGGATGAATCGGGAGAACATCCGCACGCCGGCGCGCTCGGTGGCCAACCTGGAGTTTCATCACACCGGTGACCACACCAACGAAGTGGCCAGACAGGTGGTGGCCAAACTGGAAGCGAAGGGGGTGCGCGCCATCAACCCGGCCATGGGCTTTCCCATGGAAATGGAGAAGTTCCCCAGGAAAACCTGGATTGTCGGGCACAAGCCGGTCGCCGTCGCTGCCGGGCTCGGCAAGATGGGCATCCACCGCAACGTCATCCACCCGAAATTCGGGAACTTCATCCTGCTGGGCACCATTCTGGTCGAGGCTGAGGTCAGCGACCAATCCCAGCCCATCGAGTTCAATCCCTGCCTGGAATGCAAGCTGTGCGTGACGGCCTGCCCGACCGGGGCCATCGCCTCCGACGGTCACTTCGACTTCTCCGCCTGCTACACGCACAACTACCGCGAATTCATGGGCGGCTTCGGTGACTGGGTCGAGAACGTCGCTGACAGCCGCGACGCCGCCGACTACCGCTCGCGAGTCGATGACAGCGAGACCGCATCCATGTGGCAAAGTCTCTCTTTCGGTGCCAACTACAAGGCGGCTAATTGCATGGCCGTCTGCCCGGCCGGCGAGGACGTCATCGGGCCCTGGCTGGGTGATCGCAAGTCGCACCTCGACCAGGTAGTCCGTCCGCTGCAGAACAAGGAAGAGACCGTCTACGTCGTTGCGGGATCCGACGCCGAGCAGTACGTGGCTCGCCGCTACCCGCACAAGCGCACCAAGCAAGTAGGACAAAGCCTGCGAGCAAGCAGCATCGAGGGCTTGGTGGAAGGCATGCCGGTGGTCTTTCAGCGCGAGCAGGCCGAAGGGCTCTCGGCGACCTACCACTTCACCTTCACCGGCGACGAGTCTCGCGAGATCACGGTGACGATCCACGACCATCAACTCGACATCGCCGAGGGACACCAGGGTAAGCCAGATCTCAAGATCACCGCCGACTCGCGTACCTGGCTGCGCTTTCTGACCAAGCAATCGGTCTTGCCGTGGGCACTACTGCGTGGACGTATCAAGTTGCACGGCTCGCCGCGGCTGCTTCGCGCGTTCGGTCGCTGCTTCCCGTCCTAGGCCGGTCCGCACGGCACGAACCTCTCGAACGAATCACTGCGAAATGGAAGGGCAATCATGAGCACTCGCCGCACCGAGACCGAGTACGACGTCGTGCTGGAACGCAAAGAAGAGATCGCCGAAGGCGTTGTACTGCTGACGTTGCGCGACGAAGCGGGTCGGGCGCTGCCGGCATGGGAACCGGGCGCGCACATCGATCTGGTTCTCCGAGCAGACTTGGTCAGGCAGTACTCACTGTGCGGGGACCCGGCGGATCGCTCTCGCCTGCAGGTCGCGGTGCTACGTGAACCGGAAAGCCGAGGCGGATCGAGTTACGTGCACGACGTGCTCTCCGAAGGTGACTCGGTTCGCATTCGCGGTCCCCGCAACAACTTTCCGCTCGTGAAAGCCAAGCGCTACCTGTTCATCGCAGGAGGCATCGGCATCACCCCGATCCTGCCTATGGTCGCGGCCGCAGACGCACGCGGCGCCGACTGGCAGCTCGTCTACGGGGGTCGCACCCGAGCGTCGATGGCGTTCCGCGAGACCCTGTATCAGGCGTACGGAAAGCGCGTAAGCGTGCGACCGCAGGACGAATACGGGCTGCTGGATTTGCCTTCGCTTCTGGGCAAGCCCAAACGGCGGACAGCCGTCTACGCATGCGGCCCGGAACCGCTGCTCACAGCGGTCGAAGCCGGCAGTCACAAATGGCCGCGCGGGGCTCTGCACGTTGAGCGATTCTCCGCGAGGAAGGACCTCGCCGCTGGCCCACGCTCGACCTTCGAGGTCGAGCTCGCACAGACCGGCACGACGCTGACGGTTCCGGAGGACATCTCCGTCCTCGAGGCGGTGGAAGCCGCTGGTGTGTCGATGATGTCGTCATGCGAAGAGGGAATCTGCGGAACCTGCGAGACCAAGGTGTTGTCCGGGGAGATCGACCACCGCGACTCGGTCCTCAACGACCAGGAACGCGCGGAAGGCAACGTGATGATGATCTGCGTCTCCCGCGCCAGCAGTAACCGCCTGGTCCTCGATCTCTGATCGCGTTAGTGCTGTTCGGAACGTGGGTGGTCGGTGGAATTTCGCACGATCAGACTTGGTTGGGTCGTCTCGCGTTTCACCTGCGTGCGGCCATCGATCCGTTCGAGGAGGAGGCGCACCGCCCAGCGACCCAAGTCGTCGCCTGACTGGTCAATAGTGGTCAGCGAGATGGCTCGGTGTCCCGCGAGGCGCACGTTGTCGTAGCCCACGATCGACAGATCGGATGCGCTCAGACCTCGTTCTTGCGCGACGTGCAGCGCCTCCATGGCGAGGTCGTCGTTCATGGCGAAGATCGCGCTCGGTGGGTTCGCGGAAGCCAGCAGGTCACTCGTCGCCCGGCGGGCATCGCCTGGTGTGGCGGCTCGCGCAACCTTGATGTGGCGGGCAAGGCCCCGTTGCGTCATCTCGTCGAGGTAGACCTCCAGTCGGACCGCGGGGGGTGTGCCCTCCCGGGTGGTGGTCTCCTCGCCACGGGTGAGGTGGGCGATCCTGTGGTGTCCCAGCGAAATGAGGTGGTGCATTGCCAGCCTGGCGCCCGCGACATCGTCACCGGTGACGATGTCGTAGTTCTCGGAGCGATCGTGGCGCGACAGCAGGACTACCGGCATTCTGGATGCCAGCTTCTCCAGCCAGTCCGACGCCGCGTGCGGGGCAACCACAACGAGCCCGTCGGCCCGCAGATCGACGAGTGCGTCGATCGCGCGGTGTCCCTCGCCCCCGGCGACCGCGGGAGCGACGATCAACTGGTAATCCGTGGGAGCGATTTCGGCTACGGCACCGCTCAAAATCCGGTTCAATGCCGGGTTCTCGATCTCGTGCAGTTCGAACCCGATGGTGAAACTCGGACCGCGGATCGCCCTCGCCGCCACACTTGGCCGGTAACCCAGCCGCTCGATAGCTGCTTCAACCCTTGATCGCATCTCGGGGCTGACCCCGTACGCGTCACGGATGACCTTCGACACCGCCGCCCGTGACACCCCGGCGGTTCGCGCCACGTCCGTAATCGTGACCGCTCGCTGGCCCCGCACAACGCCTCCCCTCCACACGTTCACCGGCCATCATCATGCCTTGACATGCAAGCGCCGGGACGTCAGCATTGTAGACCGATCTACACGACGACTCCAAGCGAACGTAGATCGATCTACATTCAGTCAGCTCAATGAGGAGCTCGCATGGCACCCCCAGTGGCATCGCCGTCCAGACCATGGCGCACAGCCGTACTAGCCGGAATGGCGTCCTACCTCGATTCCGCCGCTCTCGTCGGCTCCGGGATCGCGATCAGCGTGCTCTATGCCGGTGAACTCGGGCTCACCCCCGCGATCATCGGCGCGGTGCTGGCCTGCCAGCAGTTTTCGTTCGCGGCGGGAGCGCTGTTCGGCGGGCGGCTGGGCGATCGATTCGGCCGGCGCCGTGTGCTGACGCTCGCGCTGGTGGTCTTCGCGGTCGGCGCCGCCGTGCTCGGTTCCGCGAGCGCGACGTGGATGCTCTACCCCGGCGCGATCCTCACCGGACTCGGAATCGGCGCGGACCTCCCGGTCGCGCTGGCACTGGCCAACGAAGCGGCGCCGCGCAAGCGCAAGGGCAGCATGGTGAGCCTGTCCCAGGTGCAGTGGGGGCTCGGCATCGTGTCCGTGCAGCTGGTGGTGAGCTTCGTCGGGCACCTCGGCGCCCCCGGCGCGCGGATCATTTTCTGGAGTCTGGTGGGGGTCGCCGTCCTCGTTCTGCTCTTGCGCATCAGCCTTCCCGAATCGCAGGAATGGCTCACCGCCCGCAGCGCCGCCCCTACGGACGCCGTGACACCATCCGTGGTGCGCATCCGGCAGATCTTCCGACGTCCGATCGTGTTCGCCGTGCTTGCGACCGGGATCTACTACGCGACCTGGAACGTCGGAGCCAGCATCAACGGCAAGTACCAGAGCTACCTGTGGACGAAGCTGGCCGGCGGCGACATCGAGACGCTCTCGCGGCTTGCGGTGATCGCCACGGTGCTCTCCTTCCTGGCGAGCGTGCTGTTCATGACCGTCGTCGATTCGCGGTGGCGTCGCCTGTTCGCCACTCTCGGAACCGTCCTCATCCTGGTCAGCTGGGCACCGCTCGCGCTCTTCGGGGCCTCTCAGGTCTCGATCTTGTTCGTCGTCTTCCTGTTCGTTCTGGGCAGCAGTTTCGCCGGCGAACCGCTCTACAAGGTGTGGGCGCAGGAACTGATTCCGACCCTGCTGCGCGGCACGACTCAGGGCGCGACCATGGCCTTCACCCGCATCATCGCGGCCACGCTCGCACTCGTCGTGCCGACGATGCTGACCACGATGCCGCGCACGGTCTTCATCGGGATCTTCGTGTGCGCCGTCATCTCCGCCCTCGTCGGGTTGCTGTGGATACCCCGCCTCCACCGGCCTCTGGAGCCGGCTCCCGCCACGACGGAAGCGATCAAGGAAGGATCCGCATGAAGCCGAACGTCTTGTTCATCCTCACCGATGAGTGGCGCGCGCAATCGGTGGGGCACGCGGGCGACCCGAATGCGCGGACGCCCCGGATCGATGCGCTCGCCGCGGAATCGGTCGACTTCGGCAACGCGATTTCCGGTGCTCCGGTGTGCTGTCCGGCCCGCGCAAGCCTGCTCACCGGCCAGTACCCGCTACAGCACGGGGTCTACATCAACGACGTGGAGCTGAAACCGAAGGGCCCCACCCTCGGCGAGGTGTACCGCGAGGCAGGTTACCGCACCGGTTACATCGGCAAGTGGCATCTGCACGGCAGCCCCGACGGCCGCTACGGGCGCCGCAAGGATCCGGTACCCCGCGAGAAGCAGTTCGGGTTCGAGCACTGGAAGGCCGCCGAGTGCACCCACGACTACAACGAATCGTTCTACTACGAAGGCGCGGACACCGAACGCAAGTACTGGGAGGGGTACGACGCCGAAGCCCAGACCACCGACGCGTGCGCGTTCATCGCCGACAGCGATGACCAGCGCCCCTACTTCCTCGTGCTGTCCTTCGGACCGCCGCACTTTCCCCTGCACACGGCCCCTGAGCGTTTCCGCGCGTTGTACGAAAATACCTCGATCGAGCTGCGGGGCAACGTGCCACCCGAGATGGCTGAAGCCTCGACAGAAGCCCTGCGCGGCTACTACGCGCACATCGCGGCGCTCGACGAATGCGTCGGCCGGCTGCTCGACGCCGTGGAACGAAGCGGCTCCGCCGAGAACACGATCGTCGTCTTCACCTCCGACCACGGCGACATGATGGGCTCGCAGGGCATCCAGCACGACGTCAAGGTCTGCCCGTGGGACGAGTCGGTCCGGGTCCCGCTGCTCGTGCGCTATCCGCAGCGTTTCGGTCGGTCGGGAAACCGGAACCCGGTTCCGGTCAACACGCCCGATCTCATGCCCACCCTGCTCGGCCTCAGCGACTTGCCGGTACCGGACACCGTGCAGGGCACGGACGTTCTCGGGGCGACGCCACCGTCCTCTGCGTTCATCGGCATGCCCGTGCCCATCCTGTGGGCGCGCACCTACGGCATCGGCGAGTACCGCGGGGTGCGCACGGCACGGCACACCTACATCCGCACGCTCCAGGGCCCCTGGCTGCTCTACGACAACGTCGAGGACCCGCTGCAGCTGCACAACCTCTGCGACGAGCCCTCGTCGGCCCCACTTCTCGCCGACCTCGACCGCCAACTCGACCACTGGCTCACCCGGCTGGGCGACGAGTTCCTTCCGGCCGAGACCTACCTGCACCGCGGCGGGCTCGAGCACTACTCCGAGGTCAACAACCCCGTCGGCAGCAGCACCGGCCCCGACGGCGCATGGCAGTCGACGATGAAGGAACCGGCTCCGTGACGGTCATCGCGGCGAAGGGGCGGGACCCCCACGAAGTGGCCGGCGGATGGATCGGCCCTGCCGTCACCGAGGCGGACGGGCAGTTCAGCCGGGTGTTGTACCGGAGGTCGTTCACCCTACCGGTCAGCCCTGCGGAGGCCGTCGTCCGCATCACGGCCGACTCCCGGTACGTTCTTCTCGCCAATGGAACCGAAGTGGGACGGGGACCGCAACGTTCGCAGCCACATCGCTGGCACTACGACGAATGGGAGATCGCCGGGCAGCTCCGCCCCGGCCGGAACGTGCTCGCTGTGCTCGTGACCTACTTCGGCGAGTCGAACGCGATCTGGCAGCGCCCTGTGCCCTCCGGGCGACTCGGCACCGCACCGGCGCTGTTCGTCGACGGCCTGATCGGTGATGTCTCCCTCACCTCCGGCACGACGTGGCGGGCACTGCCGACCGATGCGTGGGAACCCTTTCCGCGCACCGGAATGGACGGTGTTCCGGCGATGCGGTTCGACGCACGACGACTGCCCGCAGACTGGGCCAAACCGGGCTTCCCGGACGACAATTGGCCTGCGGCGGTCCCGCTTCGCGCGGCGCACCGTGGCGCGGCCGGCAGGTGGATTCCTCCGGTCGCCCCGTACGGGCGACTGCTTCCGCGCAGCATCCCACCACTCGGCGGCGACGCGATGCTGCCCGCCACGATGTCGGCGTTCACGATCGAATACGGCCGGGTCGAAGAACATCCCGCGCTTTCGGCCCGTTCGGCGCGGAAACCCCTGCGGCACGTGGACGCCCACGACGCGGTGCTCGGTGACGGCGAGGAGCTGGTGTTCGAGATCGACTTCGGACGCATCGTCGTCGGCGCGTTCGTCTTCGGCCTCGATGCCGCCAAAGACACGGTGGTTGACATCGCCTTCCACGAACGATTCGCCGACACGACCGATCCCCTCTCGCCGCATTCCGGTCTGCGCTACATCGCCCGGGGATCGGCCGACACCTATCACGCCCCGGATGTAGCAGGAATGCGCTCGGCCACGGTCCACGTGCGGCCGCCCACCGCCGGACGGATCTCCCTCACGGACGTCCACGTGCAGGAGTTGCTGCAACCCATCACCGGAGATGCGTCCTTCACCTCCGCCGACCCCGAACTGGACGCGCTCTGGACGACGGGAGTGCGCACCGCGCGCGTGAACTCCGGCGATGCCTTCACCGACTGCCCGACTCGCGAGCAACGCGCCTGGGTCGGCGACGGGGTGGTGCACCAGGCGGTGCACCTCGTCGCCAACCACGACTGGCGCGCCGCCCGCGCCTACGTCGAGCTGGGACGATCACCCCGACCGGACGGACTTCTCCCCATGAGCGTCGCCGGCGATGTCGAAGCGGCAGGCGGCACCACGATCCCATCCTGGTCACTGCACTGGATCCACGGCGTCCACGCGCTGCACCGCTACGCCGGACTCGTTCCCGAAGTGTCCCGCGCACTCGCCGCCGCACGCGGCGTGCTCAACTGGTTCGCCGACTTCACCGACGAACGCGGGACGATCGAGGACGTACCACACTGGAACCTCATCGATTGGTCCAGCGTCCTCACCGAAGGCCGCAGCGCCGCGCTCACGGCGCTGTGGGGACGCGCCCTCCGCGAGTACGCCGAGATCTGCGCCTTCAACGGAGACACCGCCTCAGCGCGCTGGGCAACCGACCTCCATACGCGAGCGGCTCGCGGATTCGACGACTTCTGGGATGCGCAACGCGGCCTCTACGTGGACTCCATCGCGGAGGGCCAGCGCCTCGCTCCCGCATCACAGGCGACTAATGCTGCCGCGATCGTCTCAGGACTCGCCCCGAAATCCCGGTGGCACGAGATCATCGACCGGATCAGCGAACCGACGCGGCTCGTGACCCGCTCCTGGCTCGGAGCGGTTGGCGGAGGTCTCGACACAGCCAAATGGGACCGCGTCTCGGCAGGCTCCTGGGAGATCGATTGGGACCCCGACTCGCAGATCGTGCGGGCCGAACCATTCTTCAGCTATGTCGTCCACGACGCCTACGCACTCGCGGGGCGCACCGACGAGCTTTTTTCGTCGCTGCGCGACTGGACGGTCTTCCTGCGCGACGGCTTCGACACCTTCGGCGAAGCATGGGGCTGGGGCACACCGTGTCACGGCTGGAGTGCCACACCGACCAAAGACCTGACCCGCTACATTCTCGGGGTCACACCGGAAACACCAGGCTTTGCCATCGCCAGGGTCGCGCCCCGCCCCGGGACACTCACCGGCCTCGCGGGCACGGCACCCACCCCGCACGGCCCCATCTCGGTCAGCGTCGAAGACGGAAACGCCGAGATCACGAGCCCCGTTCCCATCGTCTTCGTCGATCTGGACGGCGAACGACACGCCCTCCCCGCCGGTGATCACCGCCAAAAACTGATTCGGCGCAGTTGATGATTCTGGGCATCCGCGGGCACTCAAAGACGCTGCGATCACCCTGGGTTCTGCGGAATCGGTACGCTCGGCGGTGGCACTCGCGACGGCGACTGACTGCTCTGCACGAATCCCGGGCACGGCCCACGCACGCCCTGGTGATCGTGTGGCCGAGAGACACGTCCGCAAGGCCCCTCAGTCAAGTTCGAGGCCGCCAGCTAACTCAATCCCCTATCTCCCATGTACATTTTCCAGGCAGGTGCCGTGCATTGTCCAAGGGCCGCGAAGCTCGCCACAACACCGCCGCCGACGCCGGCCTCACCACCGAACGACGTCAGCGGGCACCAGCCCGATGCGGTGTCCAAGGCGGCCCATGCTGGACTCGTTGCCTCGCGAACTCGACCGGGCCCTGGGCGACTCCGAAACACCGACCTCTTGGTGCACCGTTCGACAAGCTCGGACCCCGTCTGCGACGCCCTGGTGAAAATCTTCGGGCCGCCAACCTGCCGCAGTTAAACCAGCACAACGACACCGAGCCGGCTTGAGCCCCTTGGTGCCCTGGCCCCGGCTGGACGTCGAAAGGCACCGCGGGCAGTTGTGATCGATCAGGCCTGATCGCTGATGGCTCGGTAGGCCACCAGGAACAGGGTGTAGGACAGGTCGATCAATTCTTCGACGGTGGCGTTCTGGTATCCGAGGGTCCAGTCGACGAGGAGTTCGTTCACTCCGCCGACCAGGCTCATCGCCGTCATGCTGAGCCGGCTCGAGGAGGCTTCCGGGGCAGGGACCGGTCCGACGACGGCGGCGACCAGTGCGGCGAATTCGTGCAAGACCTCCCTGCGGCGCACTTCAAGGCGAGGACTGGCACCCACGACCTCGATGAGCACCAGGCGGGCCATGCGGGCGTCGCTGGTCAGGGTGCGGATGAAAACCTCGAGGCCGGCGCGTAGCTGGGCCTCAACATCAGGCGCGGCAGCGGCTACGGCCCGGTCCGTTTCGGTTCGGATCGTAGCGACCACGTCGTTGTAGACCCCGACGAGCAGGTCTTCGCGGTCCCGGAATGACTCGTAGAAGTAGCGCTCGGTCAGTTCGGCATGCGAGCAGACCTGCTTGACGGACACCGAGGCGTATCCGACCGTGCCGAACAGGTCCAGGCCCGCCTGGACAAGGCGGGTGCGGCGCTCCTGCCGTCGTTGCGCCGCATCGCGTCCTCGATAACGCCGCCCGGCGGTCCCTGTGCCGGTCATGTTTTTCCCTTCGTAGAGGTATTGACATCGTCATGCCCTGAACTGACACTTTACCTTGTCAGTTCATCTGACATGACGTGGTGTCAGATGGTCGTGGGGCGCCTGCTCCTCGGCGTTCCGCCTCATGCTCAGCGCAGGGAAAGGCTCGACCGTGGCAGCACCGTCCAGGAACCCGTACACCTCCAGCCGGCGAGGCCGCGGCAGGCTCCCCCGCGCAAAACCGCTGACCGGTCGCGTGATCGCAGTTACCGGGGCCGGCCGCGGAATCGGGCGTGCCATCGCGGCTCGGCTCGCCGCGGCCGGAGCCGCCGTGGCGATCGGCGATCTCGATGCAGAGGCTGCCAAGGAAACGGCTGGTGCCATCGGCGCGCATCCCGATGGCCGAGTGCTCGGGCTGTCTCTCGACGTCACCGACACCTCGTCCTTCGACGACTTCCTGCGCACCGTCGAGACCCAGCTGGGGCCGATCGACGTACTGGTCAACAACGCCGGAATCATGTGGGTGGGCCCCTTCGATGAGGAACCGGAGGAAGCCGCCCTGCGCCAGTTCGACGTGAACGTCCACGGCGTGCTGCGCGGGATGAAACTCGCGATCCCGGAGATGCGGAAACGCGGTCGCGGCCACGTGGTGAACATCGCCTCCGCCGCCAGCAAGGTCGCCCCGGTCGGCGAGGCGACCTACGCGGCGACGAAGCACGCCATCCACGGCTACAGCACAGCCGTCCGAGCCGAACTGCGCCGCACCGGCGTGCACGTGTCCTTGGTGATGCCCGGCGTTGTGGACACCGAGCTGGCCGTGGGTACCGCGACCGGCCCCACCCAGCGCCTGACGGCGGACCAGGTAGCCGACGTGGTGCTCGACGTGGTGCTGCGCCCGCGATTCGAGGTTTTCATCCCACGCCAGGTAGCCGCCCTGACCTGGTTGGCCGCACTGCTTCCCGGCCGTGCCCGCGACGCCCTGCATCGCCTCCTTGTCCCCGACCAGAGCGCCGCCCTGTCCGACCGATCGGTCCGCGCGGCCTACGAGCAGCGCACCCAGACCGCCAGCAATCCCGAAGGATGAGCCCGTGACCACTACGTCCAAGCCGGCGCCCAACGCGAAGAAGACCCAGGACGCCGCCGCTCCCTGCCCCATCCCCGAATTCGAAGGTGTCCACGACGTGTGGCCCCGCGGTGACCGGTTGCACGCCGTGCGCGACGCCGCGACCGCCTACCGTGAGCGCTTCGTCCAGCAGGGCCGTGCCCACGCGGTCCGCAGTTTCGACATCGCCGCCGCCCCCTACCCCACCCGGTTCGGCTTCCACGGCGCCGCGCTCGCCATCAACCCGTTCGTGAGCATCATCAACCGCATGCTCGTCGTGCAGTTCGAAGGTTTCGACGGTGAGCCGAAAACACTGGTGTGGGAGCCGACCGTCGCCGCCGGAACGGCTCAAGCGCCGTTCTACGCCCAACTCAAGCGCCTAGCCGGGGACTTCCTCACCGACCACGTCTTCGCCCGCTACTACAACGACCCCGACACCGTCCTGCCCTCCTGCGGTCTGCGACCCGAGGACGTGGACTTCGTCAGCTTCGACCACCTGCACGTCCAGGACGTGCGCATGATCATGGGGACCAACAGCACCATTCCCGGCGAACGGGCGCCCCGCGAAGCGCTGTTCCCGCGAGCCCAGTTGTTGGTGCACCGCAAGGAACTGGGCACCTTCGAATCGATGCATCCGATGCAGTGGGCCTGGTACGTCGACGGAGGCATGGACGGGGTGCCGGACGAGCGCATCACCGCCTTCGACGGCGATGTCGAACTCGGTGTCGGCGTCAGCCTGCTGTGGACCCCCGGCCACACGGACGGCAACCACTCCCTGGTGCTGAACACCCCCGACGGAGTGTGGGTCTCCTCCGAGAACGGAATCTCGGCCGACAATTGGCAGCCCGACCTCTCCCGCATCCCCGGGGTGCGCCGTCACGCCGCGTTCTACGGCCGCGAGGTGGTGCCCAACGCCAACACCCTCGAGGACTCTCTCGACCAATACGACTCCATGGTCAAGGAGAAAACCCTCGCCAGCCGCAGTCAGCGCGATCCGCGCTGGCTGCAGATCCTGCCTTCCTCCGAGCTAGCCCCCTTCAAGCGGCAGTGGCCGGTGCTGCCCGGCTTCACCCACGGAGGCCTGAACTACGGCGAACTTACCCCTGACGGTGGTGACCGATGACCGCCCCAGCAACCTGCCACATTGTCGCGGACGGCGTGAAATTGGCCGCCCGTCAATGGGGAGAGCCCACAGCTCCTCCCGTGGTGCTGGTCCACGGCTATCCGGACACCAGCGCCGTGTGGCGCCCGGTCGCCGAGCGCCTGGCCGACCGCTTCCACGTCGCGGCCTTCGACGTCCGGGGAGCCGGTGCCTCAGACCGGCCCAGAGGTCTGCGCGCCTACCGGATGTCCCGCTTGGGAGCCGACTTGGAAGCGGTCCTCGACATCGTGAGCCCCGACCGCCCCGTGCACCTCGTCGGACACGACTGGGGATCGATTCACTCCTGGGAGTCGGTCACCAGCACTCGCCTGGCCGGGCGGATCGCCTCGTTCACCTCCATCTCGGGCCCCTGCCTGGACCACGTCGGCCATTTGATCCGCGCCCGCGTCCGGCCGACGCATCCGGATCTGCCGAAGATGCTCTGGCAGGCCGCACGGTCCTGGTACATCGCCTACTTCCACCTTCCGTTCCTCCCCGCCCTGACCTGGAGAGCACTGGGGCACCGCTGGCGCGCCTTCCTGACCGGTTCCCAAGGCGTGCCCGGCCACACCCCCTACCCCGCGCCGACGCTAGTCCGCGACGCCGTGCTCGGCACCGCGCTGTACCGCGCCAACATGCTGCCCCGCCTGCTGCGGCCCCGGAACCGACCGACTTCCGTTCCGATTCAGCTCGTCATCCCAACCCGCGACTTCTGCGTCACCCCGGTGCTGTCAAACGGGATCGAGCGCTGGGCGCGCCAGGTGCAAAGGCACCCGATCGACGCCGGGCACTGGGTACAGCTCAGCCACCCCGAGGAGATCGCGTCCCGGATCGCGGAATTCGCCGCTGGCATCGAAGACGGCTCCCACCCCACTCCGGACCACACCACACCCCATCCGACAGACGAGCAGCACAGACCGACTCCCTGACCACCCTTTCGCAGGTACCGATCGCCTATTGGAGAACCCGTTATGTCCAATGACGCACATGACCACGTGGAACGCCAGACCGACCCCATCAACCACCACGACCTGGTCTTGCATCCCCGGGACGTCGACTTCGACTGGGATGCCACACCGCTGCACTGGCTGCCGGGCGAGCCCTTCGCAACCCACACCTTCGATGTCCTCCACCTCTTGCTCCCCGAGCTCGAGCGCTGGTTCGTGCGCACCTTCGAGCAGGCACTGCCACTGATCACCGATGACCGCTTGCGCGAGGACGTCCGCGGCTTCATCGGACAGGAAGCGCTGCACGCCGAGGCCCACCAAGAGGTCCTGGAACACCTGCTCGCGAAGGGGCTCGACCCGACTCCGTACACCCGGCAGTCCGAATGGATCTTCCGGAGAGTGCTCGGAGACCGGCCTGAGCTGACGGCGGCCGCCACACACGCGCACCTCCTCCAACGGCTCGCCCTCATCGCGGCCTTCGAGCACTTCACCGCGTTCATGGGCCACTGGATTCTCAGCAACGAGGACTTGGACGAGGCCGGCGCGGACCCCACGATGCTGGACCTGTTCCGATGGCACGGCGCGGAGGAGGTCGAGCATCGTTCGGTCGCGTTTGACCTGCTGGTGCACCTCGACCCCCGGTACCGGCGCCGGATTTCCGGCATGCTCGTCACCGCTCCGGTGCTGATCCGCTTGTGGATCCGCGGGGTCCGCTTCCTGATGAGCGCCGACCCCGAAGTCGATGACCGGGTCAAGGTCCGCTTCCGCGACTACCTGGTCGCGGCCCGCAAGAACCTGTTGCCCCCGCCGGTCGCGTTCACCCGTTCGGTGCTGCGCTACTTCCTCCCTCGCTACCACCCGACCCAGGAGGGCTCGACTCAACAGGCCGTCGCGTACCTGGCCGTGTCCCCGGCTGCCCGAGCGGCTTCCCATTGACCCGGCAACCAGTGAGGCATCCCATGGACACCGGCACACCCGTCACTCCGCCGCCTGATCTGTACGGCAGGCCGGGCAGCGACTCCTTCATGCAGAGGCTGGCAGCCTTCAGCGACAACGCGGTCACGAGCCTCGCACAGCGCAGCGTTTCTCCAAAACGCCCGTCGGCCACAGGAAAGCCCGCCATCCGGGAACTGGTGGTCGTCACCAAGCACCACGAGGCCGAGGATGTCGTCTCCCTGCGGCTGGCAGCATCCGGCGGGGGAGAACAACTCCCGCCCTGGCAGCCCGGCGCCCACATCGAACTGCACCTGCCCTCCGGCCGCAAGCGCCAGTACTCGCTCTGCGGCGACCCGGCTGACCGGTACGCGTACCGAATCGCGGTGCGCCGCATCGCCAACGGCGGAGGCGGCTCGACCGAGGTACACGACGCGCTCCAAGAGGGTACGAGGGTCACCATCGCCGGGCCCCGCAACGCCTTCCCCTTCGCCGCCGATGCCTCCGTCCTGCTCATCGCGGGCGGCATCGGGATCACCCCAATCCTGCCTATGGCTCGGGAAGCTACCCGGCGCGGGCTCGACTGGAGACTCGTGCACACCGGCCGCAGCCGCGGCTCGATGCCCTTCGCGGCTGAGCTGGCCGAACTCGCGGTCGCAGCCCCTGGCCGGGTCTCCATCCTTCCAGACGACGAGTCCGGCGTGCCCGAAGCAGCCGAGATGTTGAGCTTGAGCCCGGCAGAGGGTGCGGTGTACTGCTGCGGGCCCGCACCCATGATCGACGGCGTCCGGCAGGCGTTCGGTGAGAGCCGCGCCTCCGCCCTGCACTTCGAGCGTTTCGCCCCGCCCCCGATCATGGACGGCCGTCCCTTCGAACTTCAACTGGGCGACACTGGACGGGTGCTCCCGGTGCCGGCCGACCGCTCCGCCCTGGACGTTCTCCACGAAGCCCGGCCGGACATGCCGTTCTCCTGCCGTCAGGGATTTTGCGGCACCTGCCGGGTACAGGTGTCCCATGGCCAGGTCGATCATCGTGACCGCCAACTCACCGACGCCGAACGCGCGGCCGGCGCCATGCTGCCCTGCGTCTCGCGTGCACCGGAGGGCGAACGGTTGGTACTGGAGATGTGATGGATGGCCGGGCGCTCACAGTATCGGGACAGCGATCAGACAACCGTTGACGGAAGCCGCAGAGTCACACGAGCTCGACCGGCCCCGCGTCGCTCGACAGGCGGGCCAGGAGGTAGGGCTTGCGGTGCAGGCCTTGCCCTCGCCGAAGGGCGACAGCCGGTTGAGCTGGTTGGGCGATGGCCTACAGCTGCCGGTCCGAGGCGAGAGACAGAGTGTCGACCCAGACCAGATCGCGTCCCGGGCAAGGGTCGGTAGGTGCCGTTCGGGCTCCTGCGCCAGTTCGCGTTGTGTTCCAAGTCGCCGCCGTAGGTCCGCCCCTTGTCGTCGCTCTCTAGGCTCAGCGTGCAGCCCGACGTCCTCGACCGTCGATGCCACCTCGCGTCCGTGCGTCCGGAGCGGCGAGGGCATCGGTGGAATCACACTGTGCAGCCGGCGGTTGGACAGCGGACAGCAGTAGAAGCGCGTGCCGTCGGCGCTGAGAGTGACACCGTCGGAGCCCGCCCCGTAGTGCGTGGGCTCGCCGCCCACCGGGCGGACCATGAAGTGCTCGCCGTCGATGACCGGAAGGAACCCCCTCACCCGGGAGCACCGAGGGATGCCCTGCCAGTCACCGGCAGGAGCGTCCCGTGCGAGGTCGACACGATCACCCCTGTAGGAGCCGTCCGGGTCGATGATGACGCTCTGCACCCGACTGAAGTGGCCGGCCAGGTCGGAGGCGTCCTGACAGTTCATGGAAGGGGAACGCTGCCAAAAGGCCAGGGGACCTGGCGCTCTCAGGTCTACCGGGCTGCCAGTCGGGTCTTCGCGACCATGCTGCGGTCGCCGAAGGTGACCATCGCGTGCACGGGTACGGTGCTGGCGCGTATCAGCGCCGCGAGACCCCTGCGGCCCTGTTTGCGGGCCAGCTCCGGCCCCATGGTGGACATCAGGGCGGTGAGGGCCGGCATCGGACGCCCGAAGAGCGTGATCTCCTCGATCTTCGCCTCGCCGTCGAGCCGCAGCAACTGCACCTCCTCGAACGACTGGGACCCCACCCGCGCCCGGTAGACCAGCGCGTACGTGTCGCCCCCGCCGGTCTGGGTGTGGTACCGGACGTCCTTGACCGCCGCGAACGCCGATGTCAGGAAGTCACCCAGCTGGTCAGATCCCTCGAAGCGGAACTGCTCGGTGAGCGGCGAGCTGAGCACGACGTCCCGGCTCAGGCACGCGACCGCGGCGTCGACGTCGCCGCGTTCCTCGGCGGAGCGCCAGATCGCGACGGTAGCGGCGGCGGAGTGCAGGGTCTCGGACATGGGTCTCTCCCGTTATTAACAGCGCGAACGGCTTTGTGGGTAGCGGGGCGCGCGAGGCAGGGCATGTCAGCCGGCCAGCTTGTTCATCGTGCGGATCTGCCTGTCCAGGACCCAGGTGGGAGCGAAGCGGAGCATGCGTGCGCGTCCGGCCATAGGGCCGGCGGCGTAGCGCAGCTTCGGCTTGGTTTCGGTGGCGGCTGTGACGATCGTCTTGGCGACGACGGCGGGGTCGTCACCGTCCTTGATGGCCTCCGTCATCAGGCGGTCGAAGATGTACCGCTGGTCGGCGTAGGTCTGCAGGGAGGTGTCGGGCTTAGCGCTGTTGGCCTCGAATCCGGTGTTGGTGTAGGCGGGTTCGACGAGGAGCGAACGGACGCCGTACTGCCGGACCTCGTGGTCCAGGGACTGGGAGTAGCCCTCGATCGCGTGCTTGGAGGCGCCGTAAACGGCCATGTAGGGGGCCGGGATAAAGCCCTGCACGGACGAAAGATTGATGATGCGTCCGCACCCCTGGGCACGCATGTGCGGCAGGACTTCCTTCACCATGCGCATGACCCCGAAGACGTTGGTATCGAAGACACCCTGGGCTTGCTCGACGGAAGTTTCCTCGGCCGCGCCGATCGAGCCGATACCGGCGTTGTTGACCAGGACGTCGATCCGCCCGAACCGGCTGATCACCTGCCCGACCGCGGCGGTCACCGACTTGCCACTCACCACGTCGAGATCGAAGAACGCCACGCCCCGCGGCGGGGTGAGGCGTGAGGTGTCGCGGCCCGTGCCGGCCACCTCAAAACCCGCCGCGACCAGCGCGAGCGCGGTCTGCTTGCCGATGCCGGAGGACGCCCCCGTCACGAGGGCCACCGGCCGCTTTGTCGTCGTCATGCGCGCTCCCGAACTCGCGTTGGAAACCGATCGGTTTCCATCTCGTCACTGTAAACCGATCGGTTTCCGTACGCAAGCAAGTAGGGATCTGATCCCGGGCCGCGCCACCGGCTGTCTTCAGGTTGAGCTGATTGGCGCCCGCAACACGGCGGCACGGGACTGATGGGCAGGCAGGAGAGACGCGAGAGCGTCAGCTC
This sequence comes from Saccharopolyspora mangrovi, assembly GCF_035320975.1. NCBI lineage: Bacteria > Bacillati > Actinomycetota > Actinomycetes > Pseudonocardiales > Pseudonocardiaceae > Saccharopolyspora > Saccharopolyspora mangrovi. Next base: position 41,291 of record NZ_JAWLNX010000016.1, on the reverse strand, counting down.
CGCAGTGCGATCGCCGAGTGCGCCCTCAAGGGCTATTTCGGCACCTCTACCGAGACGATTGCCGAGCGTGTCGGCGTCACGCAGCCGTACTTCTTCCGACTCTTCCCGGGCAAGAAGGCGATCGCCGTCGCCTTGACGAGGAGCACGGAAGACGCCCGCCGGACTCGCGAGAGCGCAGCCAAAGGATGAAGGGGCGCGAGCCTTCCCACCGGCGGGCAGCCCGCACGCGGTCGACCTCGACACACGAGGCGGTGATCAGATCGACGCGGTCCTGGTCATTTGGAGACTCTGGGAAACCAGGCCCTGCCGCTGGGCACCGATGCCGACAAGACGCGGGCTCGACTGCTCATCCATTCCCTTACGATCACCGGACTTCCGCCCGAACCCTGGGGAGCGAGGGCATGAAGCAAGCCGTAGGAGCGGCATCGGCCCGGAGAACACACCAGTCACCGAACCTGCCCGGAAAGGCGATGCGTCAGCGCATACCCGCCGCATCGAGCAGGGTGGCCACAGTGGGTGCGATGAGCCCTGTCAGGTTGTCGGCACCGATCCCCGCGCGGGCACTGGCACCATCGAAAACCAGGATCAGCTGACGGGCCAACAGGTCGGGATCGCTCGCCCGACCCCGTTCGGCCTCGGCACGGAAAAAGGCCGTCAACCCCCCCTTGATCCGGTATGCCACCTGGCTCGCAGGGTGACTCTGGTCCTTCAGCTCGATCTGCGCAGCCAAGTACCGACAGCCTCGGAACTCGGGCGCACCCGCCTGCAATTCCACCCCCTCGAAGACGTGCAGGATCCGCTCGCGGGGTGAACGGTTGTCGTCCGCCGGAGGGAGGGTCATCGCCACGTAGGCGGAGGCCTGTTCCTCCAGGCTCACCGCGAGCAGTTCGTCCTTGCTCTCGAACAGCTGGTACATGGAGCGCTTCGACACACCCGCCGCCTTGCACAGCGCCTCGACTCCAATGCCCACCCCGTCGCGGTACGTGAGCGTGGCCGCCGCCTCCAGCAGCCGCTCCCGAGTACTTGGCTTCGCCTTGGTGGTCACACTGCGAGGTTAGCTCGATTCCATCCGAATGAAAACCGATCGGTTTACGAAGGTTTGCGAAGCGACATCCGGCGCCGCCCCCAGCCGATCGGAAACCTTCAGCCCGAATAGCCCTGAGGGGAAGACGATAGGGCGACGGGCGTCCAGCTGGTGGGAATGCCCCATTCCGGCGCGTGCCCTGGACTGACGCACACGATTCAAGCAGGTCGGCAGTGGTGTGGGGCTTGCTCTCTCAGGCGGATGCCGATCGGCGAGAGGCATCAACGTCGAGCAGGACGGCAAGCTTCCGGAGGGCTCGGTGGTGGAGCGCCTTGACGGCGTTGACATCACGTCGAAGTTCGGCAGCTGTTTCAGCCAGCGCAATAGCGCAGTTCGAGGCACTGACGCTGATCATCAGTGAGCTGCGCGACGCAGTTTCTCAGTCGCGCATGATCTTCAGCACGCAGTGCGGCTTCCTCGGGCGTGTCATCTGTCATTGCCTCTTCGTAGGTCGTCACGGAGACGACTTCACGGCGATGACGCGATGACTTCAGATAGTCGAGCAGCAGGTGACGGGCAATCGTCGTCAACCACGCACCGATGTCGCTGCCCGTATAGCTAACGGTCCGGATGCTTCGAAGAGCCCGGATGAAGGTCTCGCTCGTGAGGTCTTCGACCAGCATCCGCTCTTTCGCGCGAGAAAGAAGGTATCTGTAGATGTATGGGGAGTACATGTTGTAGAGATCGGCGAATGCATCGCGATCCTCGTGTTGTGCGGCCTGAACCAGTCGCCACGAATCCGCTGGAAGGTCGATGACCCTATTACGTTGGCCGGCGATATGACCAGTATTGCTAGTAGCTGGGGTGACGGGAAGGCTGCGCATTAGCTGTCCAACCTCGTGAGCGTTTGGGGCGGGAGATCAATTACACGGTCAAGGTTCAACGATTAGCCACCAGCTAAGGCAGCAGGCCCTCTTTTCGTAGCCATGCCTCGGTGCGAGCCATGCCCTCCCTCAGGGGAACCTGGGGCTGGTAACCGAGTACGCGGCGGGCCTTGGCGGTCGAGTAAGTGCCGGTGCGAGTGAGATACCGCATCGAGACGGCGTTGACGTCCGTGCGGACGCGAGCAAGCCTCGATGCGGCCGCGACCGCCTCAGCAAGGGCCAGGCTCACCGGCGTGGGCACAACCACAGGACCGCGTTTGCCGAGCATGCGGCAGAGTGACCGAAGAACTCCCGGCAGCGCACCTCAGTTCCACCGCTGATCGTGAACACCTGACCGGCCGCCTGCGGGTGCGCGGCGGCCAACAGCAGACCATCGAGCAGGTCGTCGATGTAGACCGGGCTGAAGATCCCCTTGCCCATCGCCGGTAGCACGAACCGGTTGGCCCGAATCAGCTCCAGTGGGATCAGCGTCCAGGGTCGGGAACCAGGACCGTATACATCCCCGGGGCGGATCACCGTGACCGGCATTTCGCGGACGCCGTGGGCCTGCAGCACGACCTGCTCACTAGCGATCTTGGTGTCCACGTACGGGTTGCCGTCCGGACGCACGGGATGATCCTCGGTGACCCCGTCAGGAAAACGGAGGTCGGAGAAGGCACGCACAGACGACAGGTGCACGAGCCGTCGGGCACCGCCCCGTGCGGCCGCCTCCACCACGTTGCGAGTGCCCAGAACGTTGATCCGCCAACAGGTGTCCGGGTCAACGGCGTTCGAGACCACCGCGGCGGTGTGCACGACCAGATCGCAGTCGGCGGCATGGTCCTGCCAAGTCCCAGGGGTGCTGATATCGCCGGCCACCACCTGCGCCGACGGGTCGGCGATGAAGTCGACCCCGCGGACCACATCGCCCCGGGCGCGCAGCCGTGTGGCCAGGGCGCGCCCGATGAACCCGCCCATGCCAGTGATGAAAACGCGCATCACGCGCCGTGCCGCAGACTGCCGTGGACGAAGGTGGGGCTGGTCCCGGGGCTGACCATCGGCCTAGCGGTCAGCTCGCTGGTGGGGAAGAACTGCAGAAACCGGCTGTCCCGCTGGGAGCGGTCGACGAGGGTCTTCTCCACCACGCAGGAGTTGTACTGCGCAGCGGTGGTTTCCAGGACGTTGGCGTTGAGGATGACCTCTTGGCCCCAGCTGCGGGCCCACCCCTTCACGCCGGGGATCTTGCTGTGCTCCGGTGTGAGGCACTCGGTGGCGATCATGTTCTCCGACAGCGCCCACACGCCGGTGTCGGTGTTGAGGACCAGGGTCTGGTTGCCGGTGGCGTGCCCAGGAGTGCGGATGATGGCCACCCCGGGGGCCAGCAGCCGATCGCCGTCGATGGGCAGGATCCGCTCGGGGGCCAGATCGACGTAGGTCTCCGGCTGATACCACGGCCGCTGCAGCGGGTGCAGGTCGCGCATGGCCTCCAGTTCGGTGCGCTGCACCACCAGCTTGGCGTTGGGCAGCCACGCCGGGACCGGCGCGTTCGGTGAGATGTCGGCCTGCGGTTTGGTGGTGCCGATCAGGTGGCGCACGTCCTGGGTGTGCAGGTGGTCGAAGGCCACGTAGTCGACCTCGGCGGCATCGATGCCCACCTCGGAAAGGCGCTCGAGCACCGTTGCCTTGAAGTGGACCATCATGCCCAGCAACGGCTTCGGGGTGCGGGCCTGCAGCGTTGCGAAGTAGGGGGTGTTGCCGTCCAGCTCGGTGTCGCTGGGTTCCCACAGCAGTGTCCTGCGTCGGCCGTCGGTGTCGGCCCAGCGCACGATCACCAACCGGTTGGTGATGAACAGGAACGGCGAGGGGGACGCGGGGGCGCGCCACAGCCCGAACTTCGTCGGGTACGGCAGCGTGATCAGATCGTGGGTGGACACGTGCGCGGGCGTGCCGGTGGCGGTGAACTCGCGTTTGAAGTCGGTCGCGGCGGTGCGAGCCATCCGCAGGGTCGCACCTGAGCCGCCCTCGGTGCGGTAGATGCGCTCCAACGTCGTGATCGGCGCGCCCAGCTCGACGACCTCCGGGACCGGGATGGCCAGCGGGTGGGCCTGGGCCGGAGGGGCGACGAGAGGTGCTGTGGGCAGTGGGTTGACCCGCTTGTGCGCAGTCGTGGAGTTCGCGTCCATCTGGATCTCCTAATCGGGAATCGCCCGGTACTCGGGGGGCGAACGCAGGTCAGTGGGAATGTCTTATTGACCATTTCGCCGTCAACCAGGAGGCACCAACCGGTTGACTGCGGCGGTGGCCTGGCATTTTCGGCCGTTGCGGGTGAGGCAGTCGGGGCCGATGCTCGGCCGCAGCGAACACGGCCGGACCACCTTCTCGGCTGCCAGGCCGCCCGAGAGCCGTTTGATGCGGAGCCGATGACGGACTCCCAGTCTTGGATGGCTCCCCAGTCGTGGCCGACCAGATGCACGTTCTCGCAGCGGCGGCGACGTCCAGCACGGCCTTGAGATCGCCGACCACCGGTCGAGTTCGTAGCCGCCGTAGGACCAGCCCGGTCCGGACCGACCGGTCCCGCGCACGTCGTAGGTCACCAGGTGGTAGCGGGTGGTCAGGTGTGGCAGCACCGGGTTCCAGACCTCGCCGGTGTCGGGGTAGCCGTGGACGAGCACCACGGTGGGCGCATCCGGCTCGCCGCATTCGCGGGTGTGGAGCGTGACCCCGCCACTGCCGGAGAACCGGTGTTCCTTCATCGCTGCACTCCTTGGATCCACGAGGCCGTGGTCTACTGCCAGGACCAGTCGTCTCGGAGGCCACAGCCGTCCTGAGCTGGGAAGCGGGTGGCGTTACGTCGACGTTAAAGATCGTTGGCGTTCAACGGGAGCCGCTCCGTGGCCAAGGATTTAATATTTTCGGACAGGCACACAGGAGGCTTCGATGAGCGATTGGGACTTGCCTCGCGCCCCGGCGAGCGCCCTGGTGCTGACCGGACTAGGCGTGGAACGCGGAGTGCCGCAGGAAGTCAGCTTGCGTGGGACCCGTCTGGTCCCGGATGCGCTCGCCGATCCTCAGGCCACCGTGACCGCCCACCAGGAGCTGCAGATCATCCGCAACCTGCTCACCGCTCTTGGCGAGGACGTGCCGTTGGGCATCGAGGCCGGGATGCGTTACCACCTGACCACCCACGGCATCTGGGGCTTCGCCCTGTCCAGCAGCCCCAATCTGCGCTCCGCGATCGCCGTCGGCCTGCGGTACGTGAACCTGACATTCGCCTTCACCCGGATGTCCGCCATCGAGCAGTACGACGGGATACGACTGGTGCTCGACGGCTCGCACCTGCCCTCCGACGTCCGCCGCTTCCTGGTGGAACGCGAAATGGCCTCGAGCATCCACCTGGCGCGCCAGCTCTTGTCGGACCCGAGTGCGGTCTTCGAGGTTCACTTCCGCCACGCGGTAGCCGCTGCGGCCGCACCGTATGAGAAGGCGTTCGGCGAGCGGCCGACCTTCCAATCCGCCAACAACGCCGCCGTGGTCGACGTCGAGCTGCTGGATCGTCCCTTGCCGCAGGCCGATGCCCACACCGCAGCGGTCACCGAAGACCAGTGCCGCCGACTGCTGGCAGAGCGGCGGGCCCGAGCAGGCATCGCCGGCAAAGTGCGCGACCGCCTCGTGGCCCAGCCCGGGGACATGCCCAACATCGAGACCATGGCCGCCGAGCTGCACATGAGCTCCCGGTCCTTGCGCCGGCGGCTGACCGCCGAAGGCACCTCCTACCGGGCGCTGGCCGATGAGGTCCGCGAACACCTCGCCGAGGAACTGCTGGCCACCAAAGCGCTGAGCGTCGAGGAGATCGGCCGCCGCCTCGGCTATGCTGCCACGCCAGCCTTCACCACCGCGTTCAAACGCTGGAAAGGCATATCACCCCAGGCCTACGGGCGCCGCTAAACCACCTCGGTTGCCGACACGACCGAAGCGAACATCACGTCGACTCAATTCGCACGCTGTGGCCCACGGTCTTCGCCCTCCCTGAACCCAGCCATGACGCACAGGACCTGTTCGGCGGACCGTCGCACACGGGTAACTCACGCTGTCGTTGGTCACGATGCTGGTCGAGCAACTGTGCGGCTGGACGCAACTACGGAAGCCACAGGTTCCGCTACCTCGGTCCTTGCTACGGCCACCGGCGAGGGCCGAGAGAAGAGAGTGGTTGGACCGTTCCTCTCCTCCGCCAATGAAAATCGATCCTGACGAGCCCCAGACACTGGATGAGCGTGTGAAAGGGGGACGGTTCGCGGCGGAATGGCGAACCAGGAAGGCGCCTAGCTGGTCCTCAGGTCGTCCTCACTCTCTGGCGGCCGACCGTTGTAGGTGTTTGCGATAGTCCTCGGTGTGCTTCCGAACCAGCGGCGGAAAGACCTGTTGAGGGTGCTCTGTTCAGTGTATCCGAGCAGAATAGCAACCTGGCTGAGTTGCAACCGGGAATCAGCGATGTTCTTCGCGGCCTGCACCCTGCGTTCGCGGTCGATTAGACGCTGGCAGCTCACGCCTTCCTTAGCCAGACGTCGCTGCAGGGTCCGTGGGTGCACCGCGAGCTGTTCGGATGAGGTTTTCGACAAAGGCAGGTCTGACATCGGACCTCTAAGCTGTTGCGGGCAGAGAGGTTGTTGACGACGTGGCTGTAATCAAGGTGTTCCGAGCAGCGTCGCGACGGCTGCGTGCGCGTGGCGGGCTGGGGCGGGGTCGCCACTGATGCCGGCCGCCACGATGGCTCCTTCAGCGAGTAGGAAAACCGGTTCAACCACCGCTAGCCCGGTGGCGTGGACCCACACCGCGATCTGGTCGTGAAATGCCTGCTTGTGTGACCGGACTTCGGCTCGCACCGCCTCGGATGCGGGTCCGAGTTCGCCGTGGGCATTGATCCAGGCACATCCGCGGAAGCCGGGTTCTGCGAACCACTCGGCAAGCCAGTCGAAGATCGCGAGTACGCGCTCGTGGGGATCTTCGACCGCCTCCACGTGGGCGGTCAGGCTCGCTCTCCATCGCTGATCGCGACGCTCGAGCACCGCCACCACGAGGTCCTCCTTCGCCGCGAAAAGTCGGTAGATCCGCTTCAGCGGCAGACCGGATGCAGCACGGACCTCATCCATGCCGACCGCCTGGATCCCTTGCTCGTAGAACAGCCTTTCGGCTACATCGAGCAGGGCCTCGCGGTCCAGGCGGTTCTGTTCCTCGGTGATCGGGGCTGGCATCCGGCCTCCTTGGCATTGAGAACGTACGTTCCCTATCGTAGACTCCCACCGGTAGAGAACGAACGTTCTCAACATTAGGAGGCTGCAATGTCGGAAGATCGCCCGCCGTACCCACCGTTCACGCAGGAGACGGCCCTGCAGAAGGTCCAGGCGGCTGAGGATGCATGGAACACCCGCGACCCGCACCGGGTGGCCCTGGCTTACACGCCGGACTCGACGTGGCGGAACCGGGACACGTTCGTCCATGGCCGCGAGGAGATCATCGCGTTCTTGACCCGGAAGTGGGAGCGCGAACTTGACTACGCGCTGCGTAAGAGCCTCTGGGGCTTCCGCGAGAATCGGATCGCCGTCCGCTTCCAGTACGAGTGCCACGACGCAGAAGGCCAGTGGTGGCGCAGTTACGGCAACGAACTGTGGGAGTTCGACGAGCACGGCCTCATGCGGCGCCGCGAAGCGAGCATCAACGACGTTGCCATCACTGAAGCTGATCGGCGCATCCACGGCCCCCGGCCCACGGACGAGTACGGCGTCGACATCCCCCTCCGGTAGTGCCCGACACCACGCCCCTAAGTCGGTGGGCTCAGGCAACACGACCGTCTAGCCCACCGAGCTCGTGTAGCCGATAGGAAACGCTGTGCTCCACGCCAACGCGCCCCTCTCCATCGAGGGACGACGTCGCCTCGTCGAACGCTGTCCAACCCGACCGATCGCCCATGTCGCAGCAGAGATGGGAATCTCACGAGCCTGCGCGTCGAAGTGGGTCAACCGGTGGCGACGTCACGGTGACGCCGGACTGCTCGATCGATCGTCGGCACCACGCCGGAGCCCCAACGCCACACCCGCCCGGGTCGTCGAGAGGATCGAGACCTGGCGACGCGACTACAAGTGGCCCGCCCAGCGCATCGCCGACGATCTCGCTGACATCGAGTTCTCGATCAATCGCCGCACGGTGACCCGGCACCTGGCCAGACTCGGCCTGGGCAGGCGCCGGTTTATCGATCCCGGCGGAGACAGCAACCGTAAGCCAGGGAAGATCACTGCCCGCTGGCCCGGCCACAGGCCCGAGCGAAGATCTGGTTCGCAGACCACGGAATCGACCATATCCACCGGATCGTCACAGACAACGGTGCGTGCTATCGCTCTGGCGACTTCGCTCGAATCGTCGGCAACCAGGCGAGGCATACGACAACCAAGCCGTACACGCCGCGGCACAACGGGAAAGTGGAGCGCTATCAGCGCATTCTGGCCGAGGAGCTGCTCTACGCCCGCGACTTCTCCTGCGAGGCTGCCCGCTCAACAGCGATCACGGTCTGGAACATCCACTACAACTACCACCGACCACACACCGGGGCAGGCGGTCGGCCACCAGCCTCACCACTCCCGACAGGCGTAACCAACGTCCAGCCCTCATACGGCTAGCTGGCAGCAGTCCTGGCGCGCCACTCGCCCCACGGTGGAAACCGCCAAGCCGTTCGCGAGAACCCGCCCGGAGGTACCCGGGCGGAGTCCGCGGGTTCAGAGCCCGGTGCCGAGTGCCTCGTCAACGAGCAACATGTCTGAGCTGACGGCCACAGCCGCGAGTTGAGCGCGGGATTGACAACTCAGCTTCTTGAGGATGTGCTCGACGTGAGTGGACACGGTTCGCGAGGTGATGTACAGCTGGGCCGCGATATGCGGGTTGGAATATCCATCGACAATCAGGTGCAGAATCTGTGCCTCTCGGTGGGTCAAGCCGAAAGGCCACGGAATAGCTCGCTCAGTAACCAGAGTTACCTGACCACGACAGGGGATGATCTCAATCCGGTGGCAGCCCCCAACCGGGTTTCCCCAGAGGTACCGCCCCCGTTTCAGCATCCTGGGATGCCGGGAGAGCAGTTCCCTCAGCTGGCTGCCTTCAGAAAGCAATGGCCCCGCGGAGCGGCCCGGCATCTCGGACACCCTGCCCTCGCTGGACACGAGCACTGCATAGGCATCGGGGCCCATACGTTCGAGCCCGCGTTGGGCGTTCCCAAGCAGGTCGCAAACGTTGGCAAGCAAGGGGCGAAAGCCATCGATGATGTTGCGCGCCTCCTCGGTGGCGTCGCTCGTTTTCGCCCAGCTGACGTGCAGCGCGCCAGTGTACCGTCCGTCCGGAAGCCGGAGGCACAAGGTCGTGCCTTCCTTGAATCCTGCGGGAAGGAGGAATGCCTCGGCGGTTTCCGTGTTCGCGAACTTAAGGTCCCAGTCCCGATCCATGTCTCGCCAGCGGAGGGCGCGCGGGACTCGGGTGTGCAGAAGGTGAAAGGCGGGGTTGTTCGCGACGTAGTCGTCGTTGATGTGTTGCTGAACGTGTGGCTCGTAGCCCTCGCTCGCCAGGGTGATGTGCCGATGTGTGCCCGAGCCGGCATTCCAGGCAGACAAGGCATACGCCGCCCACGGTATCGATTCTCGGAGTGCCCGCATCGCGGCGGCGGCGCGCGCATGCAAGTCGTCCGGCTGGGGAACCTCGTCCTGGTCCTGTCCAGCCATCGCAGGAAGCAAGCCCTCGATCTGCATGGCGTTCCTAGCCGCGTCGACGCCAGGTGCGGACGTCTCCTGGCATCCCGAGGCCGCACCGCGACGGATCGACTCTGTGTTGGTCGTCGGCATCATCCTAACCCGTCCCAGCGCCATGAACTGGCAGTCTGGACCTGCGAAACCAGCGTGCTGCCTTGGCGTGAACTGGATCCGGCGCGAAAACCAGAAGCTCCGCTTGGGGACGAGCGCTCCGGGCAGATCACATGGTGGGCTCGTGTGTTACTTCTTCCGTGCCACCGTGGCGCCGGGTTCCACGCCGCCCAGCAGCGCTTGGGCGGCTGCGGTCAGGAGATGGTCGCCGACGAGGTGGCCGTATTGATCGTTGGCTTGATCTCGCTCGACAGGATCAAGACCGCGATCGGGTGTCCGTCCTTGTGCCGGTAGCGCTTTTCGATGCTGACGGTCTTGGCCGACGTTGCCCGGCAAGGCACTAGTGGCTGCCGTCGTCGTAGTCGCTGAGGAGTCGGCGCATGATCTTTCCGGACGAGGTGACCGGCAACTCGGTCACGAATTGGAGCGCTCGCGGGATCTTGTATGCGGCAAGGTGCGTGCGGCAGTGCTGGGTAAGCGTCTCGCGTGTTACTTGTGTGCCAGCTTTCAGCATGACGTAGGCCTTGGCCAGTTCGCCCTTGGCCTCGTCGGGTACTGCGCCAACGGCAGCCGCCGCCACCGCGGGATGCATGCAGAGCACGCGCTCGATCTCGGCCGGGTAGACGTTGAAGCCCGCCGTCAGGATCATCTCCTTCTTGCGGTCGACGATTGTGAAGTATCCGTCCTCATCCATCGTCGCGACGTCACCGGTGTGGACCCAGCCGTCGGGTTCGACGGTTTCCGCGGTTGCCGCCGAGTCGCCGTAGTAGCCCTGCATGACGAGTGGCCCACCGAACATCAGTTCCCCTCGCTCGCCCACGGGGACTTCCTTGCCGGGATCGTTCATGTCCACAACGCGCATGGCATTGCCGGGATAAGGGATGCCGATCGTCCCGGGCTTGTTGGGGCCGATGATGGGGTTGGCGCTGGCGACCCCGGCGAGCTCGGTCATCCCCCACACCTCGTGGACAGGACAGCCGGTCCGCTCGCTGAACTCGATCGATTTGGCCGCGGGGAGGGTCTGGCCGCCGACCCAGCAGCGCGTCAGGCTCGAAAGGTCGGTCTTCGCGAAGTCCGGGTGCGCCAGCAAGTAGTAGTAGGCGGTCGGGACTCCGTCCATGAGCGTCGCACGATGCTCGCTGATCGCTTCCAGGACGGCCGTCTCGTTGAAGCGCGGGATCATGATGAGGCACGACCCGGCCATCACCGAGGCGTTCAACACACAGGATCCATACACATGCGAAATCGGCAGCGCACTGACGATCCGGTCCTGGGGACCTCGCGCCGCCATTGCACAGGTACCGATGGCCGCACCGATCACAGCGCGGTGGTTGTGCATCGCGCCCTTGGGGCGCCCGGTGGTGCCTGAGGTGTAGCAGAGCGCGGCAAGATCGCTCGGCTGCCGGTGCACGGGCGCGAAGTTCGGCTTTCCACCTGCGCGCCAGCCTTCGAATCCGTTCGCACCCTTGTCTACCGGTTGGCCCCACAGGATGACGTTGGAGAGATTCGCGGTCCCGCGCAGGTCCAGCAGAGGCGCTCCCTTCTCCGCGGAGGCCACGACGGCTCGTACTCCGGCATCCTCGATCACGAAGCCGACTTCCTCAGGCGTCAGCATGACGTTGATCGGGATGACGACGGCACCCGTCTTCGCGATCGCGTAGTAGGCGACAACCCACTCCCAGCAGTTGGGGCCGTAAAGCGCGATCCGGTCGCCGGCGACCACTCCCGCTGCCACTAGTCCGTTTGCCATGCGGCTGGATTCCTGTTCCAGTTCCAGGAACGAGAAGCCGCGACCTTCGATCACCAGCGCGGTGCGCTTGCCGAACCGCCGCGCCGCCTCCGGCACGATCTCACCGATCGTCGACGTCATTTGAACACTCCAAGTCTGCTCGCAGGTCTATCCGAAGCGGGCGGCGCCGTGGGGGGCAAGGTGACCTTGTCCCCCACCGGCGGTTGCGATGCCGCCCTGCTTACCCATGCCTATGCGAATGCGGGATCTGTCAGGGCCATGGCAGGAACGGGGTCACCTCATGGCGACTTCGGGCCGCAGATGGCCCCAAGGAGCGGCCTCTTCGAAGCGCGCCGAGAGACGAAGCACGTCAGCATCGCGGAAGCGTCGTCCGACGATCTGCATCCCGACAGGAAGAGTCCCCTCGGCGAACCCGGCGGGAACACTCGCGACCGGGTGCATGGACAGGTTGAAGGGCCACGTGAGCGCCCAGCCGAGCCAGGCGTGCACCTGCTTTCCGCCGACGACCTGCGGGCCGAACGAGATCGTGTCGATCGAAGGAGGCAGACTGGCCAGCGTCGGGCACACCAGGAAGTCGTAGTTCGCCAGGATGCTCTCCACCTGGTCGTACCACCGGCTACGAATAATATCCAGGTTGAGGTAGTCAACGGCAGACATCGCATTTGCCCGTTCGAAGAGTTCGAGCACGAAGTGCGTCATCCGAGGACGATTCTCCGGGGTCGCGTACTTCTCGAAGAGCGCAGTGCTCAGCGTCGCCCACTTTCCGATCTCTGCCGAGTAGGTCTCCTCGGTGAGCGTGACCGGCACCTCTTCGACCTTGCATCCGAGGTCGCCCAGCGTGCCCACCGCCTTCTCCACGACTTCCTTCACTCGCGGGTCCACCGCCCAGCCGAGGTCGGGCGAATAGGCGATCTTGAGCCCCTTGACGTCCCCCTGAAGGGCACCGACGTAATCTTCGCCGGTGTCCGGCAGCGAATACGCGTCGCGCCCGTCCGGCCCGGCCCAAACCGACATCAGCAGGGCGGCGTCCCGCACGGTCCAGGTCATTGGCCCGAAGTTGAGCAGCGATTCGAAGTGCGTCTCCAGGATTCCGCTTGGGATTCGACCGAACTGGGGCTTCAGGCCGAAGGTGCCACAGCAGGACGAGGGCATGCGGATGGACCCTCCGCCATCGGTCCCTTCGGCCACAGGCGCCATCGCCGTCGCTACTGCGGCCGCTGAGCCACCGGACGAACCACCCGAGGAATGCGCGGGATTCCAGGGGTTCCGCGTTGCCCCGTGGAGAAGGTTGCGCGAGGATGCCCCCGAGTGCGCGAACTCGGGACTGTTGGTCCGGCCCATCTGGATTCCGCCGGCCTTCTTCGTGCGCTCCACGATGACCGCATCCGTGTCGGGCACGTGGCCCTCGAACGCCCACGACCCGAAGGTGGTCTCCACACCCTTTCCGACCGTGATGTCTTTGATGGCGACAGGCACGCCATGCAGGGGGCCGAGCTCCTCACCGGCCATGACCGCTGCCTCCGCCTTGCGAGCCTCCGCACGCGCCTGGTCGTGAAGAACCAGGCAGTACGCGTTCACCTCGGGATTGACCTTGTCCGTTTGGTCGAGAAACGCGTCGACGACCTCAACCGGCGAAAGGCGCTTTTCCCTGATCGCCGCAGCCAATTCGGTTGCATCCATAAGGCAGATCTCATTTGTGCCCACGGCAGCCTCCTCGATAAGGGAGTGAGTAGTTCATGGATCTGTTCAGTCCGACTCGGCCTTGGTGCACCGGTAGCAGCATCCGTCCGCAGAACCGCGGTCCGCAGTTGGAGTCCGCCGAAGGTCTGCTCTGGCGATGCGTCGAACTCGCCTAGAGAGTCACTGCGCGACGGACAGGACTCCATACGTCAATCAACCGATATTCCCTTCGGTAGCCGGTCGCTCACCGTACGTGCCCTCGCGGTGGGCGGGCCGACACTGCGGGGCGGCTATCGGTCGAATGCCGTATTCCGCTGGTCGGCGGGGGGCGCGACGCTGAACACGTCAATCTGCGTTCGCACAGGAGCCCGCATGAGCAAACTCGACGAAGTCCTCGCCGACCTGGAGGTGGAAGGCGACCAGCTGGAGTCACTGGTAGCGGGTCTCACGGACCAGCAGTGGCTTGCTCCGACGCCGGCTGAGGGGTGGACGATAGGCCACCAGATCGCCCACCTGGCGTGGACCGACGAGGCGGCCGTCATGGCGGCAACCGACCAGCAGGGCTGGAACGAGTTGGTTCTGCGAGCGGATGGCGACCTCAACGCGCTGGTGGACGCCGGGGCCTCGACCGGTGCGAAGACCTCGCGGATCGAACTGCTGACTCGGTGGCACACAACCAGAACGCTGCTCGCGAAGACCCTCCGCGCCCAGTCCGAAGGCCAGAGGCTGCCGTGGTTCGACCAGCCGATGAGCCTGACCTCGATGGCAACCGCCCGGTTCATGGAAACGTGGGCGCACGGCCTCGACGTCGCCCAAGCCATGGGCCTTGCTTCCAAGCCGACCGACCGCGTGCGGCATGTCGTACATCTCGGCGTCCGAGCCCGTTCCTTCGCGTTCAACACCAACGGCTTTGCGGCCCCGGAGGATGACGTGTTCGTTTCCCTCCGACTGCCTTCGGGCGAGGTTTGGGAGCACGGCTCTCCCCGCGCGGACAACGCTGTCCGCGGCTCGGCCTACGACTTCTCGTTGCGGGTCACGCAGCGCCGCCATCGCAGCGACCTGGACCTCGTCGCAACGGGCCCCGTGGCGGACAAGTGGCTCGACATCGCGCAAGCGTTCGCCGGTCCACCCGGTAAAGGTCGACCACCATCGTCGTGATCTTCCGTGCGGAGCCGCAAAAGCCCTCAGTGGGCAGCTCGGACGCCAGCGGCCGGCGGACCGACGCGTCGTCCACCCGCACGTCGACCACCACCGGTCGGCTCAGGTCCACGGCCGTCTTGAACTTCAAATCGGACGGATCGGTGACCCTCGGCAGATCTCTGATGCCGTTGTATGGGCCTGCATGAGGCGAGTCTTCGTCGATGTCACTGGACTGGCGGGCGGCCAGCGGCCTGGTCGTCCTTCCGCCACGCAGGCAGGCCCGGTCAGACTCGACCGAGGTTGTGCGAGGGGTGAAGAGTCGAAAGGCCTTGGCCGGGTCCTGCCAGCCGGGCGCAGTCTGGCGCTGTGAGAGCGCTGTGGAACGGTGTGATCAGTTTCGGGTTGGTGACGATCCCGGTCGGTTTGGTAGTGGCAACGGAGTCGAAATCGATCAGCTTCCGCCAGGTTCACCGAGCCGATGGGGCCCGAGTCCGGCACGAGCGGGTCTGCACCGCGGAGGACCGCCGGGTTCCGTGGGAGGGAGATCGCCAAGGGCTACGAGCTCCCCGACGGCCACATGGTCGTGCTGACCGAGGACGAGTTGGCGGAGTTGCCGCTGCCCAGTGCGCACACCATCGAGGTGGCCGAGTTCGTCCCGGCCGGCGCGGTGGATCCGATCCTGTTCGACCGCTCGTACTACCTGCAGCCGCACCAGGTCGCAGTCGGCGCCTACAGCCTGCTGCGCGACGCCATGACCGACACCGGTCGCGTCGGGCTCGGGCGGGTGGCGATCCGGACCCGGGGGCGGTTGGCGCTGCTGCGGCCCTATGGGCCGGGGATCAGCCTGGTCACGCTGTTGTGGCCGGATGAGGTGCGCGAACCGGATTTCGGGTGGCTCACCGACCAGGCTCCGCAGGCCCGCGAGCAGGAACAGCGGATGGCCGAGCAGCTGGTGCTGTCGCTGTCGAGCGCGACGTTCGACCCCACCGGCTACCGGGACCACTCACGCGAGGCGCTGCAGGCGCTGATCGATGCCAAGCTCGCCCACCGCCAGATCGCCGTCCCGCAGCCCCGCTCGCAGGAAGCTGCGGATCTGGAAGAGGCGCTGCGGGTCAGCCTCGACCAGGCCCGCCAGGCGCGCAGCGCTGGGCAGCGTGAGACCGGGTGAAGGCGGCAGGGGCGAGCGGACGACGAAGCGCCCTGCGTCGCCTTGGCGGGTGGCGCGGGGCGCTGTCGTGTTCGCCGTCGGTACTTCCTTACCTTGATCGCGGGTCGAACGGGGCCAGTCGTAGGGTCTCGGCACCCCAGGGACACCGGGTATGGCTTCGGTACTTCTGCCGCTGATGGCCGTAGGGGAATGGCCGCCTGGTGCTCCTCGACGACTCGGCTGCTGATTGGGATGCGCGAACAAGATCGCTGTGTAAGGAAGCGTCGGCGAGGTCGTCTGCTGGGAGCCACGTACCAACTGTGTGGAGGTGACCGTGACGGAGATCTGGGCCGGTATCGACGCTGGAAAGGCCCATCATCACTGTGTCGTGATCGACCCAGAGGGCCGGCGGCTGCTTTCCCGGCGGGTGGCAAACGATGAGTGCGAACTGCTCGGCTTGCTGGGCGATGTGGCTGCGCTCGGCGACCACGTGACCTGGGCGGTAGATCTCAACGCCGGTGGTGCTGCTTTGTTGATCAGCGTGCTGTTCAATCACGATCAGCGACCGCTCTACATACCCGGCCGCGTGGTGCACCGCGCATCAGCGATGTACCGGGGCGACGGCAAGACCGACGGCCTGGCACCAGTACCCCGCGATTCCGGCCGTATCAGCGGCAATCTCCACCGGCCACGCCGATATAGCCGTCGCCTGCTGCGGGTCTTTTACACCTCATCGCTCGTGAGCATCCAGCACTGCACAGCCTCGCGACGGTATTACAGGCGCAAGCGCGCGGAAGGCAAACGCCATACCCAGGCTGTACTCGCCCTCGCTCGACGACGAGTCGATTGCAGAACACAACCTAGAGGCCTGACCAACGACGTCGCTGAGGTCGCCAGGCGCGCCCGAACCGGCGGCCCGCTCCTGACGACGGTGTCAACTTGAGCTTGCGGGCGATCCAGGGCAGGGCGTCGGCGAAAGCCGCGCGCCAGACGTCGAAGGTGTGCTCACCGCCGGGAATGACGACCACCTCGGTGTCGATCCCGGCCTTGCGGGACAGTTCGGCGAGCTGGCTGACGGCTGCTCGTGGCTCCGCGTCCGCGTCTCCGACCGCGAAGAACCCGTGCAGCCCGGGAAACCTGGCGTGCGAGAGCAGCCAGACGGGTTCGTGGGCGTCGAACTCCTGCTGGGACCCGCCGTACAGCGCATCCACAGTGCCGGCCGGATCGTTGCTGTCACCGTCGCGGGGACCGAGCAGGCCGCCGAAGTCGCCGAACGTCGCGAACACGTCAGGATGGCGCAATGCCAGCATGATCGCGCAGCTTCCCCCTTCGCTGAGCCCGGCCACCGCCCAGTCCCGGCCGGGATCGCGGGCCAGGAACCTGGCGCGCACGAACCGGGGGACATCGGCGGCCAGGTAGGTCTCAGCGGCGCCGCGCGGGCTGTCGAGGCATTCGGTGTCGTCGAACACACCGCCGTTGATGTCGGGCAGCACGACGATCGGCGCGACACCACCGTGCTGCGCCGTCCACCGGTCGGCCGTCTGCCGCGCCTCGCCGCCGTCCAGCCAGTCCGTCGGGCTGCCAGGAGTCCCGTGCAGCAGCACGACCACCGGCAGTCGTGGGCGCGGGCTGGCGAACCACGCGGGCGGCAGGTAAACGCTGGCCGGACGTGCCTGGAATCCCGAATCGCGTCCCGGGATGTCCACCGCGACCACGACACCGGCAGCCGGTGGTGCAGTCCGCGCGTTGAGCATCGCCAGCGACCCCTGGCCCTCGCCTGCGATTCCGAGCGCCTGCGAGAGCGTCAGATAGTAGCCGTAGTACGCGTTCGCCCCAGCAAGGACGTTCACCGCGAGCAGTACCACGACGAGTGGAACGAGCAGCATGCGCATCGCGCGGTCGCGAAACCGCCACGCCAGCAGCGCGAATGAGAGCAGCGCGGCAGTCAGCAGCACCGCGCGCAGCGGCCACCAGTCGACCAGTGAGAGATCCGCGCCGAAATCGGCCATCTGCCACATTCCCGACAGCCTCCTGGTTTTTCGGCCCCGCCCGAAGAGGACGCTCGCCAGGCTACCGGTATTTTTCTGATCGTTCTGCGGGATCTCAGCGGCGGGCGGGGTCGTGAGCGGACGTCGTCGTTCGTGGCTCCGTCGGTGCTCACGAACTATTCCCCGGAGGGGCGAACTACCGGGCCAGAAACGAAAACCGGGCGATTCGGACGAAATCGACCGCCAGTACGCAGATTCCGCCGGCTGGGCAATAATCGACCTCGTGCGGGTGACATTGACGAGCGGTATCAGTCCGGGGCCGCAGCTCCCCCCTTCGATTGCCGAACAGGTGGGCGGGCGCAGTCCGCTGGAGTCCACGGTGCTGGTGGTGGCGCTCGGCCTACTGACGGCCGCCGCGGTCGTGGTGCTCTTGCGGCGGCGGATGCGCCGGATCGCCCTTGTTGTCCCGGTTCTTCTGGCAGTGCTGACGTGTGCGGCCGGGGTCAACAGCTACGTCGGTTACGTCCGGTCACTGGACGACTTCGCACGGTTGCTGCTGCTCGCCAGCGGCGGCAACGGCGAAGCCGAGCAGACCCCGCCGGAGTCGCTTCCAGCGCCGGGCGGGGTGCGGGTGGCCGATGCATCGTTGCCCGATCCACAGCTGGGCATCCCGACCGGTCGCACCCGGGTGCTTCTCCCGCCCGGCTACGACGATCCGGCGCGAGCCACCGAGCGGTACCCCGTGGTCTACCTCGTGCACGGCTATCCCAGCGGCGGCCCGGACGACTGGCTCGGCCCCGGCGGAGCGGTGCAGACCCTGCAGGCGATGGCGGACGCCCACGCCGCGCCCCCGGTGATCGTGGTCGCGGTGGACGCCACCGCAGGCACCGGCACCGACTGGGAATGCCTGAACGTGCCTGGTGGCCCTCAACTGGAGTCGTACTTGACCACCACCGTGCCGCGGGCGATCGATGCCCAGTTCCGCACCCTCCCCGACCGGGGAGAACGGGCGATCGGTGGGATGAGCGGCGGCGCGTTCTGCGCGCTGAACCTGGGGTTGCGCCACCAGAACACCTACTCCGTGATCCTGGCCACCGAGCCCTCCGACGACCCCGACACCGCCCTGCTGGCGGGCCACCCGGACCTGCTGCGGGCCAACACGCCGCGCGATTACCTCCCGACGTTGGAGCTGCTTCAGCCGCTCGCGGTGATGCTGCACGCTGGGGTCGTCGCACGTACGGACGTCGACCTCGCCTACCGTCTTGGCGACCAGCTCGCCGGCCGCGGCGCGAACGTCGCGGTGCGCATCGAACCGGGCGAATGGCACACCTGGCGCACCGCCCGCATCGGCCTGCCCTACCTCCTGGCCTTCGCGGGCGAGAACTTCGGCAAGGCCCCACCACCACGCCACTGATCGCCGCTAGTCCTCGAAGCCGTTCATCGCCGACCAGCGGTGTCGACTCTGACCAGTGGAAACGCGAGCGTGTCCCGAATGGATCCGCCGGTGATGAGCATGAGCAACCGGTCCACGCCGAGGCCCAGGCCGCCGGTCGGTGGCATCGCGTACTCCAAGGCGGCGAGGAAGTCCTCGTCGAGTTCCATCGCCTCCGGATCTCCGCCCGCGGCGTGCAGCGACTGCTCGGTGAGGCGGCGGCGCTGCTCGATCGGGTCGACCAGCTCGGAGTAGCCGGTGCCCAGCTCGGCGCCGAACGCGACCAGGTCCCAGCGCTCCGCCAGGCGCGGGTCGGCCCGATGCGGCCGGGTCAGCGGCGAGACCTCCGCCGGGAAGTCGGTGTAGAACGTGGGTTCGCTGGTTCGCGACTCCACCAGCTTCTCGTACATCTCCAGCAGCAGCGCGCCGCGCCCCCATCCTTGCTGGTAAGGCACGGAGGCCGCGTCGCACAGCTTCCGGAGCCGGGGCAGTTCGGTGTCGGCGGTGATCTCCTCGCCGAGCGCCCTCGAGACCGCCTCGTTAACCGGTACCACCGGCCAGTCGCGATCGAGGTCGTATTCACCGTGCGGGCCGACCGCGGTCGGTACCCCGCGTGCGGCGGTCGCCGCGGCCAGCACGACGTCTCTGCACAGCTCGCGCATCGTTGCGTAGTCGCCGAACGCTTGGTAGGCCTCGAGCATCGTGAACTCGGGGTTGTGCTTGTGCGACACGCCTTCGTTGCGGAAGTTGCGGCCGATCTCGAACAGGCGCTCCACGCCGCCCACGCACAGCCGCTTGAGGTACAGCTCCGGAGCGATCCGCAAGTACAGGCGCATGTCGTAGGCATTGCTGTGGGTGATGAACGGCCGCGCGTTGGCACCGCCGTGCACCGGTTGCAGCACAGGCGTCTCGACTTCCAGGAAATCCCTCCGCACCAACGCGTCCCGCAACGCGTGCACCGCGGCACCGCGGGCCCGCAGGGATTCGCGGGCGTCCGGGCGCATGATCAGGTCGACGTGGCGCTGCCGGACCCGACTCTCGGGATCGACCAGACCCCGGTGCTTGTCCGGTAGCGGTTGCAGGCATTTCGCCGCGAGCTGCCAGTCGCTCGCCAGCACCGACACCTCGCCGCGTCGCGAGGTGACCACTTCACCTGTCACCGACACCTGGTCGCCGATGTCCACGCGCTGCCGCCAGGCCTGTTGCAGCTCGACCCCGGAATCCTTGGTGGTGAGCATGATCTGCAGGTCTCCGGAGAAGTCCCGCAGCGTCGCGAAGCACACCCCGCCGTGATCGCGCACCAGCACCACGCGCCCGGCCACCGAGGTGCGACGGCCGGTCCTGGTGTCCGGCGACAGTGCCCGGTGGGATTCGGTGACCGACCGGCAGCGCTCGGTGCGCGGCACCACCGCTGGATAGGGGTCGACATCGGAGGCGCGCAAGGCGGCGAGCTTGTCCTGGCGCACCTGCTGCTGCTCCGAGGCGACGCTGCTGGGCACTTCGGCCACCACCTGGGGTATCGCGACCGATTGGTCCGGTGTGGATCTCCTCTTCGGCGCGGGCAGGAAGCCCTCCGCGATCGCCGAGGCGACACCGAGCCGCCCGAGGTCGCGCCGCTCGGCGAAGGCCACGTAGCGCGGGAACCAGTGCGGCCGGTACTTCACGTTCGACCGATACAGGGACTCCAGCTGCCACCAGCGGGAGAGGAACAGCAGCAGCCCGCGCCAGGCGCGCAGCACCGGCCCGGCTCCGATCCGCGCGCCCTCCTCGAACGCTGCGCGGAACATCGCGAAGTTCAGCGAGATCCGCTCCACCCCGAGTCGCGGCGCGGTCGTCACCAGCGAGCAGACCATGAACTCGACGACCCCGTTGTCGGCGTCGTGGTCGCGGCGCATGACGTCCAGCGACAACCCGGCGCGACCCCAGGGAACCAGCGACAGCAGCGCAACGGGCTCTCCGCGCTCGGACAGCGCCTCGACCAGCACGCAATCGCCGTCCTGCGGATCACCGAGCCGCCCCAGCGCCATCGAGAAGCCGCGCTCGCTCTCGGTGTCGCGCCAGGATTCGGCCAGCCGCGCGATAGCACCCATCTCGGGTTCGGTCACCTCCCGGTGTCGCCGGATGCGCACGGTGTGCCCGGCGCGCTCGACCCGGTTCACCGCCTGTCGCACCGGGCGCATGTCCCGGCCGTCCAGCCCGAACTCGCCGACGTGCAGCACCGCTTCGTCACCGAGCTGAAGGATCTTCATCCCCGCTCGCGCGTACGCGGTGGCACCCGGTTCGCTGACGCCCACCACCGCCGGTGTCCAGGTGTACTGCCGGCACATCGCCAACCACTTGTCGATCGCCGGTCGCCACGCCTCCGGATCGCCCAGCGGGTCTCCGCTGGCCAGGCACACCCCGGTGACCACCCGGTACGTGATCGCGGCCTTGCCGCTGTCGGAGAACAGCACCGCCTTGTCCCGGCGGGTGGCGAAGTAGCCCAGCGAATCGCGCTCGCCGTGCTCGGCGAGCAGCTGCCTGACCTGCTGCTCCTCCTCCGGGCGGAGCGCGGCGGCGAGGCGCTGCGCCCGCAGCAGCTGGAACAGCGCGGTGAACAGTGCAGCGGTGCCGAACAGACCCAGGACGAGGTTGACCCACCCGGGCGCGTGCCCGGCGGAGGTGATGTCGAAGTCGATCGCACCGCCGAGCACCCGCTCAGCGGTCCAGACCACCCTTGACCACACCCCCTGAAGAGAGCCCGGGAACAGCGTGACCAGTCCGTAGCCCACACTCATGAACACCGCCATGAGCAGCGCGAACACCGCTCCGGCCCGGTATCCGCTGCCTCGTGTCGCGCGGCCGTAGAACTCGCCGCGCGCCAGCCACAGCGGCACGAACGCGAAGATCGAGACGAGGATGTTGGTCCCGAAGGTCCACACGTGGCCGATAGGCACGTGGTAGCGGGCGCCCAACTCGTCCATCCACAGCGTCTCGGCGTGGCCCTCCAGCGCCACGAGCACCACGATGTCGCCGATGACCTGAAGCGCCAGGACGCCGATCAGGATCCACAACGCCAACCGCTTCCGACGTTTCAACGCCGTGGCCAGCACCGCGAGGAAGGCACCGTAGGCGAGGTTCGGCGGAGCCGGGAAGAGCACGTTGTCGACGAACGTGCGCACCGGTTGCACGCCGCCGAAGAGCGCCAGCCCCACCGCCGACACCACGCACAGCACCGCCACGAGGAACACCGTTCCAGCGGTGATGCTCGGCATCCTGCTGCGCCACCGGAGCCTCCGGCTCTCATCCTGCTGGATCACCGTGTCCCTCCTAGCCGTGGATCGGCGGTGAGGTCATCGAGGGCCGCTCACCGCGTCGGCGCCGACTCCAATCTACGACCGGGATACCGCCGTGCACCGCGCCCCCGACACCCAGGCGACGCGATTCCCGATCTTGCCGCACCTTTCTCCAATGTCGGCCCACAGAGGACTATCCGGCCGAATGGGACCCAGGACCACGCTCCCGGCCTCCGCCGGTAAGTGCGGGACGGCCACGTTCTAGCGAGCAGCATCGACTTGGCTCGCCGCCCCTTGATCCACTGCGGATCGCGCTCGTGCTCCTGAACGTTGGACGGGGAATGTCGGGCAGCTCCCATGACGAAGTTCTCTCCACAACGCGGGCCGCCGGGTCGACGCTGGAAGTATGGATGACTCAACCACTTCACCTCCTCGAAGGTGGCACATCGGTCATGGAGAGCGCCTCCTCCGTCACCGCTACGAGACGGCGAGCGTCGTCAACGACATGCTCATCGCTGCCTGGTTCATCGCCGGAAGCATCATGTTCTTCCAGCCGTCCATGTTCACACTCGGCACCTGGATGTTCCTCCTCGGCAGCATCGAACTGGCGATCCGTCCCAGCATCCGCC
The DNA here is from genome assembly GCF_035320975.1 of Saccharopolyspora mangrovi. Classification (NCBI taxonomy): domain Bacteria; kingdom Bacillati; phylum Actinomycetota; class Actinomycetes; order Pseudonocardiales; family Pseudonocardiaceae; genus Saccharopolyspora; species Saccharopolyspora mangrovi. The sequence continues at coordinate 18,408 of NZ_JAWLNX010000016.1, read as the reverse complement.
TCCTCCGACACGTCCACCTGCGTCGAATCCAGGCGGCCGGTCCTCCCGAATCCGACCACGACTTCTAGTCGTGCCCCCAGTGCGGCAGGGCCGGTTGTGGTCGACGCGCTGACACAGCTGCCGGGCTACACAGCCTCGGATCGAGACCCGCTGGCCCACCACGCGGTGGCGGCCAGGTACAGCTGCGATAGGTCATCTCGTTGCCGGGCTGATTTGTGCGCCCGCCCCGGCATGGGCGCCCGATCGAGCTGCACGAGGCCTGGAACGCCGAAGCTGAATTCGGTGAGGCATCAGTCATGACCAAGGCGAGCACTAGTCCGAGCGGACCCACAGCCGGTGCAGCAGGTATGCCAGCAGCAGGGTGGCTGCCATGCACACCAGGGGTCGCCCCGGGCGCCAGCGGTGCGCCCAGCACGTGGCTCCGGCAGCCCCCACCGCTGCGACGCCGAGCACCAGCAGCACGAGCTCACTCGAGATGACCTCGGCCGCCAGCAGCACCACTCCGGCGATGAGCCACAACTGCGCGACCAACCTCAATATGCCAGGACCCGCCATGATCAGGCAGTTCGCGCGGGCCGGGCATTTCGACCCTTCACGTGAGTGACCTCCGCTACCTCCACGGTGCCGCTCAAGACCGAAGCCTTGCTCACGCCGCGAGATGTCCGACTACCTCGCCTGCCGGTTGCGTCCACTCGCCAGCCTCCGTGAGCTGCTGACGCCTTCGGTGCCGCCGTTGCCCCGCGAACGGGTTCGCGCTACCGTCGGTACCATATTATTCTATAGATATAGAAAAACGGCTGTGCCCGCTGTGAGTAGAGGAGCATCAACGTGGCGACCACCCCACACACCCCGGACACCGCCACGCAGGAGGCTGATCCGCAGCGGGAGAGCGCTGAGCGCCTGCTGCGCAGCGGGCCGGCCGGCGCGGACGAGCTAGGCGACCAGTTGCGGACCGCAGTTGCCGAGACCGCTAGCTGGATGAGCGAGTACGGAGGTTTCGCCCCCCACCCGTCGTTGGACGTGGAGGCGGACGCTTTGGAACAGGCCACCGCCGAACTGCGTGCCCGGCTGCGAGATAACTACCCGTTCTTCCACCCGCGGTACGTGGGTCAGATGCTCAAGCCGCCGCACCCGGCAGCGGTGATCGGCTATGTGACGGCGATGCTGAACAACCCCAACAATCACGCCCTGGACGGCGGGCCGGCGACCGCGCGCATGGAGAAGGAGGTCGTTTCCCAGCTGGCAGCGATGTTCGGGTTCGACCAGCATCTCGGGCACCTGACCAGCAGCGGCACCATCGCCAACCTCGAAGCGCTGTTCGTGGCTCGCCAGACGCACCCGGACAAGGCCGTGGCCTACAGCGCCGATGCGCACTACACCCACGCGCGCATGTGCCATCTGCTGGGCCTGAAGGGGATCGCGGTCCCCACGACGGCCGACGGCACGATGGACCTGCAGCGACTGGAGGAGCTGCTGCGCAGCGGTGGGATCGGCACCGTGGTGGCCACAGCGGGCACCACCGGGCTGGGCGCGGTCGACCCGGTGCACGAGATCGTCGCGCTATGCCGCCGCTACGGCGTCAGGGTGCACGTCGACGCCGCCTACGGAGGCTTCTTTCGCCTGATCGCCGACGACAGCTCCGATGGTGTCGCTGCCGCGCCCTTCATCGCCATCGCCGAGTGCGACTCGGTCGTCATCGATCCGCACAAGCACGGACTGCAGCCCTACGGCTGCGGCGCGGTGCTGTTCAACGATCCCGACGTGGCCCGGCACTACCTGCACGATTCCCCCTACACCTACTTCACCTCCGACGAGTTGCACCTGGGCGAGATCTCCCTGGAATGCTCGCGCGCCGGCGCCGCGGCCGCGGCGCTGTGGCTGACCCTGCGGCTGCTGCCGCTGACCCCCGACGGCCTGGGGGCAGTGCTGCGGCCGGGCCGACGCGCTGCCATGGCCTGGGCTGAGCACATCGAGGCCAGCGAGCAGCTGAACCTCTACCAGCGCCCACAACTGGACATCCTCAGCTACTACCCCACTCGAGACCGCCTTTCTGAGATCGACCGAGCCAGCACGCACGTCCTCACCCGTGGCATGCAGCTGCCGTCCGAGCGGTCGTTGTTCGTAGCCACCTACACCGTCGACGCCGCCGCGCTGGCTGCACGCGGCCATCACGTGCAGGCCGACCTGCCCCACGGTCGCATCCTGCGCAGCGTTTTGATGAAGCCCGAAACTGAGCACTACGTCTCGTCGCTGCACCAACAGGTCCTAGGCCTTCTCTCCGAAACCGTCGACCAGTAGCCGATCAGATAGCAGCACCCAACGTCGCAGCATCCCCTGGAGGGAAGCAGACATGCCCAAGGTCGTCGACCACGACCAACGCCGCGTTGAGTTCATCGAAGCCACGTGGCGCATCATCGCCCGCACCGGTTGGGAATCGGCGACCATGGCCGCCATCAGCAGTGAAGCCGGCTACAGCAACGGCGCCGTCAAACCCTACTTCGCGACCAAGGACGACCTGTTGACCGCGGCCTTCGACCACATCTACGTCCAAACTGGACGACGCATGGCCACCGCCACCGGCTGCAAGCGCGGCGTCGCCGCCCTGCGCGCCTATTGCCGCGAGATCCTCCCGCTGGAGGCCACCAGCCGGGACGAAGCCCGCATTATCATTCCGTTCTGGCAGCAGGCGCTCACCCGCCCTGCGCTCGTCGAGCGCCACGAGCAAGCCATGCGCCAGTGGCGCCGAGACCTGCAGCGGTACCTCACCGAAGCCCGCGAAGCGGGAGAAATCCGCACCCACATCCCCGACGAAGACATCATCGGACACCTGCTCACCGCTCTTCTCGGCGCCCAGATCACCGCAACCCTCATGTGCACCATAGAGACCACAGAGACCCTCACCGCACAACTCGACGGTTTCCTCTCCCTGCTCGCCACATGACCAACGCTCGCGCGTCAGCCTGGCTGGAGCTGCCCGGGCCCGCCGAAGCATCCGCCTGTCCCGCCATTGCACCCCAGGTGGAAAAACGGCGGGACAGCAAAAACGCTCTTCCTCAACCACTTTCGCGAATCAGAAGGCGTGTAGTTAGTGCGCAACTCGCCCCTCGGACGCAAGAACGCGTGCAATTTCACCAATGCACGGCAGGCACTCTAGCACCGCAGCGACGGTGTCCGACCTGCAGACTCTTGTTCAACCGGCCGAGCCGGCCCGTGGCGGTACGAGTGCGGCTCTACCGGGATCGAGTTACCGGACTCCTCGAACCCACCTGGCCGTGCGAAGGTGCGCCGCCAGAGCTGTCCTAGGAACCGGTAGAAGCGGTAGGGAACGAACATGGCATCCGCGATGATCATCGCGCCGGAGAAGAGCGGGAGTCCCAGGAGTACCGCAATACCCACGTGCATGCCGAGCAGCATGGTCAGGACGACGAGCTTCAACCTGCTGAATAGGACGAACGGGAAGGCCACCTGAAGCAGCACGGTCAGGTAGCTGGCTACGGCGACAACCATCTGACTGCTGTCGATCATGAGCGACAACGCGGGCCATGGCTGGAAAAGTTCGAGGTTCAGAACGTAGTGCAGCGCGGTCCCGTTCTCCCAGGCATCGCCCTGGACCTTGAACAGCCCGGAAGATCCGTACACGATGCAGATCTGAGCCGCGATGACGAACATCCCGCAGTTGTGCAGCACCGTGGTCAATTGCCGGCGGACGGACAGGAACTGGCACCAGGGGTCCGACGCCTCCGGTTTTCCTGTGGAACGCCGGGCCTCGCCCCCGGAAGCCCGAAGCCGGGCCCTGCGCGCATCGAGGGACCACCGTCGACCGCACGCGATGAAGCAAAGGTAGATGGCCATGAGGAGGATCAGGTTGTCTCCTCCGTCCGACATGAAGATGGCCCTCCCGTGGAACGAGATCACCACCACCGCGAACAGGACGGACACTGCCCGGGTTCGCCAGCCCAGCATGAAAAGCGCGGACGTGATCAGGGCCAATGCATAGCAGACCTCGAAGTACGCCCGGCTATCGGACAGCGTGAGGATGCTGATCCACCCGGTTTGTTCGGACAGTTGGGTCGCCAGAGCAGGCGTCCACGGCGAACCGGGGCCCCAGATTTCGTCACGGTGGGGGAACTCCCTCAGCAGGAAGACGAGGTAGAGCAGTCCGTACCCGATGCGCAGCACTGCCGCCGCGTGGAGGGCCGTTGCTTCCTCCGCCAGACGAGTGCAGAACGCATCGAAGCGCTCGAAAGCTCGGCGCGTGCTTGCGTTCCCAGTCCTCGAAGCCGTGGTGCGCGGAGAGGATTCTGCGAGTGGTGTCGGCTCAGTCGCCATTGGGTTCCACCTTCCACCAGGGCAGGTACCTGGTTTCGGCCGAGCTCGGTTGGAGGCGGCCGGCTGTGCCGGGCGCTGCGATCGGTCGCGTGATCACCCGCAGCTGGATGGCCCCGTACGTGCCTGGCCGGTGCGTGGTGAGCCGGTCCACCGCAATGTTGCGCAAGTACTTCTGCATCATCAGGGCGCGCTCTGAACGCGGTTGATCCCCGCTGCCGTGCAGGTCGAGATAGGCGTCCCAGGCCCGGCGCAGCATGTTCTGGTTGGTATGGCTCGGGAACAAGTTGTGTTCCACGGCAGCGTTGTCCACGGCGGTCAGATCGAACCAGTCACTGACTTGCGGGGCGCCGCCCGGAGAAGACTGCACGGTCCTCACCGAAATCTGCCGAGTGACTGACTGCGGCTCCGGGGCGAAAAGCCGCCAGTTCTGTTCAAAGTACGGGTAGATCCAGGTATTGATCTCCGCGCGATAGTGCCGCGAAATCGTGTTCGAGGGGGCCACGTGCAGAAATATCAGAAGCACGTGGAAGACTGACAGCGCCAGGCACAGGGCTATCGCGAAGCCCGTTGCCGCCCCCAGCAGGCGGAGTCGCCGTGGAGGTCCTGGAGCCCTTGGAGGGTCAACCTCATCCCAAGCCTGCACCGCGCCGGTGGCGTTCGTTCCATCATCGAGTCCACCGCTCGGTTCCGTCATGGCAACTGACTTGCTGCCACCCAGCACGCGGCCGGCCGGCCCTTCCCTCATCTGAGTTCTCCTGAGCTTCTCATCCGCGTCCCAACGCCGTCGGCGCTCGCGTCCGGGGACACGGCGCCTTGCGGCGTCACGGTGGACCCCGGTTGTGAGCAGTGCCTTCCTCCGGGTTTTGCCCTGGCGGCGCGCGACGGCGGTGAGCCGCCGCGCGCCGCTCCTGGCCTTCGTCCAGGCGACCGCCCCGGGAGCAAACGAACTAGCAGGTGCGGTCAGGCAACGACCTTTCTCGCACGGGGTCAGCCTGTCACCGGAAGATGTCCCGGAACGGGCGTGGGCTGGGGAGCCTCCGGCGTCCCGCCCGGAGGTGCAGGCACGTTGTCCTCCGGAGGCGGCGGCGTACCACCGCCGCCCGTGGTGCCTCCCGTGTCTCCACCGCCGGTCGTCTCACCGCCGGTCGTCTCACCGCCGGTCGTCTCACCACCGGTCGTCTCACCACCGGTCGTCTCACCACCGGTCGTCTCACCACCGGTCGTCTCACCACCGGTCGTCTCACCACCGGTCGTCTCACCACCGGTCGTCTCACCACCGGTCGTCTCACCACCGCAGGTCGACCGGGTGATCGTGTTGGTGTCCATCGTTACGGAGCCGTTCCGCGCGAGCGCTCGGCCATCGATGTTTGCTCCGGTGTTCGCGGTGATCGATGTCAGAGCCATGATGTTGCCCACGAAGTCGGTGCCCGTGCCGAGCGTCGCGGAACTTCCGATCTGCCAGAAGACGTTGCACGGCTGCGCGCCGTTGATCAGGGACACACTGCTAGCCGAGGCCGTCGTCAAACCGGATCCGACCTGGATCACCCACACGGCGTTGGGGTCGCCGCCGGCATCCAGGGTGAGGGTGCCCGTGAGCCCGAGGGTGGAGGAAGCGTTGTAGACGCCCGGGGCCAGCGTCAGACCGCCGGCATCTGGGGGAAGGCTGGCATCCGGAGCTTGGCCCGCGGCATTGTTGTACGCCGTAGTCAGGTCGGTCTGAGCCTGAAGGGCCACGGCATCCGCGGAATGGATGGCCCCGTTCACAATGCCGGGCGGAAACCCGGTAACCGACGTCCCGGGGCTTACCCCGAGGTCTCCGGTAACCACGGAAGGACCGGTATTGGTCACCGACGCGCCGCCGAGAACTGCGAAGTCGTCCGCCGTGCCCAGGGGTACGGCCGTGGCAATGGCATTTGCCCTCGTCGACGTCAGTATCACGGCGGCGGCGACGAGCAGCACCGCCAGGACCATGGAAACGGAAATTGTGCGCCAGCGAGGCGCACCAGAGACATTTGATGCCATTGGGGACCTAACTCCTCCGGCGAGGGATCGCGGATTGTTGTGTCCATCCTCGAGTTGCTTTGGGCACTTCTCAGATGACAAATGACCAGCCCACTCCCACGGATAGGGCCGCCGTTTTTGAAAGCCTGATCCGCAGCCCCTCGAGAAAGGGGCTGCGGGGGTCAGACTAGCCAGCGGAGAAGATCCAGACTGGGAGAAACGCCAGAACGTGATCCATTAGAGTGATCGCGGTTGGGTGAAAGTCAAGGCGAATGCCTTGCCGCACTCATTTTGTCCACCCGCGAGAATTAATTGATCTTCGACGGGGCAGGCGGGACCGGCTGCGGGCTCGCCGGGACAGCGATGGAGGCAACTTGAGGTCGTTCAGGAAGTTGCGAGACGAATTCATGCGATGATCGGCTCCTCGGCGCCCCAACAACGAGCGCGATACTCCGAACGACGAATCCAGTCCCCGAAGGACACGTACCGGCGACGCCGCGGCTTCTCCTGACCGGCCACGTCTGAGACGCCCTCGGGCAGGATCAGCCGAGATGGTGGACGTACCCCTCTGCCTGGGCTCCCGAGAAGAAGTCCGGCAGATCCGCAACGGTCGTCCAGCGGACATCATCGCCACGCCCGCCGCCGATTGAGCCGTGTCCCCGCTCGTCGGCCAGCGCACACCCCGACCACCGCAGCCTGCCACACCATCCACCTCGAAGACCCGAGCACACCGGTCACATCCCGACCAGCGACGAGCACCGCGGGCGCCGGAAGAGTGCTTCGACCGCGCCCCGCGCGGGCTATCGGAGCTCGAGCGATCGCGCGACGTGCTGACACGGCCGACTCGAACGCGAGCTATTCGCGGGCGTCCCGGCCCCGTCCTCTGCACCGGGCGGTACACGTTGTGCCGTTGTGGACGGATGCACCGCCAGTCGGCCGGCGCGGTCCGGGTTCCGTCCACGAAGGCCGCTCAGGCGTTGACCAAGCCACCGTCGACCACCAGGTTCTGGCCCGTGACCGCTCGCGACCACGGAGAGGCGAAGAACAGAGCCGCGTCGGCGAACTCGCCGGGTGTCACAACACGACGCAACGGCGTGTTCGACGCGATCGCGTCGAACACCTCTTCGGGAGTGGCGGCGCTCGCGTCGGTAGTGCGCAGCAGCCCGCCCGAGACCATGTTGACCGTGATGCCATCAGGACCGAGATCGGCGGCAAGGGTACGGGTCAGCGACAGCAGCGCCGCCTTCGCAGCCGTGTAGTCGTGATAAGGCACGACCGGATTCTGGAACAGGTTGGTGCCGACATTGATGATCCGGCCCACACCGAGTTCCCGCATGCCCGGCAGAGCCGCCTGGGCGGTGTGCAGCGCACCGCGAACGCTGCCCTCGAACTGCCCGGCGAACTCACCCCACGTGATCGCGTCGGCGTGCGAACGGGCGTCGCCGTTGAACGCGAAGTCGGCAAGAGCGTTGTTGACCACCGTCGTCACCGGAGTCCCGAAACGCTCACGTGCCGTGGCGAAGAGGGCATCGACCTGGACTCGATCGGTGACGTCGGCCGCGACGGCGATCGCCCGCTCGCCGAGCTCGGTAGCCAGCGCTTCGGCTCGCTCACGGCTGCGGCGATAGTCGATCACGACACGCGCACCCTGCCTCGCGAACGCACGCACCAACGCGGCGCCCAGTCCGCGTCCACCTCCGGTCACCACGACAAGCTGATCGGCGAAATCCATACCCTGCACGGTAGTGGTCAGAAGTCAGCCATCGACACCCGCAGTACCCGTGGCCCGCGGGCACCAGTGAGGGTCTTCCACTTGACTTCAGCCGGCTTGGAGGGAGATCTCGATCGCGTTGACGAGCTGAGTCGCGTGAGGTGAGCACACTCGGACCAGGCCCAGGCATGGCGTCGGATGCCGCTCGTCGCGGGGTGCCATACAAGAGCCCTCCGCGGCAGGTTGGAAAACCTGGAACGCTATCCCGCAGGCTCCAGTGACCTGATCAGGAAGCACATCAGCCTCGCCCGTCAAGGAGTCCCAGGAGGGCACTTGACGAGACAACGGGACAGCAAATGTCCTCTGCCTCAGCACTTTCGGCACGCAGAAGGCGTGTAGTGGGCGCGCAAGTCCCCATCGGGCCCAGCGACCCGCCACGCTGCCCCCGGACGTACGGGTCAAGCTACTCAAACGCGCATGCGACACGAACGGGACCGAGCTCCCCTCCCGACCCCTAACGTACGAAATCTTCTACAACAACGCCACTTTCGTCGTACGCGGGAATGCGGACCGGGCCTACGGCTGGAAATCTGGCAACGACGTGCTCGACGGTTTCTTGACCGGCTACGAGAGCCCCGCTGCCTGAACGGGGCCCGTCCCGTTCGACCCCGCTCACCCGGTACCCGCCCGTTCACGAGCAGTGCGACGTGCCGGCCGGGCCCGGCCGAGTGCGCACCAAGAGGTTGGTCAAAGAAGATGATCCTCAAGAGGAGCAGCAATGAAGTCCATTCCCCTGTGGGTGGCCGTTCCGGTGACCGTCGCGGTCGCCCTACCTTTCGGCCTGTGGCTGGGCACGTGGTCGCTGCCGTTGTGGCTGGCGTTCATCGTGTGGGCCGAGTACTTCGCCCTGGGCGCGAAGCCGGCGGTGCTCCGCGTCGTGGTCCCGTCATTCCTGAGTGGCGTCGTCAGCGCGGCGATCGCACTGATCTTCTCGCTGCTCGTCGGAACGGTCGTGGGCGACGCCGCGATCGTTGCGGGAGGCGACGTGTCGTGGTTCATAGGCCTTCCGGTGGCCCTGATTCCGCTCATCTACATCATGCAACTCCTGCCGTTCGCGCAGGACACCGGGAGCCTCCCCTACTTCAACGGGCTGTCCATGGGCCTGGCCACGTTCTTCATCGGGATCTACACGAACTTCGGCGGCCTGTCGCTGCCCGCCGACAGCGTGCTCCTGCCGCTGATCACCTCGGTGCCTGCGGTGCTGGGCGGGCTGCTCGGTGCCTTCCTCGGGTGGTTCAACGTCGCCATCATGACGCCGTTCGGCCGCCAGACACCCCGGTCGGCCGAAACGGTCGTCGACGCCTGACTTCCACATGCACCCGCCGACCGGCCGCCCCGCACCACTCGCACGCGGCAGTGAGGCGCTGGAACAACTCCCTCAGGGATGCCTCTCGTCCCCGGACAGGTTGGAGAGCAACATCCGCTCGTTCTCCAGATGGGCCGAAACCATCCGGTTGATGAGGTCGAGACCGGCGTCGGTCAGGGTGCTCCGGCGGACCCGGCGGTTCTTCGGGTCCGCCACCCGGAGAACCCAACCGCGGTGACAAGCTTCTCCGACGGGTGAAACCACGCTGGGCGAGATCGTCGGCGGAGTCACTGTGGTCCCGACCAGTGCCTCCGTGCCGCACAATGAGGAGGGCACCGGTGACGTGCGCTGCCAACACCGCAGCGCATGTCACCGCAAGCAGTGGTGGCGTGTCGATGATGAGCACCACGGCGAATCGTTCGCGCAGCCTCGCGCAGACGCCACCAGTACCGCGCCAGACAAGCGTCTGCCAGCGAAGAAACAACCGAGATCATATGGAAATCTAGTTCAGGCTGCGGTGGAGCCCCTCGTCGTGTTCTGGGCGCCGCACTTGATCGAAGCGATAGCCATAGCCGTAGCCCTTGGCCTCCTGGCGCGGTGGCACCATGTTGAGGGCACACCCGAGCAGATGTGCGTTGACCTTGGTGAGGGCATCGACAGCCCGCCGAATCTGCTTCGCCCTGGTGTGCCGGTGCCGGGCGAGAAGGATGACTCCGTCCGCTCGGCCTGCCAGGACGGCAGCATCGGCGGTGGGCAGCAGCGATGGCAAGTCCAGAACGACAGTGTCGTACTGCTCACGCATTTCGCGCAAGAAATCCTGGCACTTGCGGGAGGCGAGCAACTCGCTCGGGTTCGGGACGGACCAGCCCGAGGAAAGGAACATCAGTCCCTCCTCGCCCCATCGCTGGATCGCCTCTTCCGGCTCGACGTTGCCGGCCAGCAGGTTGGTCAAGCCCACCGTGCCATCCACACCGAGGTAGCGGGAGCACGCCGGCCGTCGGAGATCGGCTTCGATCAAGAGGACCCGACGCCCGGCGCGGGCGAGCGCGATAGCAAGGTTGCAGGAAGTGATCGACTTGCCTTCGCCAGCCGCCGCACTGGTGACCGCGACGATTCGGGGCCGGGAGTCGACTCCGAGGAACTCCAAGTTGGTGCGCAGTTGGGCAAACGCTTCGGCCCAAGGAACGTATGGCCGATCGGTAGAAAGCGGGCTCTTTGCAACTCGTCGATCGAACGGGATGGACGCCAGTATCGGAGCACCCGCCACGCCCCGCAGCTCGTCAATGTCGCTGATCTTGTCGTCGAGCTGGTCACGTGCGCGCGCCATACCGATGCCAGCGAGCGATCCCAACAGGCCTCCCAGGCACGCGTCGAGGAAGGGTTTGGGTAGAATTGGTCGCATTGACGGCGTGGCCTGGTCAAGCGGCTGCGCATCGACCGAGCCGGTCCCGTCGATGGGATGTTCCTCCACGTGCTGCCCGAGGGCATGGGTGACGGCGTTGGCAATTGACGCGGACAGAGCTGCGGTCGGTGCATGGGCCTTGATCGTGATGATCTGCACGCCTTGTTCGAACTCGGCGCTGACGTGATCGACCACCATGTCTGTCGGCACCCGCGCTTCGGCGGCCGCGGCCTGGCCCACTTCGCGCGACTCGGCCAGGCGAGCAATGGTGGGCACCAGGTTCCGCGCGAGGCTGGTTTCGAGAAACTGGCCGGTGACAGGGTCGCGGACCGCGCCTCCGTTAAGCACTACGGATCCGGTGGCCTCGTAAGTGGGTGGGATCAGAACAGCCACCCCGAACCCTGCGGCGACACCGACAATCGTCGACAAGAGCACGATGCCAGTCCGGCGTTTTGCCCTGCGCAGGAGAACTGCCGGGTCAGAGAGTACGCTCATAGGGCTTTCCCTTCGTCGGGTTGCACGAACCGAACAAGGTCGGGTCGCTTATCGTTGATCACATAGCGTTGACGGTGATGACCATTGAGACGCTCGGCGGTGACGGCCAGTTCCTGCCACGTGTGGTGCATGGTCTTGGCGATTTCAGCCCAGGCGAATTGCTTTTCCGCCCTGCTTCGGCCGGTTGCCCCCAATCGCCGAGCGAGATCGGGATCGTCGCGGATCTGCGCCAGTCGACAGGCCATGGCAGAGACTTCGCCCGCAGGATAGATCAGACCTGCCGATTCCACGACATATGGAATTTCCCCGACATCACTGCCGACCACTGGCACGCCACACGCCATCGCCTCAACGAGAACGCGGCCAAACTGCTCTCGCAACGGGATGCCGATCCACGGCACGACATTGCGTTGCACAACCTCCAACGATGGAAGGACAAGTGCGTCCATTCTCGCCAGGATCGAGGGTAGCTCGCCGTGATCAAGCCAGGAGTACAGCCGAATTCGGCCTGGGCGTCGGGCCGCCGCGCGTTCCACCTCCTTGCGCAGGCTGCCCTCGCCGACCACGATCAGGTCGCAGTCCAGGAGCTCGGAACCATGCAGCAGGTCACGGATGCCCTTGTGCGGTTCCAGGCGCCCGACGAACCCGACGCTGAAAGGACGTGATCCGACAGCGGGGGTCGGTTGGAATGCTGTGGTGTCGACTCCGAGCGGAACAATGCTCGCTGGTCCCTGGTAGCCCTTGACACGCAACAACTCGAGCGCGGCTGGGGTGATCGGGAAGGCGTGGGCGACAGTGCGGTAGGCGTATTGCTCGAGACTTGGGAAGGGAAATGGCAAGCGCATCATGGTGTTCTGCGCCGCGTACAGGGTGATCGGCGTCGTCGGCCAGTGGCGGTTTCGCAGGTGCAGCGCTTGGAAGGTCGACAGGTAGGCGGCTTCGCCGATGACATGGAGGACATCCGGTCGTACTTGCCGGAGGGTGCGCAGGCTGCCGGGACGGAAAAGAGCGGACGCCATGTGGCCGGTGCGGCCCTCGCCCAGGACGTGGGGGAGGTGGTGGAAATGAAAGCGTTCCCGGCCGCGGTCAAGCTCGGCCAGGGATTGGGCAGCCAGCGGTGACACGTCGGCGGCACACAGGGTGAGTTCGATGCCGGTCTGGTCGATGAGTGTTGTCAGCAGATCGATCCAGTGTTCGGTGCGTTGACCAACTACGGTTGTCAGGACGTGCATGGTGGTTGCCTTTCACTGGCGGACGGATGCGGTGAGAGCGATGCGTGCCACACGTGCCCATGCGCAGGCACGGGAACGCGCGATACCGGAATTCCATGGCATGCGTACCAGCGACAATCCGATGCCGATCAGGGAGCGAAGGAGCACTGCTGCTCGCGCCGCCGGATAGCTGCGGTGCCGGTGCCGGGAGAAAAACCGAAGCAGGCTGCGATACAGGTGGGGCCACAGCCAAGCAGGGTCGTTGCTACTTGCACCCCCGAGATGCGTGGCGTGGACGGTGGGCAGGTGCAAGACGCGTGCGCCATGCCGCCAGGCCCGCAAGCAGAGTTCCTCGTCCTCGTAGTACATGAAGTACTGCTCGTCGAGCCCACCGAGTTGCCTCAGCAGTTCTGTCCGCACCGCCAGGCACGCGCCCGAGAGCCAGTCCACTGTGACGGGTGTGTCGACTTGCCGGCAGGCGTCGTAAGTGCGGCGCCTATTCTCGCCGCACAGCAGCCGACGCACGCTCACCGGTACGAGACCACCACCGAACCGACTGGCCAGTAGCGAGGTCAGGGATTCGAATGGGTGGGCACTGATCGCGATCCTGCCTTCGGCGTCCATCAGACGGGGCCCGACAACGCCAACATCGGGATGTGTTCGCAGCGTGTGGACAAGGGCGTGCGCGGTCGGCTCCGGCAACACGCAGTCCGGGTTGACTAGGAGCACGATGTCGGTATCCACGGCGGATAGTGCCTGGTTGACGGCTGCGGCGAACCCCATGTTGACCGGATTGAGCACCATAGACACGCCGGGGAAATGGGCGGCGATCAGTGCACCCGTACCATCTGTCGAGGCGTTGTCGACGACACGAGCCAGCACCCCGGCGCGTGTGAGAGCGGCAAGGCAGGGAGTGACGTGGTCTCGCGAGTTGTAAGTGACCACAATGGCGGTGGCGTCCAGACCATCGGTGGCTGGGCGGTGCCTGTCGTCTCTCCTCTCGATTGTCAAGGCCGAACTCCAATCAAGTGCGAGCTGTCGTCACAGGGCCACACCTGGTGGGCCAGCAGGATGATCGCGGGCAGCAATCCGAGTTCCCAATGCCCGTCCGTCGGGCCAGCAAGGCAGGCCGAAGCCACGAAGCCACAGGTGAGCGCGAGCGCAGCCAGAGCGTGACCGTCACGCTCAACCCACCCGGCGCGCAGGGCACGCCACAGCGGCCACAGCACGACGACCAGGCCGATCAAACCCAGGTTGGCGAGAATCATGACCCAGAAGACGTGATAAGTCGGGCCGACGTCGGTGATCATGAAATCGGGAAGGTAGACCTGCGGAGTGGTCTGACCGAGGCCCTCACCGATCAACGGGCGGTCGGAAAACACGCGCAAGCCCACGTACATCTCGGAGAGCCGATACCCGCTGCTGTCATCGACATATTCGGCAAGCACGGCCGCGCGTCGGTGCAGGCCAGCACTGGCAACCGAAGCCGTGGCCAGGAACAGGGCTCCAGTTCCGATCCCGATGAGGGCACTGCGCCGGACTCGGGCGGTGCCTCGGACCAGCAGGATCAGCAGCGCCAGCCCGAATGCCAACCACATCGCTCGATAGGACGCGAGGATGACGTCGGTGGTGAACAAGGCGATCAGGCTGATCAGCCCGCCCTGCCGCCATCCGCGCACACGGCTCGCGGCGATCAGCAGCATCGGGATCGCGAGCACCGAAAGCAAGCCACCATGTCGGCCGGGCATGGTCAGTTCCACCGCAGCAAGGGCCCCCGCAGCAGCAATGTAGAGAACGCCGGCCGCTTTCAGCCGATGCGGGTTGGTCAACGTGTGGGTTGCCGCGAAGAAGTAGGCAGGGATGATACCGATGTGGTAAGTGGCGATCAGAACCGACTGGGCCGCATTGCCACGGGCAAGCCCGTAGAGCGCGGCCACCGCGACGACGGCACCAAGCAGTGCCATGGGCCCGTCCGCGATCGTGCGGCGAGGTCCGTCCTCAGCGGACGACGTAAGGTGGCGCGCAAGCAGCGCCAGGCAACCGGCAACCAAGATGCCCGTGTGCACCAATACGATCGTGGCCACGTCGGTTTCCCCGGTCACCTTGGTCGCGATGACGCCACCGACAATTCCCACCGGGAGCACCGCCCACGGCCAGAAAACGAACGCTATGCAGCAGACCAGGGCACCGGCTAGGAATCCGTTGACGTCACCGGGCAGCAACTCCATCAAATAGGTGCCGCCGGCACCGAGAGCAGCAGCAACAGCCACCGCCGACGAGGTGGCGATCAGTCCCTTCATCGTCGTCTCCCCTCGAGTTCACCGAGCAGCACTCTCAGTTGCTCGCCGCGAACCGACCAACTGTGAGACATCGCCACCGCACGCCGCTGGCTCGCAGCATCGGCGGATCGACTGGAGGTGAGTGCCTTATCGATAGCAACGATGAACCGCTCCGGGGTATCCGCGAGATGGACGACGTCTTCTTGTTCGGCCAGTGCTGGCAAAGCAGTAGCCACCACGGGCTTTCCAAGAGCGAGGTACTCATACAGCTTCTTCGGGTGGACATAGTCAACGAGCCCACCCAGCCGGTACGGGATCAGGCAGACATCACAAGCCCGTAGCACCGCGGGCACGTCGTCGAAGTGCTTCGATCCCAGCAAGTGCACGTTTCCCAGATTCGCCAATGGAGCGCGTCCGGCCCGCGTCGATGGCCCTGTCAGCACGAACGTCCAGTCCGGACGACGACGAGCCACCTCCGCGATCAGTTCTCCATCGAAGCAGCGGGTATCGATGGCGCCGGCGTATCCGAGTCGTGGCCCGGAGAGTTTGGAGACGCTTTCGGTCACTCGCCCTTCGGGGCAGAACCGCGCGGGGTCACAGCCATTGGGTACGGTCACCGGTGGATACTGAGATGGCGGCAGCCAGCGCGGCAGCACCGATGAGGACGTCAGGACCAAGTCAGCGGCGTTGACCGCCTTGTGCATCTCGCGGCGGTGGTGCCATCGGTTCCATGGGCGGGCGAAGGTCCAGTCCAGATCAGACACGTCGTAGACGAGCGCCCGTTCACCGAGCCGACCGGCAACGGGGGTGCTCAGGTCCTCGTCCAGCCACAGCAGGCGCGCACCTGGGTGGCGGTCCAACCACTGATTCAGCCGTGCCGCTGCGATGCGCCGGTTGATCCAGTTGGCTGCAGGAAGCAACCGGCCGCACGGCAGCAGGTTGGGAGCAATCGCATGCCACAGGCCCGGTTGTACTTGCCGAACGGACAGGCGCCAACACCGACGCCGCGCAGGCGGATCGACGAACAGCACGCGTCTGCCAGCGGAGAGCGTCTTGGCGAGGGCATGCTGCCGATGTTCACCGGCGCTCCAGCGTTCCCAGCCAACCCCGCTGAGTATCACGACCCACTCGCGGCGGTCAATGTCCGGAAGAGAGCCGAGGCCGCCCCGGATTGCGGCCCAGAGGTCCGGCAGACGAAGCTGTCCGCGTACGCCGAACATCCGGCGCGCTAGCCGATCGAGCAGTACCAGCGCCTGCAAGATCCGCAATCGGCGCCTGGGCTGGGTGAGCCGTACGTAGCGGATCAGGCCGTCCAGGCGGTGCGCTGTGCGTTTCGACTCGCCCAGCAACCCCGTTGAGGCGCCGAGCGTGTGGGTGACGACGGCCTGCGGAGTCATCCACAACTGGTGACCGGCGTCAGCGAGAGTACGCGCAAGCAGGACATCGTTGAAATACAAGGGAAAACGCTCGTCAAAAACTCGCTCGGGGTCCAGCACGCCGCGGCGCAACAGCAGACAACTCGCCGAAGGCTGAGGCACCGGTTGTGTTTTCGAGAAGTCCACTCCCTCCATCACATGCGCGCGCCAAACGTGCCGGAATCCCGGCAGAAACCGCAACGCGGTGCCCAACGCGAGCGCGCTGCGAAACGTGGGCAGGCGCATGTAGTGCTGTTGCACCGCGCCGTGTGAATCTAGATAGAGGGGAGCGACACCAGCTGCTTCAGGCCGATCGCGGAGGAATCGCACGAGCGCAGCCAGAGCTCCCGGTCGAAAGCGCACGTCACTGTTCAACAGCAGGATCAGCTCACCGTTCGCGTGCGCGTAGGCCTGATTCACCGCCGCCGCGAAACCCACGTTATCGCTATTGCGGATCAACACGATGTCCCTGTATGCCGCCAGCATGTCAAGCGATCCGTCGGTCGATCCGTTGTCGACGACGATCACCTCGTAGTGCAGGCCCTCAGTGACGGCATCCGGAAGCGAAGCCAGACAGCGTCGGGTCTCGGCGCAGGTATTCCAGTTCACCAACAGCACGGACACATCGACGGAGGTCATGACAGCGCCTGGCTCTCCGGGAGTTGGGCGAGCAGGCGAAGGTAGTCACCGTGCTGTCGGGTGACGATTCGTGGGTAACCGCTGACAGCACAGTCGTCGAGCAGAGTCAACAGGCCACGGGGACGTATCCAGTGGGATGGCCGCATGTAGTACCGAGCCGAGACGGTGTCGTTGTGTCTGGTGTTGAATCCGTGGTCTTTCACCAGGCGTAGTAGGGACTGCGGCGAGAAGTGCCAGCGGTGAAACGCAGGCTGCAGCGCGTGCCAAGAACTGCCCTGACGCGCGGCACTGCGGGAGGCGATGTTCGGCACTTCCAGAGCGAGCCATCCGCCCGGTACCAGCGCGCGACGTGCGGCACTGAGGAAGGCATGGGGATCCTCGACATGTTCGAGAACGTGGAAAGCGCACACCGCGTCCACGGGACTCTCCGGGAGCGATGTTTCGAAAGTTCCCTGCCGTACCGGGAGACCGGACTCCTCTCGGGCGAAACGCACGCAGACTTCTGAGGGCTCGACGCCCTCAACCTGGATGCCAGCGCGCCGGGCCTGCTCCAGAAAGAACCCACCCGCTGATCCAGCCTCCACAATCGACCGCGGACGTGTCGCCGACAGCAACCACCGCAACCGACGCCCCGCCTCATAACGCCATTGGTTCGCACGGGCAAAGTACTGGTTGTAGTAGCCGGCATCGAAGAGGTCGTCCTGCACCACGCGTTCCGGATGTGCGGTCCAGGAGAACCCGCAGGATTGACAGCGGTACAGTTGACCCTCGAAGACTGCTTCACTTCCTTCGGACTGCGTGCACAGCGAGCAGGTCTGCGCTCGAGGCTTGGTCATCGCTTCTCCGATCGAAATACCGGCTGTTTGCTGGGTTGTTTCACCCTGGCTGCGACAGGAGTGCGTTGACTCGCGGCATGGGCTGAGCTGCTGGCCGGCAGTTGAGCCAGAATTCTGAGGAGGTCGAAACGCTGGGGATGCGCCCTCAGAGGATTGCCGCTACCAGCCCACTCCTTGACCAGCATCAAAGCGCCTCGTGGGCTCAGCCAGTAACGCGGCTTCAGGTAGTAGCTGACAGAAACGGTGTCGTTGTGTCTGGTGTTGAATCCGTGGTCTTTCACCAGGCGTAGTAGGGACTGCGGCGAGAAGTGCCAGCGGTGAAACGCAGGCTGCAGCGCGTGCCAAGAACTGCCCTGACGCGCGGCACTGCGGGAGGCGATGTTCGGCACTTCCAGAGCGAGCCATCCGCCCGGTACCAGCGCGCGACGTGCGGCACTGAGGAAGGCATGGGGATCCTCGACATGTTCGAGAACGTGGAAAGCGCACACCGCGTCCACGGGACTCTCCGGGAGCGATGTTTCGAAAGTTCCCTGCCGTACCGGGAGACCGGACTCCTCTCGGGCGAAACGCACGCAGACTTCTGAGGGCTCGACGCCCTCAACCTGGATGCCAGCGCGCCGGGCCTGCTCCAGAAAGAACCCACCCGCTGATCCAGCCTCCACAATCGACCGCGGACGTGTCGCCGACAGCAACCACCGCAACCGACGCCCCGCCTCATAACGCC
>NZ_JAWLNX010000015.1:12191-183958 GCF_035320975.1 Saccharopolyspora mangrovi | reverse complement strand
AGAAGGTCGCGCGTCTGCACCTGGACGCGCTGGGTGTGAAGCTGACCAAGCTCACCAAGGAGCAGGCCGACTACATCGGTGTCGACGTCGAAGGCCCCTACAAGCCCGACCACTACCGCTACTGATCAACCAGCCGTGAGTCTCCCGGCCCCCCACCACTCCCGGGAGGCTCACGGCTGGCCGTGTCCCGAGCAGGCGTAGCGGTGGAAGGTCATGCCGTTGTCAAAACGCCTGTGCTCCAAGAGGCTCAGCGGCACCCGGGTCTTCGACGGGAAGATCCGGGTGCCGCCGCCCACCAGCATCGGCACGGTGAAGACCTGCACCTCGTCGACCATGCCCGCTTCCAGGGCCTGACCGGCCAGGATCGCGCCACCGATCAGCAGGTCCTCGGCGCAGGAATCCTTGAGCTGCCGCACCGCTTGCGGGTCGAACTCCCGCATCAACCTGGTGCGCGTGGTGGACACCCCGGCCAGCGTCCGGGAGAAGACGACCTTCTCGGCGCGGCGCCACAGGTGCGCGAAGTCCTCCATCAACGGGCCCTCGGCGGTGAAATCACCGGTCTCCCAGGCGATCATCTCCTCGTACATCCGCCGTCCGTACAGATACGTGCCCGCCTCGCGTTCGCGGTCGTTGATGAAGGCGAACACCTCGTCGCTGGGAACCGCCCAGTCGTACTTTCCATCGGCATCGTTGAGATAGCCGTCGAGCGAACCGATCACGGAGTAGATCAGCTTCGCCATGCGCACCTCCTCGTGCAGACCGGGAACCGCCCATGTTGCCCGAGCCGGAGACCTCTGCACACCCGACTCCGCCGAATTCTCCTAGAAGTTGTTCGCGGGTGGCGGACATTGAGCGGCTTCGCCGCATGGTTGAGCGCTCCTAGTCCAGCAGCAGATCCGTCGGCTCGCGGCGCGGTGTTTCCGGAGTGGGGGAGCCGTAGCCGAAGCGCAGGACCGCCTGCGGGTGCTGCGAACCGCCGAGCAGGCTGCGCAGCTCCTCGCGCGTTTCGGGCACCTCCACGACCTGCGAGAGCAGTGACGCCGAGAGGCCGTGCACGCACGCCGTGAGCAGCACCCGCTGCATGGCCTGCCCGGCGAGCACGTCGTCGGCGCGGCCGTCGTGCTGCGAGCACAGCACCGCCAGCAGCGGCTCGCGCTCGAAGTCCTTGCCCGCCACCCGTTCGGATGCCGTTCCAGAGGAGAAGTCCCGCACCACCCACAGGTCCTGCGGCTCCGGCTGCGGCCCGGACGCTGCGGCGGGAACACCTTCGCGGGTCTCGCGCGAACGACCGGTCCAGCGTTCGAACTCGGCGCGGAAGCGCTCGTCTTCCATTTGAACCCGGTGCGCGCGCTGCACCATCTCCGCGAAGCGATCCAGTTCGCTGCGGGGCAGCAGGTGCAGCCAGCCCTGCTCCCGCTGAGCGGCGCTGACCAGCGCGTGCCGGTCCCCGGACGGCACGGGGGTCTCCTGGAAGGGGCGGCGGTTGGTCCGCCGCCGCGGAATCGCCTCGTAGAGCGCGCGTTCGACCGGCGTCTGGGCGCTCCAGCCGCCGCTGCGCACCTCGGCGAGCACCGTCGGCGGACCCATCCGCGACGGCGGGTCCACCACCGGCCGCACCCCGGCGTGCTGCAGCGCCAGCCGCAGGTTCAGCAGCGCCGCGCCGCAGGCCAACCGGAGTTCGCGGTCGTCGGGATCGGTGGCCGGCAGCCGCCGCTGCGGGTCGGCGTGCACCTCGATGACGTGCTCGGCCAGCCGGAACCGCCACGGCTGCCGGTTGTGCAGCGACGGGGCACGCCCGGCGCAGCGGATCGCGTGCTCGGTCTGCTCGGCTGACAAACCCAACGCCGTCGGAAACGAATTCATCGCCAGCCCCTCGACGTCCTGGCCGCACAACGCCATCCGAGTCTGGCAGAGGCCCGGCTAGCTCGCCGGATGCGCGGTGCGGGCCGTCGATCCGCGCACCAGCAGTTCGCTGGGGAAGCACTCCGAGCGGGGTGGCAGGTCGCGGTCGCCGAGGCGTTCCAGCAGCAGCCGCACGGCGGCGCGGGCCATCTCGGCGATGGGCTGGCGGACGGTGGTGACGTCGTAGGAGTCCCAGGCGGTCAGCGCGATGTCGTCGTAGCCGATCACCCAGACGTCATCCGGGACGCGGCGGCCCAGCGACACCGCGCCGTCGACCGCGCCCAGCGCGGTGAGGTCGTTGGCACAGAACACCGCCGTCGGCGGCTCCGCGCGCCCCAGCAGCTCGCGCATCGCGGAGCGCGCGCGGTCGTGGGCGAACCCGCCCGGCAGGCTGAGTTCGTCGGACAGCGGGTGGCCGAGCTCGGCCAGGCGTTCCCGGAAACCCCGCTCGCGGTGCCGCGCCGTGCTCGGCAGCTCCGGACCGCTCAGGAACCCGATCCGGGTGTGCCCGGCGGCCACCAGGTAGTCGGCCACCGCCCGGCCGCCGCCGGCGTTGTCGGTGGTGACCTGGTCGCAGGCGAGCTCGTCGAGGCCGCGGTGCAGCAGCACGATCGGGTCCGCGCGGTTCACCGCATCGGTGAGCTGCGGGGTCGCTTCGGTGACCGTGGTGAAGATCAGCCCGTCCACGGTGCCCTCGTCGAGTGATTCCAGCGCGCCCGAGCCGTCCGGCCCGTTCCACAGCACCATGCGCTGACCGGCAGCGTCGAGCGCTTCGGCGACGGCCTCGAGCAGCTGCGGGTAGAAGGGGTTGGTGATGTCGGCGACCACCACGCCGACCGTCGAGGTGCGGCGGGTGCGCATCGTGCGCGCGGCGGCGTGCGGCCGGTAACCGGCCTCGCGCATCGCCGCCAGCACGCGTTCCCGGGTCTGCGGGGCGACCTTGCCGTTGTCCTGCAGCACCCGCGACACGGTCATCTGGGACACGCCGGCCAGCCGTGCCACGTCCCGGCTGGTGACCACCGGGCACCTCCTTCGGATCTGCGTCGAGGAAGGACATCCTACGGGGTTTACGTAAACACCGACGCGTCCTAGTCTCCATGTGTACGTAAACATCCTGGGAGGGATTCATGGCGTTCGCGCTGAAGCGGGCCGAGCGGAGCTCGGCGGCCACCACGACCTCGCTGCCCGACGTGCAGGAGAAGGTCGCCGCGATCATCGCCGACATCCGGGCGCGCGGTGACGAGGCGGTCCGGGAGCACTCGGCCCGGTTCGACAAGTGGGAGCCGGAGTCGTTCCGGCTCTCCCCAGCCCAGATCGACGAGATCCTGGCGCGGGTCCCCGAGCAGGTCATCGCCGACATCCGGTTCGTCCAGCAGCAGGTCCGAGGCTTCGCCGAGAAGCAGCTGGAGTCGATGCGCGAGATCGAGGTGGAGACGCTGCCGGGCGTGCACCTCGGGCACAAGCACATCCCGGTCGCCGCGGCCGGCGCCTACGTGCCGGGCGGCCGCTACCCGCTGCTGGCCTCCGCGCACATGACGATCCTGACCGCCAAGGCCGCCGAGGTGCCGCGGGTGATCGCCTGCACCCCGCCGATCCGCGGCGAGATCCCCGACGCCACCGTCGCGGCCATGCACCTGGCCGGTGCCGACGAGATCTACCTGCTGGGCGGCGTGCAGGCGGTGGTGAGCATGGCGCTGGGCACCGAGACGTTCGAACCGGTCGACATGCTCGCCGGTCCGGGCAACGCGTTCGTCGCCGAGGCCAAGCGGCAGCTCTACGGCGAGATCGGCATCGACCTGTTCGCCGGCCCGACCGAGGTGCTCGTCGTCGCCGACGAGCACGCCGACCCGTTCGTGGTCGCCGTCGACCTGCTCAGCCAGGCCGAGCACGGACCCGACTCACCTGCCGTGCTGATCACCACCTCGGAATCGGTCGGGCGCGAGGTCATCGAGCACGTCGAGGCGCTGCTGCCGGACATGCCCACCCGGGACAACGCCGAGCCCGCCTGGCGCGACCACGGCGAGGTGCACGTCGTCGGCGCCCTCGACGAGGCCTACCGGCTGGCCGACACCTACGCCAGCGAGCACGTGCAGATCCTCACCGAACACCCCCGCGAGGCCCTGGCGAAGATGCGCAACTACGGCGCCCTGTTCCTCGGGGAGGGCACCTGCGTCTCGTACGGGGACAAGGTCATCGGCACCAACCACGTGCTGCCCACCCGCGGCGCCGCGCGCTACACCGGCGGCCTCTGGGTCGGCAAGTACCTCAAGACCGTGACCTACCAGGAGGTCACCGACCCCGCCGCCAGCGCCGAACTCGGCGAGATCTGCGGCCGCGCCGCCCGGGTCGAGCTCTTCGAGGGCCACGCCCGCTCCGGCGACGTCCGCGCGGCCAAGCACGGAACCGCCGAGCTCCCGTGGGCGCCCGACGCCCTGGCCCGTCCCTGACGCGACGGCCGCGCCCCGGCGAGTCCCGCCGACTCGCCGGGACGCGTGCTCGGTCAGGCCGGGAGAGCCGAGTACGCGGAAGGGTCGCCGACCCGGGTCTCGCCGCGACGGCCGTCGATGGCCACCGGGACGGCACCGGCGATGGTGACCCGGTGCATCTTGCGGGGCTGGTCGTCGTAATCGGCGACCGCGTAGTGCTGGGTCGCGCGGTTGTCCCAGATCGCGACGTCACCGGGCTGCCACTGCCAGCGGGTCGTGTTCTCCAGGCTGGTCACCCGGTCCTGCAGCAACCGGAACAACGCCTGCGACTCGGTGCTGCGCAACCCCACGAACCGCTTCACGAAGTGCCCGAGCAGCAGAGCGCGCTCGCCGGTCTCCGGGTGCACGCGCACCACCGGGTGCTCGGTCTCGTAGAGGTCGGAGACGAACTCCGCGCGGTGCGTCCGCTCCTTGACGTCGACGCCACCGGTGCGGGTCTCGTCCACCCGGGCCGCGTAGTCGTAGTCGTTGGTGTGCACCGCCCACAGCTCGTCGACCAACGCCTTCAAGGGCTCCGGCAGGCCGTCGTAGGCGGTGGCGGTGTTCGCCCACGTCGTGCTGCCGCCGTAGCTGGGCAGCTGCACGGCGCGCAGCACGCTGATCGCCGGCACCCGGTCGACGAAGGTGACGTCGGTGTGCCAGCTGTTGGCCTTCCCGTACTCGGAGTCGATCGGCAGGATGTTGCCGATCGCCCGGCTCCGGGTCGTCGGGTGCGCCAGCGTCAGATCGCCCAGCAGGGAGGCGAACTCCTGCTGCGCGGTCTCGTCGAGGTGGTGCTGGTCGCGGAAGAACACGACCTTGTTGGCCAGCAGCGCCGACCGGATCTCGGCCACGGTCGACTCGTCCAGGTCGCCGCCCAGGCGCACGCCGTCGATGCGGGCGCCGATGTTGGCTCCCAGCTTGACGACGTCGAGGGCGGTCTTCTGCTGCGGAATCGCGGTCATGACGGGTTTCTCCTTCATCGGTGCGGACGCGGCGCGGGACCCTCCCGCGCCGGCGGGTCAGCTGCGCCAGCGCGACAGACGTCGCTCGACGGCGGTGAGGGCGTGGTTGAACGCGATGCCCAGCAGCGAGATCGTGACGATCCCGGCGTACATCTGCGGGACCTCGAAGTTGTACTGGGCGGCGTTGATCAGGTAGCCGAGCCCGGCCTTGGCCCCGACCATCTCGGCGGCCACCAGCACCAGGATCGAACCCGCAGCGGCCAGCCGGATCCCGGTGAACACGGTCGGCACCGACGCGGGAAGCACGATCTTGCCGAACACCGCTGCCGAACCGAACCCGAGCGATCGCGCCGACTTGATCAGCAGCGGGTCCACGGTGCGCACGGCGCTGATGGTGTTGAGCAGGACCGGCCACACGCAGGCGAACACGATCAGCGAGATCTTCGAGGTCTCGCCCAGGCCGAGCAGCAGCACGAACACCGGCAGCAGGGCCAGCGCGGCGGTGTTGCGGAAGACCTCCAGCAGCGGTGTCAGCAGTTGGTCGGCCGCGCGGTACCAGCCGATGACCAGCCCCAGCGGGACCGCGATCAGCAGCGCGATGGCGAAACCGGCGAGCGCGCGGGCCAGGCTCGCGCCCAGGTTCTGCCACAGCTGCCCGTCGAGGGCGAGTTCGAACCAGGTGACCACCACCCGGCTCACCGGTGGCAGGAAGATGCTGTCCACCAAGCCGATCCGCGGCACCAGCTCCCACACCGCGAGGAACGCCAGGATCGCCACCGACGACCGGGCCGCGCGGGCCAGTCGCACGCCCGTGGCGCGGGCCGCCGGACGGGTGGGGGTGAGCGTGTCAGCCAACGCCGATCACCTCCGGGGCGGCGTGCAGCAGCGACCAGATCCGGTGCCGGTGCTCGGCGAACTCCGGCCTGCGCAACGTGTCCTCGCGGCTGGGGCGCTCGGCGATGTCGATGTCGACGGTGTCCTTGACCCGGCCGGGCCGCGAGGTGAGCACGGTGACCTTGCGGCCCAGGTAGACGGCCTCGTCGATGTCGTGGGTGATGAACACGATCGTCTTGCCGGTGCGCTGCCAGATGCCCAGCAGCTCCTCCTGGAGCCGCTCGCGGGTCTGCGCGTCGAGGGCGCCGAAGGGTTCGTCCATCAGCAGCACGCCGGGGTCGAACGCCAGGCTGCGCGCGATGGCCACGCGCTGGCGCATCCCGCCGGAGAGCTGGTGCGGGTAGTGCCCGGCGAAGTCGGAGAGCTCCACCAGCTCGAGGTACTCCCGCGCCCGTTCGCGCCGCTGCGCCTGGGGAACGGAGTTGGCCTCGAGGCCGAGTTCGACGTTGGCCTGCGCGGTGCGCCACGGCAGCAGCGCGTACTGCTGGAACACCACGCCCCGGTTGAGCCCCGGCCCGGTGACGGGGTGGCCGCCGATGCGGATCTGGCCGCTGGTGGGGAAGTCCAGCCCGGCCAGCAGGTCCAGCAGGGTGGACTTGCCGGAACCGCTGGGCCCGACGATGACGGCCAGCTCACCGGAGGCGATGTGCAGGTCGACCCCGTCGAGCGCGGTGACCTCGGAGTCCCGTCCCCGGAAGGATCTGGTGACGCCGTCGAGAACGATGTCTGTCATGGTTGCCTCTTCGTGTCAGGCGTACGGGTTGAATTCGTTGGTGTAGATGCGCGGGACCTCGACCGCACCGGGTTCGATGACGCCGGACTCGACGAGCCGTTCCAGCCAGATCGAGAACTCCCGGTCGGCGATCGCGCCTCCGGGCCCGGCTACCCCGCTGGAGCGCCAGTAGGCGACGGTCTTGGTGTCCTCGTTGCGGCCGCGCCGCCGGATGATGTCGGTGAAGCGCGCGACGACCTCCTGGTGCGGCCTGGTCTGCGTCCAGCGCACGGCCCGCGCGATCCCGCTGACCAGCGCGCGGGTCGTGCCGGGGTTGGCGGCGATGAAGTCGTCGCGCAGCACGTAGCAGCCCGCGCTGAAGGCGCCCAGCAGCTCGAAATCGGTGAACAGCGGCCGGATCCCGCCGCGCGCCTTGGCCTTCTCCGCGATCGCACCGGTCATGGTCGACACGTCGAGCTGACCGGACCTCAGCGCCTGCTCCGAGCTCACCGGCGGCACCACCACCGGCTGCACGTCACTGATGTCGGAATCGGAGAAACCGTTGCGGCGCAGGTAGATCCCGAGCACGTCCTGGTGGTGCGCCCCGACGGTGTTCATCCCGACCGCCGCGCCGCGCAGGTCGGCGGCACCGCGCAGCGGACTTCCGTCGAGCACGAAGTAACCGGCGTTGCTCAGCGCGTCGGAGCCGTAGTAGGAGACCACGGAGGTGATCGGCGCACCGGCCGCGACCAGGCGGAGGACGGAGCCGTTGAACGCGCCGCCGATGTCGACGTCGCCGGTCACGGCGGCTTGGATGTCCTGCGGTCCGCTGGTGGTGTTGCCGATCCACTCCAGGCGGATGTCGCCGAGGAAGCCGAGATCGGCGGCCAGCTCCGGGAAGATCACCTGGCCCGACCACCCCTGGTAGCGGACCACCTTCGTCTCGCCGCTCGGTGCGGCGGAGGAGGTGGCGCATCCGCTGAGGACGGTCGCGGCGGGCACTGTGGACAGACCGAGGCGCAGGAAGTCGCGGCGTCCCAAGGGACGCCGTGGTGAGGAAGGCACAGCTGGAAAACCCGTCTTCTAGGTGAACCGGGAACGGATTGGGGCGCGACGGATCGAGGTCGCGAAAGTGGTGAGGGTGAAGGGAGAGAGGAGCCGCGGAGCGATCCGGCGGCGGTGAGAGGTCAGCGACAGCGGGCGCTGGCGACGCGGAGGCAGTCCACGTAGCGGCGCTCGACCAGAGCGATGTTCGCTGTCATGTCGTCGATCGAACCAGCGCCCGCGCGGAGGTGTCAATCGCGGATCCGGGCGTCCCGAGGGGCGGGACTCGCCCGCGTTTTGCCGAAGCGGCAAAGAATGTTGCCATCTCGCGTAGGGGGTGGGCATGGTGGTCCCTGGAGGTGGTCAGCGATGGCAGAACAGGCCGTGACCAGGTATGACGTGGTGATCGTGGGAGGCGGCGCGGCGGGTCTGAACGCAGCGCTGATGCTGGGGCGCGCTCGGCGCGACGTCCTGGTGATCGATGGTGAGGAGCCGCGCAACGCTCCCGCCGCGCACATGCACGGCTTCCTCTCGCGCGACGGAGCAGCGCCGGCTGAGCTGCTGGCGGCCGGTCGCCGCGAGGTGACCGGGTACGGGGTGGAGATCGTTGCCGGGCAGGCGGTTTCGGCGGTACCGGCGGGGTCGGGATTCGCGGTGGAGCTGGCCGACGGCCGACGGGTGAGCGCCAAGCGGCTGCTGCTGGCCACCGGTCTCCGGGACGAGCTGCCCGACGTGCCCGGCGTGGCCGAAAGGTGGGGGAGGGACGTCCTGCACTGCCCGTACTGCCACGGCTGGGAGTTCCGCGACGAGCCGATCGGCGTGCTCGCGACCAGCCCGATGAGCGTGCACCAGGCGCTGCTGTTCCGGCAGTGGAGCGACCGGATCACCGTGCTGCTCAACGGATCCGAGCCACCGACCGGCGAGGAGGCGGCCAAGCTGGCCGCGCGCGGCATCGAGGTCGTCCCGGAACCGGTCGAAGGGCTGGAGGTCGTCGGGGACTCGCTGACCGGAGTACGCCTCAGCGGCGGAGGTGTCGTGCCGCTGCGAGCCGTGGCGGTGGCGACGCGGATGGTCGCCCGCTCCGAGCTCGCCGCCGGACTCGGGCTCGAACCCGCCGCGCACCCCAGCGGCGGACAGCACATCCCCGCCGACGGCAACGGCCGCACCGCGGTCCCGGGCGTGTGGGTGGCCGGCAACACGGGCGATCTGCGCGCGACCGTCATCGTCGCCGCGGCCGAGGGGGCCAACGCCGGGGCGATGATCAACGCCGACCTGGTCGAGGAGGAGACCGCCCGGGCGGTGGCCAACGCCCCGTTCTCCCGGGCCGCGGAGAACCGGACCTGCGAGGTCGCGATGGGCGAACGCCGCCACGGGCTGCTGCCCGATGACGCGTCGCGGGCGAGCGCGGCGGAATGGGACCAGCGGTACGGCGGTCAGGACCGGTTGTTCAGCGATGACCCGAACGACGTCCTCGTCGCCGAGGTCGCCGGTATGGAGCCCGGGCAGGCGCTCGACGTCGGTTGCGGTGAGGGCGGAGACGCGATCTGGCTGGCCCGCCAGGGCTGGAAGGTCACCGCGACCGACATCTCGCGGGTGGCGGTCGAGCGCGGCGCGGCCATCGCCGCCGACAGCGCCGCCGAGGTCGCCGCCAACATCGCCTGGGCCCGCGCGGACCTGGCCGTCGAGCACCCGCCGGACAGCTCGTTCGACCTGGTCAACGCCCAGTACTTCGCGCTGAAGAAGGAACGCGGCGAAGAACCGCTGCGCGCTCTGCTGGCGGCGGTGGCCCCCGGCGGGACGCTGCTCTACGTCGGACACGACATCTCCGCGTTCCCGCCCGACGCCGAGTTCGACCCCACCGAGTACGTGATGCCCGGTCACGTCGCCGCGCTCCTCGACGACGACTGGAAGGTCGAGCTGGACGAGATCCGGCCGCGCACCGGTGAGGGCAAGCAGGACCACCCGCACGACGTGGTGCTGCGGGCGCGGCGGCTGCGCTGACGCTAGGAGGCGCTGCGCAGGCTCGCTCCGCTGCGCCAGACCTCGGCGACCTCGTGCACCGGCAGGTCCAGGGCATCGCACAGGCCCACCACGGTGCCGAACGCCGGGGTCGGCAGCCTGCCGGACTCGATCTTGCGCAGCGTCTCCGGGGAAATCCCCGCCGCGCGGGCGATCTCGGCGGCGTCACGTCCCGCCCGCGCGTCCCGCAGCATCTTGCCGACGCGCGCACCGGACTCGACCTGATCGGGGGTGAGGGGAAGGCGTACCACGAGGTGAAGGTTACGGTGGTATTTAAATACCTGCAAGTGCTAGCCTGGTATTAAAATACCGCCAGTGGAGAAGTCGTGGGAGTGCGCGTGATCGAGCTGAAGACGCCGACCGAGATCGACAAGATGGCCGTCACCGGCGCGTTCGTCGCCGAGACCCTCGCCGAGGTCGGCGAGATGGCCGAGGTCGGCGTCAACCTGATGGACCTCGAGCACCACGTGCGCCGGCGGATCGAGGCGCGCGGGGCCCAGTCCTGCTACTGGGACTACGCGCCGTCGTTCGGTGAAGGGCCGTTCCGCAACGTCATCTGCCTGTCGGTCAACGACGCCGTGCTGCACGGGCTCCCGCACGACTACGCGCTGCGCGACGGCGACGTGCTCACCGCCGACTTCGCGGTGAGCATCGACGGCTGGGTCGCCGACGCCGCCCGCACGTTCATCGTCGGCACCGAGGAGGCCGAGGACCGCAGGCTCGTGCGCTCGACCGAAGAAGCCCTGGAAGCGGCGATCGACGTCGCCAAGCCCGGCAACCGCATCGGCGACATCTCGGCCGCGATCGAGGCGGTCGCCAACGACTACGGCTACCCGGTCAACACCGAGTTCGGCGGGCACGGCCTCGGGCGCACCATGCACGAAGCCCCGCACATCTCCAACCGCGGCAAGCCGGGCCGGG
The DNA here is from genome assembly GCF_035320975.1 of Saccharopolyspora mangrovi. NCBI lineage: Bacteria > Bacillati > Actinomycetota > Actinomycetes > Pseudonocardiales > Pseudonocardiaceae > Saccharopolyspora > Saccharopolyspora mangrovi. The sequence goes on along the minus strand of NZ_JAWLNX010000015.1, from coordinate 173,036 downwards.
GGCTCAAGCTGCAGCCTGGGCTCACGATCGCCGTCGAACCCTGGTTCGCGCGCAGCACCGCCCGCATCGTCACCGACCCGGACGGCTGGACCCTGCGCTCGGCCGACGGCTCCAACACCGCTCATTCCGAGCACACCATCGCCATCACGGCCGACGGTCCCCGGGTCCTCACGCTGCCCGAGGGTGAACACCGGCGGTGATGTCCGCAATGGGCGGTTCGGGGTTTAGGGGGCATTCGCGGTGCGGTGATGTCACGGACTAGTCACCCCGCGTGGTGGTCTCGGCTGGTCCCTCGTGCTTGCGGGGAGGTCAACTACTCCGAACGGGTTGCGTGTGATCGGTCGTCGTTCGGGTAGCGTTCAAGATCGTGGCGGGCGTGATCGAGTCGACCGGGGGCGGGTGGCCGGGCCGCTCACCGCGCCCGCGCGAAGCGGTGGCGTGATGTACCGCCCGCATCCGTTCAGCTGGGTGCCCGCCGATGGCCAGCGCCACGCCACCACCGATCCCAAGCCGCGCCACGGCTACCACGGCGTCGTCGTGCGCACCTTGTGCCTGAAGGAGGTCACCGTGGACAACTCCGACATCGGCTGGCTCTGGCCCACCTGCCCGTCCTGCAACACCGGAGCCCACGAGCTCGCCGGCGTGCCCGAAGCTGGCGAGGACGCGGAATGACAACGCCGGCCCCACCGCGATGGGACCGGCGTTGCCGCAGTGCTGATCAGCGCAGGTTGCGCTGGAACAGGTCCAGCAGCGCCACCCAGTGGTGCTCGGCCCCCGCTTCGTCGTAGGCGGCGGTGTCGGCCTGGGTGTAGCCGTGCGCAGCACCCTCGTAGACCTCCGCGCGGAAGCGCACCCCCGCCTCGGTCAACGCGCGGTCTAGGTGCTCGATCTGCTCCGGCGGCAGCGCGTGGTCCTGGTCGGCGTGGCCGAAGTAGACCTCCGCGGTGATCTTGTCGGCGACCAGGTGCGGGCTGTCCGGGGCCTCGGTCGCCAGGTTGCCGCCGTGGAACCCGCCCATCGCCGCCACGCGCTCCGGGAAGTTCCCGGCGGTGCGCAGCGCCATCACCGCGCCCATGCAGTAACCGGTGACCCCGACCGGTTCCCCGGTGGTCAGCGGGCTGTCGGCCAGCCACTCCAGGTAGGCCCCCGCGTCGCGCATCGCCAGCTCGGGGGTGAGCTGGCGCATGATCGGCCCGATGGTCTGGAAGATCTCCGGGCGCTCACCGGGGTCGATGAACTCCGGCAGCTCGACCACCGGCGTGCGACCAGCCCGGTAGAACAGGTTGGGCACCAGCACGGTGTAGCCCTGCGTGGCCAGCCGGTCGGCCATCCGGTGCAGGTGCGGCCGCAAGCCGAACGCGTCCATGTAGAACAGCACGGCGGGGTGCTTCCCGTCGCCTCCCGGGTGTGCGAGGTACGCATCGGCCACGCCGTCCGGCGTGGTGATGTCCACCGTGATCCCGTGTGCGGCAGTCATGAGCGCTGTCCTCCTCGTGGTCGCTGCTGGATCGATCTAAACACCCGTTCACCACCCGGTGCGATCGGGATGCGGCCTCGAGCGGAATGCCGGATCTGCCGTGATTCCAGCGGAAACGCACCCGATCGCGGGTTGCGCGGCGGTGCGGTGACAGATACCCAGGCTGAGGAGGCCCCACCGGACCAGGAGCGCCCATGACCGTGCTCGAAGTCGTCACCGACGCCGAAGAGCTCACCCTGACGGTCACCGCGGAGTTCGCCGCGACCGTCGACCGGGTGTGGCAGGTGTGGGCGGATCCGCGCAGCCTCGAGCGGTGGTGGGGGCCACCGGGCTGGACGGCGACCTTCGACACCCACGAGTTCAGGCCCGGCGGCCGTGCCAGCTACTGGATGAACGGCCCGGACGGCACCGAATCCCGCGGCTGGTGGCATATCTGCGCGATCGACCAGCCGCACCGGCTGGAGTTCGAAGACGGCGTCGCCGACGCCGACGGCAGTCGCGCCACCAGCTTCGGCGTCACCCACGTGAAGGTGACGCTGGAACCCTCGGGTGCGGGTGCGCGGATGGTGCTCTCGAGCGCGTTCTCCTCCGTCGACCAGCTCGACCAGAAGGTCTCGGCAGGCATCGCCGACGATGTCCGCCGAGCGGTGGAGCAGATCGACGCGGTCCTGCGCCGCTGACCTCCGTCCACACCGGACGGGACGGCGCGACTGGAATTGTCGGCCGCACTCGGGCACTCTGGGTTGGTCGAACGTCCGAACGCGGGGGAGTCTGGGGCTTGAGCGGCGACGAGCTCGAATTAGAGCAGGAACACCTTTCCGAGTTGTACGCCCACGTCGACGCCTTGCGGGACGAGGCGGCCGAGCGGGTCGAGGCAGGCGGTGATCCGGATGCGGTCGCGGTCTGGCAGGCCGAGCTGGCGCGCCTCGACGGCGTCGAGCAGGGCCTGTGCTTCGGCCGCCTCGACATGACCGACGGGACCTGCTCCTACATCGGCCGCATCGGGGTGTTCCGCGACTCCGACGACGAACAGCTGCTGGTCGACTGGCGAGCACCGCTGGCCCGCGCCTTCTACACCGCCACCGCCGCCGACCCGCAAGGCGTGCGCCGCCGGCGCCGCATCAGCACCCGCGGCCGGACCGTGGTGGCCGTCGACGACGAACTCCTCGACTCCGACGGCAGCGAGGAGCACCTCGTCGGCGAGGCCGCGCTGCTGGCGGCCGTGACCGCCGAACGCACCGGCCGGATGCGCGAGATCGTCACCACCTTGCAGGCCGAGCAGGACGCCATCATCCGGTCCGAGGAACGCGGCATCCTCGTCGTGCAGGGCGGGCCGGGCACCGGCAAGACCGCGGTCGCGCTGCACCGCGTCGCCTACCTGCTCTACACCCACGAACACCTGCGCAACCGGGGCGTGCTGGTGGTCGGGCCGAGCCGGATCTTCCTGGACTACATCGGCCAGGTGCTGCCGGGACTGGGGGAGAACCGGGTGGTCGCCGCCACCATCGCCGAGCTGCGCGCCGGGGTCGACATCACCGAATCCGATTCCGACGCCGTGCGCAAGGGATCGGCGCGGATGGCCGAGGAGATCGCGCGCGCGATCTCCTCCCGCGTGCGGATCCCGGACCAGCCCGTGCTGGTCGACTTCGAGCAGCAGCGGTTGTCGCTGGAGCCCGAGACCTGCCGGGACGCCGCGGCCAAGGCCCGGGACACCGGCCTGCCGCACAACCAGGCCCGACTGGTCTTCCAGAACGAGCTCGTCGCAGCGCTGGCCGAGCTGCTCGTCGAGCGGATGGAATCGGCGCTGCTCACCGAGGACGGCCGGGCGCTCGACGGAGGCAGCGCCGACGGGAGGCTCGGCGCCGCCGATCTCAAGGCCCTCTCGGCCGCCGGGGTCGTCGTCGATCCCGACGACGACGCGCCGCGCGAGCTCGTCGACTCGGCCGACCGGGAGGCGTTGCGGGGATCGCTGCTGGCCGATGAGCGGATCGCGGACGCCCTCGACGAGCTGTGGCCGGAGCTGACTCCGGAGGAGGTCGTCACCGACGTGATCGGTGCTGCGCCGCGCACCTCGGCCGACGTCGCGCTGCTGGACGAGGCGGCGTCGCTGCTCGGGGACGGTGCCGGCAGGGCGGTGTTCGGCCACGTCGTCGTCGACGAGGCGCAGGAGCTCTCGGAGATGCAGTGGCGGATGCTGATGCGCCGCTGCCCGTCGCGGTCGATGACCATCGTCGGCGATCTCGCCCAGACCGGCAGCGGCGCCGGTGCTCGGTCGTGGGGGCGGATGCTGGCCCCGCACGTGGCGGACCGCTGGCGGCTGGCCGAGCTGACGGTGAACTACCGGACCCCCTCGGAGATCATGGCGGCGACGGCGGGCCTGCTCGAGGGCACCGGGCTGCGGCCGCCGCGATCGGTCCGCTCCTCGGGCGAGAACCCCTGGCTGGAGTGGGTTTCCCGGGAATCGCTGGGTGATCTGGTGCGGCAGGTCGTCGCCGAGCACGCGGAGGGGCAGCTGTCGGTGATCGCTCCGCCCGATCTGGTGGGCGAGCTCGCCGCGGAGCTGGGTGTGCCGTTGCCGGTCGAGCTGACCGACGCGGTCGTGGTGCTGGAACCGGGGCAGGCCAAGGGGTTGGAGTTCGACTCGGTGCTGATCGTGGAACCGGCGGGGATCCTCGGCGGTGGCGGGTTCGGGCGCAGCGATCTCTACGTGTCGATGACGCGCGCGACCCGGCGGCTGGGCGTGGTGTGCGTGGATTCGGTGCCCGAACCGCTGGCGGGGATGGCTTCTCGCGAGCGGGTCGCGGCGGCGGGCTGAAAAAAGCTCCGCACCACCTGGTTTCGGAGCGTGATCGAGAGGATCACCTCATCAAGCGATGGCCGTTCGCTCGCATTTTCGAATCGTTGGGTGCACCATTGGTTCATGAGTTCGAAGCGAAGGTGCGGGTGAGACCCCACCCCTGCGATGACCAACTGACCGCGACGACTGATGACTTAGCAACGCTTTCGACGCCCGCGCGGCCTTGTTGTTTGACAAATCCACAAGAGGGGACGGCGATGTCAGGACCGGCCCCACGCCTGCCGCACCGAGTCCACGATGTGCTGGTATCCGGTGCAGCGGCAGAGGTTGCCGCCCAGCAGTTCCCGGATGTCGGCGTCGGTCGGGTGGTCGTCCGGTTCGGCAGCGGCGAGCGTGACGAGGAAGCCCGGGGTGCAGAACCCGCACTGCAGCCCGTGGCAGTCCTTGAACGCGCGTTGCATCGGGCTCAACCCGTCGTCCGGTGTGACGCCCTCGACGGTGGTGACCTCGCAGCCGTCGGCCTGCACGGCCAGCGTGATGCAGGACCGCGCCGGTTCGCCGTCGATGAGGATCGTGCAGGCGCCGCAGATCCCGTGCTCGCACCCCGCGTGGGTGCCGGTGAGCATCAGGTCGTCGCGCAAGAAGTCGACCAGCAGACGCCGAGCGGGCACGGCGCGGCGCACCTCGCGGCCGTTGACCGTCAGGCTGATTTCCCGGACCGCGGTGAGGGTGTCAGTCATGTCGCATCTGCTCCAAGGCTCGCCGCGTGGCTGCCCGCAGGGCCGCGCGGCGAGTTGCGGGGTCGGCGTGCACGTCTTCCGGCGGGTCGACCGACGCGGCGGCGGCTTCGGCGGCCTCGGTGATCGACTCGGCGGTGAGCGCGCGGTTGAGCAGGACCTGCTCGGCGTCGGGAAGGCGGCGCACCGTTCCGGCGATGCCCAGTCCGGCCAGTCGAGCTCGGGCGACCTCGGCGCCGTCGAACTCGACGACGGCTGCCGTGCCGGCGAGCGCGAAATCGCCCGAGCGGTGCGAGATCTCGGCGAATCCGTGGCGTGCGCGGGGGAGGATCGGCCACCGGGTCTCGGTGATGATCTCGTCCGGGTGCAACGTCGTCTGGTACGGCGCCAGGAGCAGTGCGGCGGTGTCGACGGTGCGCTGTGCGGTCGGGCTCGCGGCGACCACCTCGGCATCGAGAGCTGAGGCCGCGGCGCACAGTTCGGCCGCCGGGTCGGCGTGGGCCAGCGACCCGCCGATGGTGCCCCGGGCGCGGATCTGGTGGTGGCCCACGTGGCGCAGCACGGCGGGCAGCAGCGGGCAGGTCTGCGCCACCAGCGGGGAGGTCTCCACCGCGCGCTGGCGGGCGGCTGCGCCGATCACCAGCACGTCGCCGTCGCGGTGCAGCTCGGTCAGCTCGGGCAGGCGGCCGATGTCGACCAGGGTGCTCGGGCGGGCCAGCCGGAAGTTCATCATCGGCAGCAGGCTCTGCCCCCCTGCCAGGGGCCTCGCGTCCTCGTCGGCGGCCAGCAGCGCCACGGCCTCCGCAGCGGTGCCGGGCCGGACGTAGTCGAACGGCGGCGGTTTCACGACCTGGCCTCCTCGATGAGCCCGCGCAGCACCGACGGGGTCAGCGGGGTGGTGTCGATACCGGTCACGCCCAGGGGAGCGAGGGCGTCCTCGACGGCGCCGGCGATCGCGGCGGGCGGGCCGATGATGCCCGCCTCGCCCGCGCCCTTGACGCCGAACGGGGTTTCCGGGGCAGGACCGCCCAGCTCCTCGACGATCATCGGGGGGATCTCGCGCGCGCTCGGCAGCACGTACTCGGTAAACGTGGTTGCCAGGGGCTGCCCGTCCTCGTAGGGCAGCTGCTCGTGGAGCGCTCCGCCGATGCCCTGCGCGACCCCGCCGTGGATCTGCCCGGTGACGGTCAGCGGGTTGATGACCCGGCCGCAGTCGTGCACCACCGCGTAGCGCACCACCTCGACCACCCCGGTGGCGGTGTCGACGCGCACGACGGCGGCGTGGGTGGCGTTGGTGTAGCTGGCGGCGGCGTTCATCTTGCCGTCGGGGCGCGGCACGTGATCCAGCCCAGGCGGCTCGTAGGTGGCGCGGGCCTCCAGGCCCGGCTCCACGCCCGGTGGCAGTTCGAAGGTCCGGTTCAACGCCGACTGGGCCACCTGCGACCAGGAGACCGCGCTGCCCGGGCTACCGCGAACCCGGAACCGGCCCTCGACCAGCTCCAGGTCGTCCGGGGACGCCTCCAGCAGGTGGGCGGCGATGTCGGTGCCCTTGCGCCGCAACACCTCCGCCGCGCGGGCGATCGCGCCACCGGCGACCAGGGTGCTGCGGCTGGCCCAGCTGCCGAGGCCGAACGGCGCGGTGTCGGTATCGCCCATGACGACCCGCACCTGCTCCATCGGGATCGCCAACGCCTCGGCGACCAGGGTCGCCACCGTGGTGTGCGCGCCCTGACCCATCGCCGAGATTCCCACGGCGACCGTGACGCCGCCGTCGGCGTCGAACCGGACGTCCGCGGAGTCCTGGCTGCTCCAGGTGCCGGTGATGGAGAACGTCGTGGAGGCGACGCCCTCGACGTAGGTGGCGTAACCCACGCCCAGCGCGGCTCCGGGCCCGGCGTTCTCGCGCTCCTCGGTCAGCATCCGCTCGCCCAGCTGCACGGCACGCTCGAACGCCTCGCGGTGCGTGCCGGACTCCAGGCGCGCGCCCGCCGCGGTCTCGTAGGGGAGGTCGTGCGGTGCCAGGATCATCCGGCGGCGCAGGTCCAGCGGGTCGATGCCCAGCTCGCGGCCGATCTTGTCCACGAGCCGCTCGATCGCGAAAGTCCCTTCCGGGCCGCCGAAACCCCGGTACCCGCCGGTCGGCGTCTTGTTGGTGACCACGCCCTGCACGCTGATGGCCTGGTGCGGGATCCGGTAGGGACCGCACAGCGACCCGACCGCGACCAGGCTCGGCCCGTAGCCGGCGGGGAAGATCTCACCGGAACCGAGGTCGGTGCGGACCCGTCCGCGCAGCGCCGCGATCGTGCCGTCGTCGCGCACCGCCGCGGAGAGCTCGATGCTGGTGTCCCGCGCGTGGGTGGCGGCGATCAGGTGCTCGTGCCGGTCCTCGATCCAGCGGACCGGGCGGCGCAACCGCATCGCCAGCCACGGAACGAGGTACTCCTCCGGGTAGATCTCGTTCTTCTGGCCGAAACCACCGCCGACGTCAGGGGTGATCACCCGGATGTCGCGCTCCGGAAGTCCCAGCACCGCCGAGAGCATCGCCCGCACGACGAAGGCCGCCTGCGTGGAGGTCCACACCGTCAGCCGGTCGTCGCGGAACTCGGCGACCACGCCGCGTCCTTCCAGCGGCGCGGCGGTGTGCCGCCGGGTGGTGAAGGTGCCGCTGACGGTGCGCAGCTGCTCGAACGCGGCCTCGACCTCGCCACCGTCGCCCTCCACGGACAGCAGCAGGTTGTCGCCCCATTCCGGGTACAGCAGCGGCGCGTCGGCGGACAGGGCGTCCTCGGCGGTGCCGACGGTGGGCAGGAGCTCTAGGTCCGCTTCGACGAGCTCGGCCGCGTCCTCGGCGAGGTAGCGGTCATCGGCGACCACGACGGCCAGCGGGCAACCGACGTAGCGGACCCGGTCGCGCGCGAGCGGGAAGTGCTGGACCGGCCGCACCCAGGGCATCCGATCCGGCACGGCCCGCAGGTCCAGATCGGACCCGGCGAACACCGCGCGCACGCCCGGTGATTCGCGGGCCGCCGTCGCGTCGACGCCCCGCACGCGAGCATGCGGGACGTCGCTGCGCACGAACGCGGCTTCGACCATGCCCGGCAGCGCGACGTCGGCGATGTAGCGGCCTCGCCCGGCCAGCAGCCGATCGTCCTCGACGCGTGGCGTGCGCGCGCCCAGCAGCGTGGGGCGCGCACCGTACCTCGCCTGCATCAAGCCTCCCCCGTGACTCCGCCGGACGGCGCAGGTGGCGGCCATCACAGCGAGCGCTTCACCGGGTAGCCTGCTGCAGCCCCGGGACGCGCGCAATCCTCCGGATGGACGGCGCCCGGGGGAGCGCGATCAGCCCAGCGCCTTGGCCAACCTGCGCAGGCCTTCGGCGATGGTGTCGGGGGAGAAGGTCGTGAACGACAGCCGCATCGTCGCGCGGTCCGGTTCGCTCACCTGGAACGCCGCACCGGGCACGAACGCCACGTCGTGCCGCAACGCCTCGTGCAGCAGCTCGGCGGTGTCGACCTGGCCGGGAAGGGTGACCCACACGAACATTCCGCCTTCGGGCTCGGTCCAGGTGGTGCCCGGCGGGGTGATCTCGCGCAACCCGGCGAGCATCGCGTCGCGGCGATGCCGGTAGGTCTCGCGCAGCACGCGCAGCCGCGCGTCGAGATCGGTCGTCGCCAGGTACTCGGCGGCGGCTGCCTGATCGATCGTGGAGGTGTGCAGATCGGCTGCCTGCTTGAGGATCGTCAGCTGCGTGAGCGTCTCGGCCGGTGCGCGCAACCAACCCACCCTCATGCCCGGTGAGACGAGCTTGGAGAAGCTTCCCAGGTACAGCGAGCGGTCCGGCACGCGTGCGGACACCGGTGTCAGCGGCCTGCCGCTGTAGCGCAGCTCGTGGTACGGGTCGTCCTCGACGAGCCAGAAGTCCAGCCGCGCGGCGATTTCGGCGATCCGCTCGCGGCGTTCGGCGCCGAGGGTGCGGCCCGTGGGGTTGGAGAAGGTCGGCACCAGGTACAGCAGCGCCGGCCGCTCCCGGGCGGCGATGCGTTCGAGGGCGTCGGGGTCGACTCCCTCCTCGTCGCCGGGCACCGGCACGATCCGGGCCTGCGCCAGCTGGAAGCATTGCAGCGCCGACAGGTAGGCGGGTTCTTCGACGAGCACGACGGCACCGGGATCCAGCAGCGCTGACGCGATCAGGCTCAGCCCCTGCTGGGATCCCGTGGTGATCAGCAGGTCGTCGTGCGCCGTGGCGAGCCCCTGGTCGCTGAGCCGGCCGGCGATGATCTCCCGCAGGGCGGGATCGCCCTCGGTGGGTGAGTACTGCAGGGCGCGGGCCGCGTCGGGATCGGCGAGCGCCCGGGCGAAAGCGGCGCGCAAGCCGTCGGTGTCGAACAGCTCGGGGGCGGGCAAACCGCCGGCGAAGGAGATCACGCCCGGACGGCGGGTCAGCGCGAGCAGATCGCGCACCGGGGAACTGGTGACGCCGTCCATCCGGCGGGCACGGGCAAGCGAAGACATGGGTGCTCCTGGAACGGGAAGCGATGACGAGAAGCGGGGCGTCGGCCGCAGTGGTGCCGCTGGCGCGCCTCGCAGAACGGCTTCGCTGTTCGAGGAGCCTGCGGTCACTGTAGAGCACCGGATTCGCTCGGTCACCCGAATTTGGCGCGGCTCACTCACCGGCCAACACGAATGGCGGCCTCGGGTAACGAAACGACCCGATCAGGCGCGGAATTCGGCACGCCGGTGCGACGATGCGGACAGGCGAGCGATCCTGGAGGAGATCAGTGCCCCTTCCCGTCCAGAGCCGCATCGGCCCCCGCGCCAGAATCGGCTACTCGTTCGGATCCCTGGTCACCGGCTCGTTCACCACCGTTCCCGGGCTTCTCCTGCTGCCGTACCTCACTGACACCCTCGGCGTCCCGGGGGTGATCGCCGGCGCGATCGTGCTGGTGCCGAAGGTGTGGGACGTGGTGTTCAACCCGATCGCCGGAAGGCTCTCGGATGCCGGCCTCGTGCGCCACGGCAGCAGGCGGCCGTTCCTGCTCTGCGGTGGGGTGGGCGTGGCAGTGCTGTTCGCCGCGATCTTCGCCCACCCCGGCTTCGGCAACCCGGTGCTCGACGCCGGCTACGTGATGGTGATCTACCTGCTGTGCGCCACCGCGTTCGGCGTGTTCCAGGTCCCGTTCAACGCGCTGCCCGCCGAACTCACCGACTCCTACGGCGAGCGCACCCGGCTCACCAGCTGGCGGATGGGTTTCCTGGCGGTGGCGGTGCTGCTCTCCGGCGGCGCAGCGCCCGGCATCGCCAACGGCATCGGGGGAGTGGCCGGCTACCGGGTGATGGGCGTGGTGACCGGCCTGGTGATCCTGCTCGGCGCGGTGCTGATGGTGCTGGGCATCCGCGACGCACCGGTCGGGCGGCTGCGCCCGAGCGCGCAGGGCTGGCGCGAACTGGTGACCACGATGCGGCGGTGGCGGTCGTTCCGCCGCCTGGTCGCCGTCTACTCGGTGCAGGCGCTCGGGCTGGCGACCTTGCTGGCCGGTGTCAACTACGCCTCCCGCTACGTCTTCGGCGATCCAGCGGTGCAGACCTGGCTGTTCGTGGGCTTCGTGCTGCCGGCCCTGGTGACCATGCCGCTGTGGCCCAGGGTCGGGCGGCGCTGGGGCAAGTTGTGGGGTTTCCGCGCGGCCTGCATCGCCTTCGGCGTGGCCAGCGCGGGTTTGTGCGCGGCGCTGGTGCTGCCGGTGCCGGTTTCGTTCCTGTTCGTCGGACTCGCCGGAGTCGGCTACGCCGGCATCCAGGTGTTCCCGCTGGCGATCATGCCGGACCTGATCACCGACGAGGAGGAGCGCACCGGGGAGACCCGGGCCGGGATCGCCGCAGGCGTGTGGACCGGTGCCGAAACACTGGGAATGGCGCTGGGACCCGGACTCTTCGGTCTCGTCCTCGGCCTGGGCGGTTACGCGTCCAGCGTGGACGGGATGGTGCCGCAGCCGGACAGCGCCGTGATCGCGATCCTGCTCGGCTTCTCGCTGCTGCCGGGTGCGCTGGTGCTGCTGGGACTGCCGCTGCTGCGGCGCGACGTGCTGGAGGGGCGTTGAGACCAGCCGAGGAGATCCTGGCCGAACTGGGCGAGCTCCGCGCGGGCGACCTGCCCACCCGCGGCGGGCGCACCCTGGCCTACGTCTACGACAGCGGGCTCGACGGCGTGGACGACCTCGCGGCCGCCGCGCACGCGCAAGCGGCCGGAGCCAACGGACTGGACCCGACCGCGTTCCCGAGCCTGCTGCGCATGGAGAACGACCTGGTCGCCGCCGCTTCCCGGCTGCTGGGCGGCACACCCCGCGCGGTCGGTTCGGTGACTTCCGGCGGCACCGAGTCCTGCATGCTCGCGGTGCTGGCGGCGCGCGAGGGCAGAACCGAGGTCATCGCACCCAACGTGGTTCTGCCCGCCACGGCGCACGCCGCCTTCCACAAGGCCGCGCACCTGTTCCGGGTTCGCCCCGTGATCCTCCCGGTCGACCCGGTGACCTTCCGCGCCGACCCGGACACCATGACCGCCGCCATCGACGACGACACGGTCCTCGTGGTCGCCAGCGCTCCGTCCTACGCCCACGGCGTGCTGGACCCCATCGCCGAGATCGCCGCCGGCGCGGCCGCGCGCGGGGTGCGGATGCACGTCGACGCCTGCATCGGAGGCTGGGTGCTGCCCTACTTCCGGCGGCTCGGCCGTTCCGTGCCCGAGTTCGGCTTCACCGTGGACGGCGTCACCAGCGTGTCGGTCGACCTGCACAAGTACGCCTACTGCCCGAAGGGCACGTCGGTCCTGCTGCACGCCGACGCGGAGCTGCGCCGCGGCCACTTCTTCGCCGACGCCGGCTGGCCGGGCTACACGATGCTCAACTCGACGCTGCAATCCACCCGTTCCGGTGGTCCGCTGGCGGCCGCCTGGGCGGTGCTGCACCACCTCGGCGACGACGGATACCTGGCGCTCGCGCAGGCATCGCTGGACGCGGTCGAGGTGGTGCGGGCGGAGATCGAGGACATCGACGGGCTCCGCCTGGTCGTCGAACCCAACTCGACGCTGCTGGCGATCACCACTGACGGCGAGGGCCTCGACCTGTTCACCCTCGCCGACGAGATGGGAGACCGCGGCTGGTACGTGCAACCGCAGTTCGCCCACCAGAGCTCACCGGCGAACCTGCACCTGACGATCACCGCCGCGAACCGGGGCGGCGAAGCCGAGTTCGGCGCAGCACTCCGCCACTCCGCCGCGGCCGCCCGCGAAGCGGGACCCGTGGTCGTCGACGAGGGCATCGCCGCGTTCCTCGAGGGCCTCGACCCCGACGCGCTCACCGCGGAGGAGTTCGGCGAACTGCTCGCCGCGGCGGGCATGGGTGGCGGCGCCGGGCTGCCCGAGCGCATGGCCGAGATCAACGCGATGCTGGCGATCGCCCGGCCGGCGCTGCGGGAACGACTGCTGCAGGAGTTCCTCGGCTTCCTCTACCGCCCGTCCTAGCGCTCGTCGTGCGCGCGCCGGAGGTGTTGGCAGATCAGCTCGTAGATCTCCCGCACCAGCGCGTCGTCGCCGCCGAGCTGGTCGTAGCCGTGGTCGACACCGGGGATGTCGCGGTGTTCGCGCAGCACCCCGGCCTGCCGCAGCGACTCGGCGTAGCGCAGCCCCTCGGCGTTGAGCAGGTCCAGCTCGGTGGTGATCAGCAGCGCTGGTGCGGTACCGGCCAGGTCCTGCCCGTTGTCGCCGTGCGCGGGCGAGGCCAGCGGGTCCGCGCCGAGCGCGCGATCGGGCAGGTAGGAGTCGTGGAACACCGCCGCCATCCACGGTTTCAGGAACGGCCGCTGGGCGTGGGTGCGAGCCCGCAGCTTCTCCTGAACCGGGGTCACGAGATCCAGGGCCGGGTAGTGCAGCACCTGCAGCGCCAGGTGCGGGCCACCCGCGTCGCGGGCCTGCCGGGCCACCGCCGTGGCCAGCGAACCACCCGCGCTGGCCCCGCCGACGCTGAGCCGGTCCGGGTCCACCCCGAGGTCGGTGGCGTGCTCGGCGGCCCAGCGCACCACCTCGAAGCACGCCTTCGGCGGAATCGGGAACGGGTGCTGCGGTGCCACCGGGTAGTCCACGTTGAGCACCGCTACCCCGCCGCGGGCGGCCAGGTACCGGCACAGCGGATCGTCCTGCTCGGGGTAGCGGATGATGAACCCGCCGCCGTGCAGGTTGACGTGCAGCGGAGACGTCCCGACTCCCGGCGGCAGGTACAGCGTGGCGGGCACCCGGCCGTAGGTGGTGGGCACCTCGATCCGGCGGGTCGCGCCCGGGATCTCGGGGAACCGCTGCCTGCGGCGGCTGTGCGAGGCCAGCGAGGTGACGCCCTGGATCACGGCGGCCGCGGCTCGCGTGACGGTGGAACGGCTCAGCACGGACATGGTGATCAACCTAGCCACCCGGATGGGGTCCGGGGGAGGGGCAGTCGCGGATGCTCTACCGCACGGGACGGGCCCGCGCAGAGTGGCGAGCGCGGTGGGGTCGCGGACAATCACCGGCGGGGCCTGCGGCGGCCCTCCACGATGCTGTCCAGGTCGGTCACCGCCAGTAGCGAGATGGTGTGAAGTCCCGCCGCAGCAACCTTTTTGATCTGAACACCCCGTCCGGAACTGCCGTAGCTTCGGATTCCATGACCCCGAAGACGACGCTCAGCGTAGTGGCCGGCGCGCTCCTGATCGGTGGTGGGATGAGCATCGCCGCGGCGTCCATGACAGCCGCCCCGGCACCTCCGGCGCAGGACCAGGTCGTGTCCTTGGTCAACCAAGCCCGAGCGGGTGCGGGATGCGCTCCGCTCACCATCGACGACAGGCTGACCAAGGCCGCCACCGAGCACAGCGCGGACATGGCGCGGCGCGGCTACTTCAGCCACACGACGCCGGATGGCGTCACCTTCGCCGAACGGCTGCGCGATGCCGGGTACCCCGCGCCAGGTGCCGAGAACATCGCGCGCGGCCACGCCAGCGCCGATCAGGTCGTCGGCGACTGGCTCAAATCCCGCGGCCACCGCAAGAACATCATGGACTGCTCGCTGCGCACGATCGGCGTGGGAGTCGAGTACGGCGGCAACTACTGGACCCAGGACTTCGGCCGGTGACCTGCGGCGACAGAACGTGGGTCCAGCGGCACGGGTCGAGAACGGTTGCCTCGGTGGCTTTTCCGCCACCGGTCATGAGCTCTCCGGTGCGGTTCCCGTCCACGCGGCGGTGAGCAGGCGGCGAACGCCCTCGACGGTGACCGGCCTCGGGTTGGACGGCGGGATCGCCGCCGCGGACAGCTCCGCCGCCTCGTCCAGGTCCGATTCCCGCAAACCCACGTCGCGCAACGCCTTTGGCGCCGCCAGCCCGTCGCGCAGCGCCACCAGCGAGGCGACGGCGTCGGTGCCGCCGAGGGCGTGCGCGATGCGCTCCGCGGCTTCGGGCGCGGCGGGAGCGTTGTGGGCCAGCACGTGCGGCAGCACGATCGCGTGCGTCTGGGCGTGCGGCAGGTCGTAGGTGCCGCCGAGCACGTGGCAGATCTTGTGGTGCATCGCCGAACCGGCCGAGGCGAACGAGACCGCCGACAGGTAGGCGCCGTAGAGGGCCAGGTCGCGTCCCTCGAGGTCGTGCGGATCAGCGGCGACCTTCGGCAGACCGGCGGCCAGCGTGCGCATCCCCTCGGTGGCCAGCGCCGCGTTGATCGGGTCCGCGCGCGGCGCCCACAGCGAGTCCACGCAGTGCGCGAGCCCGTTGAGGCCGGAGGCCACCGACAGCTCGACCGGCAGCGAGCAGGTGAGTTCGGCGTCGTAGATGACGGTTTCGGGCAGCACCCGGTCGTCGACGCCGGTGGTCTTGCGGGCGGCCTCGGTCAGACCCCACACGTTGGTGGCCTCCGAACCGGCGTAGGTGGTGGGCACCGCGACGATCGGCAGCCCGCTGGTCAGCGCGACCGCCTTGGCCAGGCCCGTCGTGGAACCGCCGCCGACGCTCACCAGCAGGTCGACGCCGTGCTCCTGCGCTGCGGCGCGCGCCTTGTCAGCCTTGGCGACCGGTACGTGCGGGGCCACGTCGTCGTGGTGCAGAGCGACATCGATACCGCTGGTCACGCGGCGGGCGAGCTCGGCCTCGCGGCCCTCGGCGATCACCATGACCGCCGCAGAACCCCGCAGCCGGACCTCCTCGGCCAGGTTCGCCGCGGCCCTGCCCGCCCCGAACAGGACCCGCTGACCCAGCGTCGTGTGATCGAATTCCAGGCTCACGCCGCACCTCCGAGATCGAGGACACCCGACAAGACCTCGGCCAGCGCCGCCGCCGGATCGTCGGTCATCCGGTGGCGGCGCACGTTCCTGCCGGGACGCACCACCACGCCATCCTCGCGGTTCGCCGCCCAGCGCGGTCGGTGCCCCCTCCGCACGGTGGAGATGGTCAGCACCCGGTCGCCGAAGAGCAACCCCGGGAACGATCAGCTCACCGCCGCGCGCACGGCCAGGACGACGATCAGGACGCTGGAGACCACCGCCGTCGCGACCCGCCCGCGCCGCCCGGACAGGCCCCGCCCGAGCAGCGAACCACCCGCGACCAGCACGAGCTGCCAACACGCGGAAGCGGCCCAGGCGGAGAGCGCGAACGCGGCGCGCTCACCGGCACCGCCGCCGATGTCGGCACCACCGCCCACCACGACCGCGGCGAAGTACACGACCGTCGTCGGGTTGACCGAGGTCATGGCGATCGAGGTGAGGAAGGCCCGCAGCGGTGTGAGCGAGCTCCGAACCCGCTGGTCCGCCCGCGTTCGCAAGGCGCTCAGCGCGATGTGGCCGGCGACCAGGACCAGCACGACCACCGAGGCCCAGCGCAGCGGTTCGGCCCAGCCGCGCACGCCCTCCAGCAGCGCACTGCCGCCGAGCACCGCCACCAGCGCGTAGGCCCCGTCGACCGCGGCCACCCCGAGGCCAGCGGCCGATGCGACGGCGAACGAGCTCCGCGCCGACAGCGACACGAGGTAGATGCCCACGGCTCCGACCGGAACCGCGATGCCGAAACCCGCCAGCAACCCGGCGAGGACCGCCCCGCTCACGGCACGGTCAGGGCTCGACCTCCACTGGACGACTGCTGCTGAGGACCCCTCGCCGCGGGCGAGCGGAACGGCAGGTGGACCCGGTGCGAAACCATGCGGGCAACCTAACCCGCACCACCGGCCGCGCAGAAGCGAATTTCCCGACCGCGCCGGGGCGCCGCGTTCGGGCAGCGGAACCGGGGACGCGGGCGATCTCGGCGACGGCCGAGAACCAAGGCAGGAGAGCCGATCACAGCTGGTGGGGCGTGCGGCGGTTGCCGGTGACCACGCCCACCACCACGAACCGGTCGGTCGAAGAACCCGGCGGCCGGTGCCTGGCCAGCCACACGCGCTCGTCGACGCGCGGAGCCCCGCGCGGGTGCGGCGTCAGGTCCAGCACCAGGAGCTGACCGAAGGGCACGTTCGCGCCGCCGTACTCGGCGGCCTGGGCCAGGTGCGCGGCCTCGAGGTGCTCGCGGGAAGCGTCGCGGAGCTCGCGCTTGACCTCCGTGACGTAGCGCAGCGAGCCGAACGTCGTGGCGACGTCGGCACGGCCCTGCGCCACATCGCCGACCTCCACCGCGACCAGCCCGCCGAGCTGCCCGGTGGCCAGCCACTGGTGGTAGTCGCGTTGCAGCTCCGCCTCGCGCGGACGCCGCTCGCCCTCGCGCAGCGCCCGCCGGTAATCGGCATCCGGGCCGCCCCAGGTCCTGGCCTCGAGGTCGGCGCGGCTGACCAGGAACCGCAGCGTCTGCTCCAGCAGCAGCCCGAACGTCGCCCGCACCCGCCCGGTGAACTCCGGCGAGTCGGCGAGCTGCCCGAGCAACCGGTCCAGCAGCGGGTCGAGCACGGGGTGCGCGGTGCGGGAACGGGCGATCTCGCTGCTGTGCACCACCCCGTCCAGCAGCCGCAGGTCCTCGTCGCCCAGCCCGGCCGTGAGCCCGGCCGCCTGGCGTTCACCGAGCACTCGCACCAGGGCCGGCGCAGCGCGGTGCGCTCGGGCCACCGCGGCGTGGCTGTCCTCGTCCTCGTCGACGTCCGGCGGGGTGCGCGAGGCCTGCGGGAGTGCGGGCCGCCGATCCGCCGCGGCGGTCTCGATGCGGCTGAGCAGCAGCTCGGCGGTGCGCGGCGGCAGCGGCGGGTTCTCGGCGGCCGAGGCCTCCACGACCGTGCGCCGCAACGCCGCCAACCGGCTCTGGCTGCGCACGATCGCGTTCTCGATGGTCGGCTCGACCACCACCGCCAGCCCGGGCGCCGCCTGCGCCCCCGGCAGCGGCTGCAGCGTCCGCACCTGCGTGTAGGCGTCCAGCACCGCGCCGAGCGCCTCCCAGACGTCCATCCAGATCGTCTCGGCCAGCCGATCCGACGCCGCGCGCAGCAGCAGCACCACTCGCCGCCACGCCGGTTCGGCCGCGTGCCTGGGGCGCAGCCACTGCGGTCGGTGGGTGCCCCGCAACCACGCGGAGCGCTGATCCAGTGCGGCCGTGAGCCGGTCCGCAGCATCCGCCAGCCTCCGCCGGTCCTGGGCCGCGAAGGCCAGGACCGCGTCGCAGACGGCCGCGTGCGCTCTGGCGTCGTGGCGGGCCTGCTCGGCGGCGTCGACCGTGGCGAACCGCGACCGCGCCGCCGTCAGCGCCTCCAGCACGGCAGGCATCTCGGTGGCGGTCAGCGCCGCGCGGAGGTCGTCGCAGGCCAGCTCGAACGCGGCGTCCACGGCCGCGGCCTCCTCGTGGCGCAGCCGGTCCAGCGCGCCGCGCAGCGGCGTGGTGAGCGCCAGTTCGCCCGCCCACCGGTCCATCGCCGCGCCCACCAGCCTCGGCAGCGCCTCGATGAACTCCTCCGGCGTCCCCGGCGGGAAGTCGGTGAGCCTGCCCAGCACCGCGAACGGCGCCACCGCATCGGCGATCGCCAGCCGCACGGCCCCTTCCAGCCGGCTCGCGGCGATCAGCGGATGCCGTTCGACGACCGGGCCCAGATCGCGCAGCAGCGCGTCGTGCAGCCGCGCGCCGTGCGCCTCGACCACCTGCGGTCCGGCCAGCAGCTCGTCGATGCTGGCCGCCAGCGCCAGCAGGCTGCGCTGCGCGGGCAACCCGTCGATGAACTCCGCTGCCGCGCCCCGCCAGCCGGGGGCGTCCCTGCTCGCCGCGGCCGTCAGCGCCGTGGCCTGCACCGGAGCCAGAGGCCCGGCCGCGGCAGCGCCCGGCGGAGTCACCGCAGGCCGTCCGGCGCGGGCGAACCCGTCGGGCTGTCGCCGCGACGCGGCCGCGGCGGTTCGGCGAGTTCGGCGACCAGTTCGGCCAAGGCGACCTCGGCGCCGCGCAGCCTCGCCAGCGCGGAGGCCTCGGCCGCCTCGCTGGAAGCCAGTCGCAGCCGCGCGGCCATCTCCGGTTCCGCCGCGTCCGCCGCGGACGCCGACAGGTCGCTGGTGCACACCGCGCACCGGTCGTGCTCGCGCTCCTCGCGGCGCCGCTGCTCCGAGATCGGGGTGTCGCAGCGCGGGCAGGAATGCGGCTCCAGGCCGTGGAACAGCACCCGCGCGACACCGTTCTCCCTGGTGTCGTTGAGGGCGCGCTCGTCGGTCTGACGGCGGTGCCGCGCCGACCGGTGCTGCTGCTCCAGCCGGTCCCACTTGCGCTCGGCCTCGTCGATCCGCCGCCGCACCTGCGCGGTCGGCGAGTTGCCGGCCGAAGCCAGCAGGTGCGCCACGGTCTCCGCGGGCATGCCGGTGATCGCCGAAACCCGTTCGTGCAGCGGTGAGGTGTCGGTGCTCATCGTCGAAACCCCCTACGCCGCGCGCAGTTCCGCGCGCAGCCGGTCGAGCCGGTCGCGGACCCGCTCGGCGATGGTGGCGATCGGGCTGCCGCGCCGCGTGCTGGCGTACTCGGCCTGCAGGTACTGGCGGTCGCGGAGCTCGTTGCCGCCGCGCCCGTCGGCGAGGTCGAGCACCAGCCGAACCCGGTCGACGTAGTAGCGGAAGGCCGGTGCCGTGGCGATGATCGTGCGGGCCACCTGCCTGCCCCGCGCCAGCAGGTAGTAGTCGTGCCGCCGGGTGTGGCCCACTCGGCCACGTCGGCGGCGCACGATCAGGCCCGCGCTGCGCAGCACCGCCAGCGCGTCGTCGAGCGGTTCGTAGGCGCCGAAGTGGTGGCGCAGCATCGGGTAGCGGCGCACCTCGGGTTCGTCGGAGTCGAGGATCCGTCCGGCCAGTTCCAGCAGTTGCCCCTCGGCGGTCCGCTCGTACTCGTTGAGCAGCTCGTCGGCGAGGAAATCCGGGCTGCGAAGCCAGAAGTCCAGCTTCTGCAGCCGCGTTTGCCCGGTCACGACGCCGACCGCGTCGGACAGCGCCGGGTCCGGGACCGGGACGGACAGCGGTTCGGCGGCACCATCGATCAGCAGCAACAACCGCACCGCGTCCTGCTCCCGGCTCGTCACGGGTGAGTCGGGCAGTTCGTCTGGCTGGTCACCGTCAACGTTGCGCACGTTCAATGAGCGTGCGGTCCGGCGGGGTGGTTCAGCTGTACTGCAAGCCAATGGGAAGTGTCATCTTCCGAACCAATCGGTGCTCCGACGTCCCGACGTGCGAGAACGCGACCCGTTTGGCTCAACCCCCGGGCGGTTCGACATCCGATCGGCGCAACGCCACCAGGATTCGACCACAACCCGTGCGTGCACGCTATCGGCAGCCGATGACCGGCGCAAGCACTTCTTGACACCGCCAACCCGGTGGGTGTGAATGATGCCGGGGACCGGGCGATGACGCGGCGGGAGCTGATCAGGTGAAGCAAACCGGATCGACGTTGGCGAACCTGGACCTCAACCTGGTCGTGTTCCTGCGCGAACTGCTGCGCGCCCGCAACGTCACCCGCGCCGCGGAGAACATCGGCGTCACCCAGCCCACCGCCAGCGCCGCGCTCGCCCGCCTGCGCCGGCACTTCGACGACGAACTGCTGGTGCGCAAGCGCGGCGGCTACGTCCTCTCGCCGCTGGCGGTGGAACTCGACGCCCAGGTCGAGCCGCTGTGCGAAGCCGCCGAGCGGCTGTTCACCACCGCACCGTTCGACCCGGCCAGCACGCAGCGGGAGTACACGCTGCTGATGCCCGACTACGTCCTCGAAGCAGTCGGCGAACCGATCTCGCGCGCCCTGCACCGGCGGGCCCCCGGCGCGAAGCTGCACATCATGCTGGTCACCGGCCGGTTGCCGGCCGACCTGGTCGAGACGCTGCGGCTGATGGACGGCCTGGCCTCCACCCCCAACGCGCGGCTGCGGGTGTCCGGGATGCGCTGCACCGAGCTGTTCCGGGACCGCTGGGTGTGCGTCGTCGACGCCGCCACCGTGCCCGCGAGCTGGGAGAAGCTCCCGGCCTCGGAGCTGCGCCGGCGCCCGTGGGTCGTGCCGCACCAGCCGGGGCGCGAATACCCCTCCACCGCACCGCTGGCCCCGCTGATGGCCTCGCTGCAGCTGACCCCGGAGGTCGCGGTGCGCGTCGACAGCTACCGCGCCACACCGTACTTCGTCGGCGGCACCGACCGCGTCGCCGTCGTGCAGGAACGCCTCGCCCGCCGCCTCGCCGACCGACCAGACCTGCGCATCCTCGACTGCCCCGGCGAGCCGGAACCGATCGTGGAAACCCTGTGGTGGCACGAGAAGCACGAAGCCGACCCCGGCCACCGGTGGATGCGCGAAACGGTGCGCGACGCCGTCCGCGACACACCGGTATAGAAGAACTCGATGCGCCACATCCCGATTTTCAGTTTCCGGCGGCGGTGCTGAACTCCCTACCGTCGAAGCATGAGAATCGTGGTGGCCAGGCTCGACGAGTTCCCGCCCGGCTCGCGCAAGGTCGTCGAGGCCGGACGCCGCTCCATCGGCGTCTTCCGGGTCGGGGACCGCTTCTACGCCCTGAACAACCACTGCCCGCACATGGGCGGCCCGCTGTGCGTCGGCCACACCAAGCCCTGGGTCGTCTCCAGCCAACCCGGTGAGTACGCGATGCAGGGCGAGGACGCGCTGATCGCGTGCCCCTGGCACGGCTGGGAGTACGAGCTGGAAACCGGCCAGTCGTTCCTCGGGCCCGGAGAACCACCCGTGCGCACCTACGAGGTCCGCCTCGAAACCGCAGGCGAACCAGCGGAACCCAAGAACGGGCGGATACCAGGACCCTACGTGGCCGAGACCTTCCCGGTCAGCGTCGAGGACGCCCACGTCGTGGTCGACACCAGCCCCAGGAGGTGAGCGATGACCAGCACCGTCGCTTCGCGCAACCAGGCCCGCAACCGCGCGGCCCGCACGATCGTCGACTCCGACATCCACCCGCAGGCGCTCCCGCGAGACATCCTGCCCCGGCTCGACGCCCGCAACCGCCGCCGCTTCGAGATGTTCGGCAGCCGCGTGCCCGGACCGCCTGAGATCTACCCGCGGGTGAGCAACGGCGGCTACCGCCTCGACTCCTGGCCCGAAGGCGGGTTCCCCGGCAACGACCTGTCCCTGGTGCGCCAGCAGCTGCTCGACGAGTTCGACGTCGACCACGGCGTGCTGATCCCGCTGCAGTCGCACAGCTGGGGCGTGGAAGCCCGCGAGTTCGCCGACGCGCTGTGCCGCGCCCTCAACGACTGGATCGTCGAGGAGTGGCTCGACCCTGAACCGCGGCTGCGCAGCTCCATCGGCGTCCCGCTGGAATCACCCGACCTCGCCGCCGCCGAGATCCGCAGGCGCGCGCACGATCCCAGGTTCGCGCAGGTGCTGCTGTCGACCGGGGGAGAGGCGCTGTTCGGCCGCCGCCAGTACTGGCCGATCTACGCCGCCGCGGTCGAGGCGGGTCTGCCGGTCGCCGCGCACACCGGCGGGCTCGAACAGCACCGCGGGCCCGGCTGGCCCTCGTTCTACCTCGAGGAGCACGTCTGGAACGGCAACACCATGTCCGCGCTGATCACGAGCATGATCTGCGAGGGCGTGTTCCAGGAGTTCCCGACGCTGCAGGTGATCTGCGTCGAAGGCGGCATCGCCTGGGCCGGACCGCTGATGTGGGCGCTGGACGAGGCGTGGTCCCAGCTCCGCGAAGACGTCCCGCACCTGCGCAAACCGCCCTCGGAGTACATCCGCGAGCACTTCTGGTTCACCACCCAGCCCATCGAAGAACCCGCGGATCCCGCGCACCTGGAGACCGCGCTGCGGCACATCGGCATGAACGACCGCATCATGTTCGCCTCCGACTACCCGCACTGGGACTTCGACTCCCCGCGCATGGCGCCCCGGCTGCTGCCCGCGGCCATCCGCGAGCAGGTCATGGGCGCCAACGCCTGCCGGCTGTACGGGCTCCCGCAACGACAGCAGGAGGCCCGATGAGCGCCCCGGCCCGCACCGACGTGATCGACACCGACGTGCACTGCGCCCCAGGTGGTTTCGCCGACCTGGAGCCCTACCTCGATGACTACTGGCGCGGGTACCTGCGCGACGGGACCCAGCGCATCAACCACGCCCAAGGCGGCGCGTACCCGCCGCTGGCGCCGACCACCGCCACCCCGCAGGCGCGCGAAGCCGGATCGGTGCCGCCGCACACCCTCGCCGACCTGCGCGCCCAACTGGACCCGGGCACGGCGATCCTCAACTGCACCACGTCGTTCGGCTGCAACCGCAACCCCTACTACGAGGCGGCCCTGACCCGCGCCATCAACGACTGGCTCATCGAGCACTGGCTCGACGCCGACGACCGGCTGCGCGCGAGCATGGTCGTGCCCACCCTGCACACCGAGGCCGCCGTGGCCGAGATCGAGCGCATCGGCGAGCACCCGGGCATCGTGCAGGTGCTGCTGCCGGTGCGCGGAGACCAGCCGTGGGGCAACGTCCGGCACCGCCCGCTGCTGCGCGCTGCCGCCGAGAAGGGCCTGGTGGTGGGCCTGCACGCGTGGGGACGGGTCGGCAACGCCATGACCTCCAGCGGGTTCACCCACACCTACTTGGAGGACTATCTCGGCAACTCGCAGAGCATCGTGCAGGCGCAGCTGGTCAGCCTGCTCGCCGAGGGCGTGTTCGCGCAGCTGCCGGAGCTGCGGGTGTCGCTGCTGGAGTGCGGCTTCTCGTGGCTGCCGCCCCTGCTGTGGCGCTTCGACAAGGACTGGAAGGGCGTGTGGCGCGAAGTCCCCTGGGTCAACCGCCGCTCCGGCGAGGTGATCGCCGACCACGTGCGGCTGACCACCGGACCCGCCCACCTGCCGCAGGACCCGGTGCAGGTCCGCGAAGCCCTCGACCTGCTCGGCCCGGGGACGCTGCTGATGCACGCCAGCGACCACCCGCACGACCACGGCAGCGGGGGAGGGCGCCTGCTCGCCGCGCTCACCGACGCCGAACGCGACGCGGTGCTGCGCGGCAACGCCGCGGCGTGGTACGGAATCCGTTGATGCTCGACGACTTCCGGCCGCACGACCTGCCCACCGGCTCCGGCGCAAGGATCCGGGCCCGGGTGGGCGGGTCCGGCCCGCCGGTGCTGCTGCTGCACGGCTGGCCGCAGACCTCGGCGATGTGGCACCGGATCGCACCGCACCTGGCCGCCACCCGCACCGTCGTGCTCGCCGACCTGCCCGGCTACGGCGACAGCACCGCCGCCCCGGGCGCCTCGCTGAGCAAGCGCGCGATGGCCGCGGAGCTGGTCGAGGCGATGGAAGCCCTGGGCCACGACCGCTTCGCAGTCGTCGGCCACGACCGGGGAGCGCGCTGCGCCTACCGCATGGCGCTCGACCACCCGCAGGTCGTGACCGCGCTGGCCGTGCTGGACATCCTGCCCACCGCCGACGTCTTCGCCCGCGTGGACGCCACGTTCGCCCTCGGTGCCTGGCACTGGTTCTTCCTGGCCCAACCCGACGTCCCGGAACGCCTCATCGCCGCCGACCCGGACGCGTTCTTCACCGGATTCCTCCGCCCGGCAGGGATCTTCGACCCCGAGGCCGTGGCGCACTACCGCGCGGCGTGGCGGCGCCCGGAGGTCGTGCGCGCCATGGGCCAGGACTACCGCGCGGGCGCGAGCATCGACGTCGCCGATGACGAGCACGACCGGGGCACCACGATCGACTGCCCGACCCTCGCGCTGTGGGGTGGTGGCGGGCCGGTCGGGCGCGAACCCGACCCGCTGGCGATCTGGCGCGCCTGGGCGCCGAAGGCATCGGGGCACCAGCTGGACTGCGGCCACTACCTCGCCGAAGAAGCTCCCGAGGACACCCTCGGCCACCTCACCCGGTTCCTCAGTTCACGCAGGGGATCCCCGCCGCGCTGATCGAGTCCTGCGAGGGCACCTCCGGGTCCTGCTGCCGCGCGGACCCGTCCAGCGCCAGGGCGCCGCCGGGGGAGAAGCGCGGACCGGAGGGCCCGTCGTAGTCCGAGCCGATGATCACCTGGACCCGGCCGGAGGACAGCGACGAGTCGGACTCGGTCGGCATCCCGCCCAGCAGCGAAGCCACCTCCTGGCCGGCCGCGTCCGCCCCCGGCCCGTAGCGCACCACCGAGGAGCTGCGCTTGCTGGTGTTGCCGACGGTGCCGACCTCGATGCCCTGACCGGAGAGCTGGTCCTGCACCTTCGAGGCCAGGCCGGAGGTGCGGGTGCCGTTGAGCACGTCGACCCGGGTGGCCACCGCTTCCTGCGAGGCCGAGGTAGGCGGTGGCTGCGCAGCGGGAGAGCTCGGAGCGCCCGGTGGCTGCGACGCCGCGCGCACCGCCTCTTTGACGTCGCGCGGATTGACCTTGAGCGCTTCGCCGTCGGGCGTGTCGTAGGCGGCGTCCTCGATCGGGATGGTGTTGAACTTGATCGCCCCGGCCGCCAGCCCGCGCAGCCGCTCGGCGAAGTCCAGCACGTCGGAGTCGTCGCCCAGGTCCAGCACGACCGAGTCCTGCACCGAGTTGATCAGGTCCCGCAGCTTGTTCGGGTTGGCCAGCACCCCACCGGAGAGCGCGGTCTGCGCGAGACCGGCCAGGAACGCCTGCTGGCGCACCACGCGGTCGAGGTCGCCGCGCGGCAGGCCGTGGCGCTGGCGGACGAACGCCAGCGCGTCCGGTCCCGCGATGGACTGCGGTCCCGCCTTGAAGTCCGCACCGGAGTAGGTGTCGCTGGTGTCGGAGTTCAAGCACACCGGGACGCCGCCGACGGATTCGGTGATCTTGGCGAAGCCCAGCAGGTTGACCTCGGCGTAGTGGTCGATGGAGGTGCCGGTGAGGTTCTCGACGGTGCGCAGCAGCAGCTTGCGGCCCGCGTCGTTGCCCGCCCGCTCCAGCGCGGCCGGGTCGGAGACGCCGCGCTGCTGCTGGCTGACGACCTCGGCTTCCTTGCCCCGCCCGTAAGCGGAGTTGATCTTGTGGTTTCCCTGGCCGGGAATCGACACGTAGGAGTCGCGGGGGAAGGAGAAGCCGACCGCGCTGGTCCCGTCGTTGGGGATGTGCAGCATGATGACCGTGTCGGTCAGCGACCCTTCGTTGGAGCCCGCGTGCAGTTCGCGCAGCACGTTCTCCGGCAGCGGGTTCCCGTGCGCGTCGGTGCGGCTGTCCATCCCCACCAGCAGGATGTCCACCGCGCCGTCCGCGCCGCCGCCCTCGGCGACATCGCTGGTGGCCAGGCCGTTGAGCAGGTGCCGGTAGTTGCTCCAGCCGTAACCGGTCACCAGCAGCACCACCAGGGACATGATGGTGGCGATGACCTTGGGCCCGATCGGCTTGCGGCGTCGACGCTGCGGAACCGGCTGGGCCGGCGGTCGCCCTCGGGGGCGCCGAGGCGGGACCGGATTCCTGTCGCGTGGCGTTGGCAAGGTTCCTCCGTCGGGTGCGCCCCTGGTCGGCGCTCGATCGACGCCTCCAGGATTACATCCCGAAACCGCTAGTCGGGCCTGTTCTGATCACTCGATCGCGGCCGATTTCGACACCCAACGTGATGGCGCCTGGTCAGTCCTCGGTCCGGCCCGCGCCGGGAACATCCGGCAGGTCGCTCTGGCGCACCCGGTAGACCTGCAGCGACGTGTCGTAGTACTTCGTGGTCTCGCCGACCCACTCCATGCCGATGCGCTGCGCGGTGGCGATCGCGCGCGTGTTGTCCGGCCTGGCCAGCGCGAAGATCTCGTCGATGTCGAAGGTGAAGGCCCAGTGCAGCAGCGCGATCGCGGCCTCGGTGGCGTAGCCGTGCCCCCACTCGGCGGGCCGCAGCTGCCAGGTCAGCTCCAGGTCGTGGTCGTGGGGCGGCAGCATGCGCAGCACCAGCCCGCCCATCACCTGCGAGTCCTCGCGGCGCACCATCGCGAAGCGGCCCGTCGGCGGGACCAGGTTGGGCTGCGATTCGGTCCAGGAGTGCACGACCGCTCGCATCGCGGCCAGGTCGGCGACGCTGGAGATCACCGGGGTGAGCCACTCGGTGACCTCGGGTCTGCCGTAGAGGTCCAGCGCGGCCTGCACGTCGGGGTCCTCGGTGGTCCAGTCCCGGACCACGAGCCGGTCGGTGGTCAGCGGAAGTTGCATCGTCCGGCCCTCGCCTTCCACGCACCGGCGGAGCCGCCGGGTCGAGTGCTGTGGGGGAGTTCCCCAGAATTCTATCCGCCCACCGCACGCCCCAGGCACATGTAATTTGCAGCTATCCCGTCAGTGCCGACCGAAATCAAAGCCAACCCGGCCGCGGCACCGCCACCACAGATGCCCGCAGAGCTCGGAGCCACGACTTCAATGGAAATCGGGTCCACGATTTCAATGGAAATCAGAACCCTGATCTCAGCGGGAATCCGGTGCGCGGGTGCCCCGGCCGGGAGGGGACGGGTCAGTGGATGGGTGGGAGCTTGGGGAGGCGGCCGTCGGTGTCGAAGTCCCAGTCGTGCGGATCGCCCAGCGCCGTCATGTCCGGGTGCTCGGCGACCTCCTGGGCGTAGGCCTCGGAGACCTCCACCCGCGGCATCGACAGCGTGTTGCGGATGCGCACCACCTTCGCCGGGCTTTCCTGCGGGCCGCGGGTGAGGTGCAGGGCCGCCACGATCGCGTCCCGGTCGTTGGCCAGCGCCATCGGGATCCGAGCACCATCCGGAACACCCGAGGTCAGCGAGTTGGTGTAGAACGACCCGAACTCGATCTGGTCCACGCACCCCTGCGTCGTCACGTCCGCCAGGCCCAGACCGCAGGCGTTGCCGTTGGTGTGCTCGGTCAGCCCCAGCACCACGATCCGCTTCACCGGTGTGGCGTGGAACTTGTCGGCGTTGACCGGGGCCCGGCCCGTGATGTTCGGGTCCATGCCCGCACCGCTGATGTCCTTGCCGATCTCATCGACCACCAGCACGTCGATGTCCGACATCAGCAGTTTCGGCATCAGCGACTTCGCCTCCGCCAGCAGCTCCGCCTCGCGCTCCAGCATCCGCTCCGTCGGGACCAGCTCCAGCCGGGCGATGTTCTCGTAGGCGTTCTCCACCACCGCCACGCCGAACTCGAACGGCGCCACCGCCAGTGCTGCCTGCGCGACCTCCGGGATCAAGGTGTCGAACTTCTCGAACCCGTGCCGGTGCAACGTCGCCGCGCCCTTGTGCTTGCCCAGCCCGATCCCGATCATCTTCGCCAGGCCGCTCTCGTGGCTGCCCCGGAAGTCCGTGTGCGGCTTGACCCTGCCCAGCACCACCACGCTGTCGGCCTGCGCCGCCTCCGCGTCGAAGTGCACCGGCGTGCCATCGGGCAGCTCGGTGATCACCACCGTCTCCATCGACGAGATGACCGGAGCGCCGACGGTCTCCTCGGTGACCCCGTACTCGGCCAGCACCTGCCGCTGCCCCTCCGCGGTGCCTCCGCCGTGACTGCCCATCGCGGGCACCACGAACGGCTTCGCCCCGTGCTCGGCCAGCGCCCCCACCAGGGCGATCACGATCCGATCCAGCTGGGCGATGCCCCGGCTGCCGACCGTCACCGCGATCCGCTTGCCGCTGACCGGGCGGGCGCGGTCGTGCTCGGCGACCTGCGAGCGGATGGTGCCTTCGAGGTCCTCGACCGACTCGGCGGCGAAGCGCTGCTCGATGGGGAACATCCGGGGAAGCTCCACACCAGCACCGGCCAGCTTTACTTTCTCCACGTTGAACATCTCTGGGTCCTTCGCTTTGACCAGGGGGTTGCCCCAGGTTCGCAGCTCGAACACCTGAGATCACCACTCCGCGAACGGTGGGGATGTCAGCGTCCGCCAGACGGTGGTCCTGCGGGTCCTATGCTTGCCCGATGATTCGTCCCGGGCCGCTTCGGTGGGTGTTCCACCAGTACGGGGGACGGTTGCCCGAGCGGTACCGGGACTGGGTGCTGCACGACGCGACCTGCCGGACCTGGGTGCTGCGGGTCCTGGTCCGGGGGCTGCTGCAGATCGCGCCCATCGGCGTGGTGCTGTCCCTGGTGCCGTGTGGCGGCAGCATCCGCCTGAGAGCTGAGCCACCCGGCGACCTCTGGATTCACCTGCGGCTTTAGTATCATCTGGTGTCCGTTGAGCTCAGTCCCGCCGCGATCTTCCGGGCCGGCACCCGTCTTCGGCAGGTGGTCCGGCGCACGCCGCTGGAAACCAGCAGCCGCCTGAGCGCGGAGCTGGGGGTCCCGGTGCGCCTCAAGCGCGAGGATCTGCAGGTCTGCCGCTCCTACAAGGTGCGCGGTGCCTACAACCTGATCTCCGGACTCGACGCCGACGAGCGCGAGCGCGGCGTCGTGTGCGCCAGCGCGGGCAACCACGCGCAGGGTCTGGCCTTCGCCTGCCGGGAGCTGCGGATCAAGGGCCGGGTGTACCTGCCGGCCAACACGCCCCGGCAGAAGCGCAAGCGGATCGCCTCCATCGGTGGCGAGTGGGTCGATCCGATCATCGCCGGTTCCTCGTTCGACGAGGCCAGCGCAGCGTCCAAGGCCGATTCGGAGGAGACCGGCGCGGTCTACGTCCACCCGTTCGACGACCCGCGCACCATCGCAGGTCAGGGCACCGTGGGCTTGGAGATCGCCGAGCAGCACGACGGTCCGATCGACACCGTGATCGTTCCCGTGGGCGGTGGCGGACTGCTCGCCGGCATCGTGCTGTGGCTCAAGGAGCACTTCCCGGAGATCCGCGTCGTGGGCGCCGAACCCGCGGGGGCGGCGAGCATGCGGGCGGCGTTCGACGAAGGTGCGCCGGTGAAGCTGCCCGCCGTGGACACCTTCGTCGACGGTGCCGCCGTCGGCCGCGTCGGCGACCTCGGCTACGAGGTGGCGCGGGAACTGGTCGACGAGCTCGTCGCCGTGCCCGAAGGCGCGGTGTGCACCGAGATGATCGAGCTCTACCAGACCGAGGGCATCATCGCCGAGCCCGCAGGAGCGCTGGCCAGCGCCGCCTCCCGGATGCTGGAGCGCACTCCGCGCGGCCCGGTGGTGTGCGTGGTCTCCGGCGGCAACAACGACCTCAGCCGCTACGGCGAGATCGTCGAGCGCTCCCTGCTGCACGAGGGCCTGCGGCACTACTTCCTGGTGACGTTCCCGCAGGAACCCGGTGCGCTGCGGCACTTCCTCGACGACGTGCTCGTCGACGGGCAGGACATCGTGGCCTTCGAGTACGTCAAGAAGAACAACCGCGAGACCGGTCCGGCGCTGGTCGGCATCGAACTCGACAACGCCGACGACCTCGACGACCTGCTGACGCGGATGAAGGAATCGCCTCTGCAGATCGAGCAGGTCTCGCCCGGTTCACCCCTGTTCTCCTTCCTGGTCTAGGTCAGGCGGCGGATGCAGGACTCCTGCAGCTCGTCGTCGGAGGTGGCTTCCCAGAGGGTCACCTGGGCGTGGTCGCCGCGGTAGTCGAGCTGAGCGATGGCGTTGCCGAAGAACGGCCCGTCGGTGCGGCGCCAGTCCAGCGGTAGCGGTGGCACCCCGGCGCGCAGCGCCATCCGGTGCAGCAGCCGCGACGGGGCGCTCGACCAGGCCGCGTGCAGCGGTCCGCGCAGCGCTCTCGGCGCCTGGTTGTGCAGCGGTGAGCAGGTCAGCTGGGTGATGCGGGAGTTCAGCGGACGCGGGTAGTCGGCCTCGGCGAAGTAGCTGTGGTGGACGTCGCCGGACAGGACGCTGATCGTGGTGGGCGCGCCGGGCCCGGCCGCGCGGTCGCCGATGAGACCGGCGAGCCGGTCGAAGGAATCGCGGAAAGCGGCCCAGTGCTCCAGATCGCCGGCCTGGCGGACCTTCTCGGCGAGTGCCGCGTGACCTCCGGAGCAGGCGTGTTCGTTCCACGACTGCAGGTGGTGGATGGCGGGCGGCAGCAGCCAGGGCAGCGACGACGCCAGCGCCAGGTGCCGCCGGTCGGCGGCGGCGACCTCGGTCAGCCAGGTGAAATCGGTCTTCGAGAGCATGGCGCGGTCGTCCGTCTCCAGGATCCGGCCGCAGCGGGTGTCGAGCACGACCAGCCGCACGCCGCCGAGATCGCGGAAGTAGCTCCAGCGCACGCCTTTCCGACCGCGCTCCTCGCGGTCGGCGATAGCGGCCATCTCGCGCAGCACCGGCAGCGCGTCGCCGTGCCTGCCGACCTCGCGCACCTCGCGGAAGACCGGATCGGCTTCGAGCTCGTCGGGGGAGAGGTTGCCGATGTGCTGGTAGATCCAGTAGGCCATCAGCCCGCCCAGCAGGCGTTCGCGCCACCAGGCCTGGCCGGACATCGCCGTGCGCCAGGCCCGCGAGGTGTTCCAGTCGTCGCGCACGTCGTGGTCGTCGAAGATCATCATGCTGGGCAGCGTCGACAGCAGCCAGCGCACCGGCGGGTCCTGCCAGGCGTGCCGGTACAGGCGCGTGTACTCCTCGAAGTTGGCGACCTCGCCGCCGGGCGGGCGGTGCAGGTCGCGGTGGGCGGCCAGTTCCCGGAGCACGTGGGTGGTGGGCTGGTCGGCGTAGACCTGGTCGCCGAGCAGCAGGAGCACGTCGGGTCGCTCGTCCTCGGGGGTTCCGGCGAGGCGGGCGGCGGTGGCGGTCAGCGCGTCGGGGCCGAGCCGGTCGCGCCCCGACGCGGGGCGGTCGAAGTGGCAGGAGCCGAACAGCGCGGTGAGACGGTCGGTGGCGGTGACGGGGCGGATCACGCTGGGGGTGAAACCGGGTTCGGGCCAGACCACGCGTCCGTCCAGCCGGACCTGGTAGGGCGTGGGGCCGGTGGCTCGCACGGTGAGCAGGGCGTAGTGGTGGCCGCCGACGTGGAAGGTGTCCTCGGCGGAGTCGAGGACCTCGACGGTGCAGGGACCGTCGGTCTCCACCCACACGGTCGCCCGGTTCCGGTCGACGTAGCGCAGCAGCGGGCCCAGCACCAACTCGGTCACCGACCCTGGATACACCACATGCGCGGTGGGGGAAACTCGGTCGGTGTCCACTGTGGTCGAGGTGCGAGAAGGCGGGCCCGGCGTGTCGGGGACCGGGCCCGCCTGCGGTGACGCGCGCCGGAGCGGTGCGTCGACTCGGTGCTGCTTACTTGATCGCGCCGACGTTGACGTCGATGCAGGCGTAGAAGGCGTTGGCGGTGTCGGCGACGTTCCACACCGCGAGCACCTTCTGCGGGCCGGAGAAGCCGGACAGGTCGACGTTGTGCGACAGCTGCTGCGGCGGCTGCTGGCCACCCTGGTCGAACGAGCCCACCAGCTTGTCGCCGATGTAGTACTCCCAGGTGGCGGTCTTGTGGGCGGCGGTCAGCTTCCAGTTGAAGGTGGCCTGGGTGCCGACCGGGGTGGCGGTCCAGCCCTTGGAGTCGTCGTCGAGCTCGGCGAAGCTCTCGTTGCCGCCGCTGCAGCTCTTGAGGCCCTTGGGGCCTTCGACGCTCTGCGGTTCCCAGGTGATCGAGCCGCACTGCACGGTGCCCGCGGCGCACTGGGCCTGGCGGCTCGGCGGCGCGTCGACGTAGCCGTGGGCGCTGGCGGTCCCGGCGGGGATCGCGATCAGGAACGGTGCGACGGCGGCACCGACGATGGCTGCGGAGATCTTGCGATTGGGCATTGTCAGCTCCTTCGGGGGAATTCGCGGCAGTGTGAATCGATTCCGAACAGCGGCGCCGATGGTGGGTGCCGACTGTTCGAATTCCTGTCGCGGAAGGGGATTCGCCGAATCAGTTAGTGGTCTGGACCATAATTCGGGCCCCTGGTCGAGTCAAGGACGAATGGGCTCCGGATCCGTGGGGAAACGCTAACAGATGTCGCATGACCTGCGGTGGAAGTGGCTTTTGTCGGTTGATCCGAAAATTCCCAGCCACATTCCCGTTTTTCTTGGGTGAATCCATGAAAGCGATCAACAACGTGATTCCGCCCTCCGAAAACGCGCCGGACAGGCGTCGCTCCCGCGGTAGCGGGCACGGGCTCCGCGTTGATGTGAACGAGCGCGTGACGTTGCCGAGCGGCAGTTCTTGCCCGAAATGCCCGGGCGCGAAGGGGTTCTCGATCACGGACGGTTCGAGAACGGCCCCCGACCCGGGAGGGCATCACCGCGAGGAGACCTCAGCGGCTGCGCTTGAGGACGGCGTTTGCCGCCGCGTAACCCGAACCGCCACCCATGCCCGGGCCCGGGTGGGTGGCGGAGCCGATGTGCCACAGGCCGGGGATCGGGGTGGCGTGGTTGCCGGCGGCGGGCAGTGGCCGCCACAGGTAGTTCTGGTCGAGCTCGGTGCTGCCGCCGTACGGGTCGCCCTGTGCGGTGCTGGGGTTGTGGGCGGTGAGCTCGGGCGGGGTGATGATGTCGACCGCGCACACCAGGTCGTGCACACCGGGCGCGTGGGCGTCGAGCCGGTCGAAGACCCGGCGCGCGTAGCCCTCGGCGAGCTCGCGGGTCCAGCCCTGGCTGGTGTCGAGCTCCCCGGCGGAGTCGCCGGTGGGGTGGAACGGCAGTTCCTGCAGCTGCAGCCACAGCGACGCCGCGCCCTTGGGCACCCGGGTCTCGTCCAGGAGGTACTGCCGCCCCACGACCACGGTGGGGCGGCGCGGCAGCAGGCCCGCTTCGGCCTCGGCGCAGGCGATGCCGGTGCTGGCCGACCCATCGGTGAGGTGCACGATCGGGAACTCCGCCAGCCGCTCGTCGCGCCACGTCAGCGGCGCCGACAGCGCGACGTGGATCTGCATCGCCGCCCGCCCGTAGCGGAACTGCGCGGCCTGGCGCACCAGGTGCGGTGTCACGGCGCTCGGCGGCAGCAGCCGTCCGTAGAGCGCCGAGGGCGCGACGGAGGCCAGCACGCCCGTGCGGGCGCGCAGGACGCGGCCGCCGGCGACCACGCCGATCGCGCGGCCGTTGTCGACCAGGATCCGCTCGACCTCGGTGTCGGTGCGCACCTGAACGCCCAGCGAGTCCATCAGCTTGGAGAACGCGGCCACGAACTTGTCCGCGCCGCCTTCCACCACGGGCAGACCGGCGCCGTGCAGCCCGGCCGCGAGCAGTCCGGTCATCAGGCCGCCAAAGGCGTGGTCGGGACCCAGCCCGGCGTGCAGCAGCCACGGCGTGAAGAGGTGGTCGACCTCGCGGCCGCGGAACTCGCGCCGGGTGAAGGCCCGGCCGCTGGTGGCCAGCTGCCGCAACCAGCCCTCGGCGCCGCGCACCCCGCCGCTGTTGATCAGCTTGGCGCCGTGCCACAGCAGCGACCAGGACCGCAGCTCACCGCCGAGGAAACCGTTGATGGCGGCGA
Organism: Saccharopolyspora mangrovi; assembly: GCF_035320975.1. NCBI lineage: Bacteria > Bacillati > Actinomycetota > Actinomycetes > Pseudonocardiales > Pseudonocardiaceae > Saccharopolyspora > Saccharopolyspora mangrovi. The sequence continues at coordinate 139,329 of NZ_JAWLNX010000015.1, read as the reverse complement.
TGTTCTCGCCGATCCTGTCCAGCATGGACAGATAAGCCGCGCGGTCGACGTCGTGCTCGAAGGCTTCGACCGTCTTGGCGGGATCCCGGTGCCCCAAGGTCACCCGGCCGTCGTCGGCGACGCTGGCCGCCGCCCAGGAATCGGTGTTGCGGTAGACCAGCCCTTGCTCGTGTAGCTGCTCGCCGAGGGAGGCGTAGGCGGGGCCTGCCAGGAACAGCGGGTGCCACGACGAGTAGGTGTCGTGGATGTAGCCGGGAACGGTGCGCTGCTCGGAGACGATGAACCCGCCCAGCCGGGCGTTGCGCTCGACCAGCAGGACCGAGCGGCCCGCCCGGGCCAGCTCGGCTGCGGCGACCATGCCGTTGATGCCGGATCCGACAACGATGACATCGACCTCGACACTCATCCAGCCGACCCTCCCGAGCGCCCGGACCCGGGCTCATGATCACCACAACAAAGCGGAAGGATCTTCGCATTCGTCGCTAGACCGATCAAGGCCCGCCGGTGGGAAGGGTTTTCGGGAACCCGGGCCTGCGCAGCAGTCCGGACAGCACCGCCGAGCCCAGTGACAGCACGACCGCCAGCGCCAGCGCCACCGGCGCGCCCCAGGCCGCCAGCGCCGCCCAGCCGAGCCCGATCCCGACCACCCCGCTGACCGCCTTCGCGCTGTAGACCAGCCCGTGCACCTCGATGCTGCGGCGCTGCCCGAAGCACTCCCGCGCCAGCGCCGCGAACAACGGGTAGAACGCGCCACCACCGGCCCCGGCCACCGTCGCGCCGGCCAGCAGCCACCCGGGCGAGCCCTGCGTGATGGCGATCAGCAGCAGGACCTGGCCCAGGGCCTGCACGGCCATCACCCAGCGCAGCGCGCGGCGCCGCCCCAGCCGGTGCGAGGCCGGGATCGCCACGGCCCGGCCCGCGCCGTTGGTGGCCACGAACAACGCGAGCGCCGCGGTCGGGGACAGCGGAGCGGCCAGCAGCGCCAGGAACGCCGCGTCGAACAGCGACACCGCCGCCGCGCAGAACAGGCACGCCGCCAGCACCGGCAACGCCGGGGTCCGCAGGGCCTCGGCGGCCGAGAACTCGCGCGCGGCGGGCGGATTCGCCCGCGCCCAGCGGCGGTGGTCGACGTGCGCCGGCCACCAGTGCCGAGGCGGGTCGGCCACCAGCAGCCCGCACCCGGCCACGGCGACGAGCAGGACGGCGGCGAAGGCGCTCAGCTCCGCCTCGACGTGGCCGGGCGCCAGGCCGAGCAGCAGGACGAAAGGCGTGGCGCCGTAGGCGAACGCGCCGGTGACCACACCGACGCGCGCGGCGGAGTTCTCCGGGAACCACTTCTCGGTGGTGGAGGTGCACACCGCGTAGACCAGGCCCGCACCGGTCCCGCCGAGCAGCCAGTACCCGGTGGTCACGCCCTGCCCGAGGCTGAAGGCCCCGGCCGCGCACAGCACGCCGCCGGTGATCAGCATGGCTCGCGGTCCGATCCGGCCGTGCTGGCGCAGCACCGCGGCGGGATAACCGGCGCCTGCTTGCAGGACGGTCCAGCCGGCCAGCGTCCAGCACAGCCCGGCCAGGTCGTGGCCGGCGGCCAACAGGTCGGGGATCGCCGCGCCGAAGGCGTACTGCATGGCTCCGACCAGCAGCATCGGAAGCCAGCAGGCCCACAGCGTGCTCGCGCGCGAGCGGCCGGTGAGCTCGCGCGGCTGCTCGCCGACGCGGTAGCGGCGGCCGTGGTGGTCGCGCACCTCCAGCCGCGGGGTGTGCAGCCCGATCATCGCCGGTTGCTCGCGCATCGACATCACCAGCTTCGTCTGCGGGGTGAGGTGTTGCTGCTCACAAGGACTTCGCCAACCGGACAGATCGGCGGCATACTGTATGCACAGAACGATGATGGGAGGAGGTGAGGACAATGCGGATCATCGGAACCATCCTGCGCCATTTCGAACGCATGCCGCGTGGATACGCGGCGGACGGGCGCATGCTGGGACTGGCCACGTCCGCCGCGATCCGATCGGCTCGTCAGCACGACCGGCGCGGAGGCGCGCGGCCCGAGCCGAAGCACGACGACGAGGGGCGACTCGTCGACGCGCACAGCTGATCGCCGGTGGTGGTGCCCGGTGCGCTCATGTCCCGGCACCACCCCGCACCAGCCGCTCCTGCACCCACACGAACCCGATCGCGAACCCGACGCTGATCAGCGCCTGGTAGGCCAGGAACGAAACCGGCTGCGGCGGCAGCGAGAAGCTCTCGTCCACCACCAGCCTGGTGCCCACCTCCTGCACCAGCCGCGCCAGCGGGAACGCGATCAGCCAGTACAGGGCGATGGGCGCGAACGCCCCGCCGCGGAACACCCCGCGCAGCCGCAGCGCGCTGCAGCCGGCCCCGAACGCCGCCAGCGGCACCGCCAGCATCAGCCCGCCGGTCACCGCCCAGCCCGGCGGCGCCCCGGCGACCAGCATGAACAGCGCCGTGAACAACCCCGCGACGCCGCCGATGACCAAACCCGGCGCGGTGATCCTCGTCGTCTCGGTCATCTCAGCTCACGACCACGCCGAACTTCACCAGGCTATAGAACAGCATCCCGAGGTAGAACACCGCGCCCAGCCCGATGATCAGGTTGGACCACCACCTCGGCCGGATGGGCTTGGGCAGCATCCGGTTGTTCACCAGCAGCAGCACCACGCAGTAGGCGCCCATCGCGAAGGTGGACAGGAACGCGAGGATGTCCAGGATCGCGCTCGGCCCGTCGGCCGGTCCGAACAGCAGGATCAGGATCCCGAAGATGATCACGCCCCACAGGAACGCGGCGTACAGGCGCGAGATCCCGAACCGCTTCGCCCCGGGCACGAAGTTGTAGGTCATGTCGGCCTGGCCCCGGGAGAACGAGTCGAACAGGCCCAGCGTCGCGTTGAGCCCGATCAAGGCGATGAACCCGAGGAACACCGTGCCCAGCACCGGTGACCCCGCCGAGGAGAACGCATCGGACATCGCCGACAGCGCCGCTTCCCGCTCGCCGGTCTCGATCAGCGACTTCACGTCCGGGTTCTCCCGCGACGCGGCCTGGGCCAGCACCGTGAACGAGATCGTCACCAGCATCGTCACGCCCCAGAACAGCAGCAGCGCGTCGAAGGTGACCCAGCGGCGCCAGCCCTTCCACTTGGCCAGCTCGGCCGGGTCGTCGGTGTCGAACATGAACCCGCGCGAAGGCATGGCCTCCTCCTCGCCCGCGTGCCTGAGGCCGCGGATGCGGGGGATGTGCGAACCCATGCCGGCACCCGAATCGCGCAGGTGCAGCGTGTACCACATCTGCTGCATGCCCGACGGGCCCGCGAAGGCGATCGCGCCGACCACGACCGGGAACCACTCCGGCGACATCGCCGCCTCCGGGAAGTACCCGAAGTGGAACATCCCGGCGATCGTGCTGGTCAGGTCCTGCAGGCTGCCCACCAGCGAGGCGATCACCGCGGTGCCGACCACCAGCAGGCCGATCAGGATCGACAGGACGTTCTCCAGCAGGCTGTAGATCACCTTGGCCATCGTGAAGATGACCCCGACCAGCAGCAGACCGACGCATCCCGAGACGTACCAGGGTATTCCGGTGATCTGCTCCAGCGCCGCCGCGCCCGCCGAGAGGTGACCGGGCCAGATGTAGACGGCGATGGCGGTGATGAAGAAGAACCACATGACCGGTTTCGCCACGCGCGCCGCACCGGAGAAGATGCTCTCCCCGGTGGCCATCGCGTAGCGCGCCATCTCCAGCATGACCACGGCCTGCAGCGTGACCCCGATCAGGAACAGCCAGCGGATCTCCGGGCCGAAGATCAGCACCAGCCGGGGCCACATGTAGGACTCGCCCATGCCCACACCGAGCGCCACGAGGAACACGGTGGGGCCGAGCAGGTGGATGGACGGCGGTGCGTCGGGCAACTTGCGGATGGGCATCGGCTCCAGCCCGCCCGCGCGCCAAACCCTGCCGTCCCCTTCTAATACCGGTTCTTGATCGTCTCTCCCGGGCGCCTTCTCAGCGTCCACATCGGACCTCCTTGTCCATTGTTGGACCTTCCGTGGGGAGTGCTCACCGGGCCCCGGGGCGAGAACCGCAGTTCTCGCACTGACGAACACCGCAGTCCTCGCCCCGGGGCCCGGAGCCGATCAGCCGAGGAGTCCTGCGGAGCGGGCCCACTGGTACTTGGCGCCCAGGACCGCGACGGGTTTCTCGGTGGTGTAGGGGAAGGCGACGATGCCGTGGTCGAACAGGTAGTCCGCCGCCTTCTCCACCTCGGTGTCGCCGGCCAGCGACACCACGATCGGCTTGTCGATCCCTTCCGCGCGCGCCTCCTCGGCCACGCGGGAAGCCAGTTCGGCGAACACCATCGGTGGCGTGACTATGGTGTGCCAGTAACCCAGGATCAGCGAGTGGATCCGCGGGTCGCGCAACCCGAGCCGGATGGTGGCCTCGTAGGTGCTCGGCGGCTCGCCACCGGTGATGTCGACCGGGTTGCCCGCCGCGCCGAACGGCGGGATGTAGCGCCGGAACTCCTCGTCGAGGTCCGGCGGGATGTCCATCAGCGTCACCCCGTTGGCCACGCAGGCGTCCGACAGCAGCACCCCGGACCCGCCGGCGCCGGTGATGATCACGACGTTCTCGCCCTGCGGAGTCGGCAGCACCGGGAGGCCGCGCGCGTACTCCAGCATCTCGTTGAGCCCCGGTGCCCGCACCACGCCCGACTGGCGCAGGATGTCGTCGTAGACCTTGTCGTTGCCGGCCAGCGCCCCGGTGTGCGAGCTGGCCGCTCGCGCGCCCATGTCGGTGCGCCCGGCCTTGAGCACCACCACCGGCTTCTTCTTGGTGATGCTCTTGGCGGCGTCGACGAACGCGCGTCCGTCCTTGAGGTCTTCCAGGTGCATGGCCACGACGTTGGTGTTGTCGTCGTGCTCGAAGAACGTCAGCAGGTCATCTTCGTCCACATCGGACTTGTTGCCCAGGCCCACGATGGCCGACACGCCCATCTTCGTGGTCCGCGAGAAGCCCAGGATGGCCATGCCGATGCCGCCGCTCTGCGAGGTCAGCGCCACCCCGCCGCGCACGTCGTAGGGCGTGCAGAACGTCGCGCACAGGTTCTGCGGCGTGTAGTAGTAGCCGTAGATGTTCGGGCCGAGCAGCCGGATCCCGTGCTCGCGGGCGACCGCGACGACCTCCTCCTGCAGCTCGTGGTTGCCGGTCTCGGCGAACCCCGAGGGGATCAGCACCGCCGCCGCCACGCCCTTGGCGCCGCACTCCTCCAGCGCGGAGGCCACGAACTTCGCCGGCACCGTGAACACCGCGACGTCCACCGGCCCCGGCACCTCGGTGATGCTCTTGAACGCCGTGCGGCCCATGATCTCGTCGGCCTTGGGGTTGATCGGGTGGATCTCGCCCGCGTAGCCGCCGTTGATCAGGTTCTTCATCACCGAGTTGCCGATCTTGCCCTCCTCGTTGGAGGCCCCGATCACCGCCACGCTGCTCGGCGTCATCAGCCGCCGCATCGACTCCAGGATCTCCTCCGGCGAGCGCTGCGGCACCGCCACCGGCTCCTCGGTCTGCAGCACGATCCGCACGTCCGCAGCCGTCGCGCCCGAGGCCGTCGCGAACACCGGGTTGAGGTCCAGCTCCGCGATCTCCGGGAAGTCGCTGACCAGCTCCGACACCCGGCGCAGCACGTCGGCGAGCGCCTCGGCGTCCACCGGCTCGGCGCCTCGGGCGCCGCGCAGCACCTCGGCCGCGGCGATGTCGTCGAGCATCGCCCGCGCCTGGTCCGCGCTCAGCGGAGCCAGCCGGAAGGTGACGTCCTTGAGCACCTCCACCAGCACGCCGCCGAGCCCGAAGGCCACCACCTTGCCGAAGGTGGGATCGGTGGTGGCACCGACGATCACCTCCTGGCCGCTGACCATCTGCTGCACCTGCACCCCGGCGATGGCCGGGTTCTCGGTGTGGGCGTGGGCGTTGGACAGGATCCGCTCGTAGCCGGCCCGCACGTCGTCGGCGCCGCTGACGTCGACGAGCACGCACCCGGCGTCGGTCTTGTGCAGGATGTCCGGCGAGACGATCTTCAACGCCACCGGCCCGTCGAACTCGGCGGCCAGCGCCACCGCCTCGTCGGAGCTGGTGGCCAGACCTTCCCCGGCGGTGGGGATGCCGTAGGCGTCGCACAGCTGCTTGGCCTCCGGCGCGGTCAGCGCCGCCCGGCCCTCGGACCGCACCGCGTCGAGCACCTCCCGCACGCGGGCACCGTCGTATGCCACTTCAGATCACTCCGTTCGCCTTGAGGTCGGCCAGTTCGGACTCGTCGATGCCCAGCCGTTCCCGGAAGACCTCGGCGGTGTGCTCGCCGAGCAGGGGAGAGCGCTGGACCTGCACGGGGGAGTCGGAGAGCTTGATCGGGCAGCCGACCGTCTTGAACTCGCCGCGCTCGGGGTGATCGACGCTGACGATCATGTCGTTGTCGGCCAGCGAGGAGTCCTCGATGATCTCCTTGGTCGACAGGATCGGGCCGCACGGCACGTTGTGCTCGTTGAGCGCGGCCAGCACGGTCCACTTGTCGTGCCCGAGCGTCCATTCCTCGATCATGCTGAACATCTTGTCCAGTTTGGACAGACGGGCTTCCGGGGTTGCCCAGTCCGGGTCGTCGACCAGCTCCGGCCTGCCGATGAGGTTGGCGATCGGCGCCCAGCCCTGCGGCTGCACGATGACGTAGATGTAGTCGTTCTCGCCGCCCGGCTTGCAGCGCACCGCCCATCCGGGCTGGCCACCGCCGGAGGCGTTGCCCGACCGCGGGACCTCGTCGCCGAACTCGGCGTTGGGGTACTCGCGCAGCGGACCGTGCGCCAGCCGCTGCTGGTCGCGCAGCTTGACCCGGCACAGGTTGAGCACCGCGTGCTGCATCGCCACCGACACCCGCTGGCCCTCCCCGGTGCGCTCGCGCTGCAGCAGGGCGGCGAGGATGCCGGCCACGGTGTGGATCCCGGTTCCGGAGTCACCGATCTGCGCGCCGGTGGCCAGCGGCGGACCGTCCTCGAAACCGGTGGTCGACATCGACCCGCCCATCGCCTGGGCGACCACCTCGTAGGCCTTGAAGTGGGTGTAGGGGCCGTCGCCGAATCCCTTGATGGAGGCGTAGACCAGCTTGGGGTTGATCTCGCGCAGCTTCTCCCAGGTGAATCCCATCCGGTCCACGGTGCCGGGGCCGAAGTTCTCCACCAGCACGTCGGACTCGGCCACCAGCTTGGTGAAGATCTCCTTGCCCGCCTCGGACTTCATGTTCAGCGTGATGCTGCGCTTGTTGCAGTTGAGCATCGTGAAGTAGAGGCTGTCGGCGTCGTCGACGTCGCGCAGCTGCTTGCGGGTGATGTCTCCGGTGGGTGCCTCGAGCTTGACCACGTCGGCCCCGAGCCAGGCCAGGATCTGCGTCGCCGACGGCCCGGACTGGACGTGGGTCATGTCCAGGACGCGCACACCTTCCAATGCACTCATGACTGACACCTCTTTGCCTTTGAAGCGGCGAAGCCGCTTGGTCGACTCTCGCAACTGGCACCGCCGCGGGTTCTCAGAGCACTTCTCGGGAGGACAGCCCCGACGCCGTGCATTGGCATGCATAAGTCGGGGATCCCGGACTGAGAAGGGCTCTGAGGTTCCGCTACTGGCACCGCAACGCAGAGGAAGCCCAGTTTCCGGGTTTTCACTTGTACATGGTCTGGTTCATGGTTCCCGGGGCGTAGACCTCGGGGTCGACCCAGACGTTGATCAACGACGGCTTGCCGGACTCGCGGGCGCGCTGCAGCGCGGGGGCGATGTCGGCGGGGTCGTCGACCTCTTCGCCGTAGCCGCCGAGCATCTGCGCGAACTTGCTGTAGGAGATGTCGCCGAGGGTGTTGCCGACCCGGCCGCGGTCCTCGCCGTACTTGGCGATCTGGCCGTAGCGGATCTGGTTCATCGAGGAGTTGTTGCCGACGATGCCGATGAACGGCAGGTCGAAGCGCACCATCGTCTCGAAGTCCCAGCCGGTGAGGCTGAACGCGCCGTCGCCGAACAGGCACACCACTTCCTTGTCGGGGCGGGCCTTCTTGGCGGCCATCGCGAACGGCACGCCGACGCCGAGGGTTCCCAGCGGCCCGGGGTCCATCCAGTGGCCCGGGGACTTGGGCTGGATGACCTGGCCGGAGAAGGTGACGATGTCGCCGCCGTCGCCGATGTAGATCGAGTCCTCGGTGAGGAACTCGTTGATCTCGTGCACCAGCCGGTAGGGGTCGATGGGGGAGGCGTCGGAGTGCTGGCGCGGCAGGCGCTTCTGCAGAGCGGCGTTCTCCACCTCGCGCAGTTCCTGCACCCACGCCTTGCGGCGGCTGGCACCGTTGTCGGTGCGCCCGGATGCGGCCTGCGACAGGGCGGTGAGCACCGCGTCGGCGTCGCCGACGATGCCCAGGTCGATGTCGCGGTTGCGGCCGACGGTGCGGTAGTCCAGGTCGATCTGGACCACGGTCGCCTCGGCGGACAGGCGCTTGCCGTAGCCCATCCGGAAGTCGAAGGGCGTGCCCAGGATGATGATCAGGTCCGAGTTCTGGAAGGCGTAGCGCCGCGCCAGCTGGAAGTGCAGCGGGTCCGCGGGCGGAAGCGTGCCCCGGCCGGCACCGTTGCAGAAAGCGGGCACGTTCAGCTCGCGGACCAGCTTCACCGCCGAGTCCGTGGCTCGGCAGGTCCAGGTCTGGCTCCCCAGCAGGATGCACGGCTTCTCGGCCTTGACCAGCAGGTCCGCCAGCTTCTGCACGGCGTCGGGGTCGCCGGCCGAGCGGGTGCTGGCGCGGTAGCCGCCCGACTGCGGGATGCGGGCCCCGGCCACCGGCACCTTGGCGTCGAGCACGTCGCGCGGGATCTCCAGGAACGACGGGCCGGGGGAGCCGTGGTAGCACTCGCGGAAGGCCATCGAGACCATGTCGGCGGCGCGTTCGGTGTGCGGGACGGTCGCGGCGAACTTGGTGATCGGGTTCATCATGTCCACGTGCGGCAGGTCCTGCAGCGAGCCCATCTTGTGCTGTGACAGCGCACCTTGCCCGCCGATGAGCAGCATGGGGCTCTCGGCGCGGAAGGCGTTGGCGACACCGGTGACCGCGTCGGTGGTGCCCGGGCCCGCGGTCACCACCGCGCACCCGGGTTTGCCGGTGATGCGGGAGTAGCCGTCGGCGGCGTGGGCGGCGACCTGCTCGTGGCGCACGTCGATGACGTCGATGCCCTCGTCGACGCAGCCGTCGTAGATGTCGATGATGTGGCCACCGCAGAGGGTGAAGATCGTGTCCACGCCTTCGGCCTTGAGCGCCTTGGCGACGAGGTGACCGCCGGAGATCTGCTCGGGTTCGCCTGCGTTGTCGGATGCCTGGGCCATCTGCGCTCATCCCCTTTGAAAAGACGCGTCCACGGTCGTCGACATACTGCATACCGTATGAGGTGTGTTTCAGGGATACCGCAGCGAAGGGCGGGTGTCCATAGCCCGAGCCGAGTAGTCGGGACGCAGCACCGGTGTCCAGTGTGGACTGAACGTGCCACGTTCTCCCTGGTGGAAGGGCATTTCGCGGTGGCGAGTGGCGGCGGGGGAGGGCGAAAAGTTTGCCGTTGGATTCACATACTGTATACTGAATGCACCGACACCCACGCTTGGCCCGCATGACCAGAGCGGAGATCAATGGTGAGAGTCGCTGTTGTCGGCGCCGGTGCCATCGGCGCGTACATGGGTGCCTGCCTGCATCGGGCGGGAGCGGACGTGAGCCTGATAGCCCGAGGGGACAACCTGACCGCGCTGCGCGCCCGCGGCGTGCAGGTGATCAGCCTCCGAGGGGACTTCCAGGTCAAGCCGCACGCCACCGACGATCCGGGCGAGATCGGCCCGGTCGATCACGTCATCCTCGGCCTCAAGGCCTACTCCTACGCCACCTGCGGACCACTCGTCCACCCCCTGCTCAAGGAGGACACCTCGATCATCGCCGCGCAGAACGGCATTCCGTGGTGGTACTTCCACGGACTGCGCGGCCCCCACGAGAACCACCGCGTCAGCACCGTCGACCCCGGCGGTGCCGTCACCCGGGTCCTGCCGCCGCACCGCGCCATCGGCTGCGTCGTCTACGCCGCCACCGAACTCGACGCCCCCGGAGTGGTGCGGCACCTGGAAGGAACCCGCTTCTCCATCGGCGAACCCGACGGCAGCGATTCCCAGCGCTGCCGCGAGTTCAGCGACGCCATGATCGCCGGTGGCCTGAAGTGCCCGGTCGAGGACGACATCCGACGCGACATCTGGATCAAGCTGATGGGCAACGTCGCCTTCAACCCGATCAGCGCGCTCACCGGCGCCACCCTCGCCGGGATGTGCCGGCACCCCGACGTCCGGGAGGTCGTGGCCTCCCTGATGCGCGAAACCCTCGAGATCGCGGCCGCCCTGGGCTGCCATCCCGACATCGCCGTCGAACGCCGGCTGGCCGGTGCCGAACGCACCGGCGAGCACAAGACCTCCACCCTGCAAGACCTGGAGAAGGGAAAACCCCTGGAACTGGCGGCGATGCTCACCGCGGTCGTCGAACTCGCCGACCTGGTGGGCGCCGACGCCCCCACGCTGCGCACCGTCAACGCCCTCGGCGACCTGCTCGGCCAACGCGTCACCCCGCGCGAACCCGCCGCGGCCGTGCCGACACCACGGGAGTGAGCATGCTCGACCGCACCAGCCGGGTCCGCCGCCCACCAGCGGCGGGCCCGGCCCGGGGCCGGACATGACGGCCCGCAACCACCGGGACGCCCTCGACCGCGTCCTGCGCACCACCATCGAGCCGCACGCCCGGCAGGTCGACGACCGAGGGCGCTTCCCGCGCCAGAACGTCGACGCCCTCGCCCGCGCGGGACTGCTGGGCCTGACGCTGCCGACGCGCCACGGCGGCGCTGGTCACGACCTCGGCGAAGCCGTGGAGGTGATCAAACGCCTCGCCCGCGTCTGCGCCTCCACCGCAGCGGTGCTGGCCTCCCACTACGCCGCCACCGCGGTCCTGGCCCGGCACGCGGAACCCGACCTGCTGCGCGCCATCGCCACCGGGCACCACCTCAGCACCCTGGCCCTGGCCGAGACCGGCAACCCCGGGCTGGTGCCCGGTGGGCGGGCCGAACGCGGCGGGGGAGTGATCGCCCTGACGGCGCGCAAGAACTGGGTCGCCGCCGCCGGTGAAGCCGACAGCTACGTCTGGTCGAGCCCGCCCGCCGGTGCGGGCGGCGGCCTGTCGCTGTGGCTGGTCCCGGCCCACGCGCCCGGGCTGTGCGTGCCCGCGACCGCCGAGGCGGTGGGGCTGCGCGGCAGCGCCACCGCCACGATCACCGCAGATCCCGTGCGCGTGCCCGAATCCGCAGTGATCGGCGCCGACGGCGCAACAGCGCAGGCCCTCATCGAGGTGATCACCCCGTGGGTCTGCGCGCTGCAGGCCGCGCTGGCGCTGGGCCTGATGCAGTCGGTGCTGGCGCGCAGCGTCGAGTGCGTCACCGGCCCGCAACCGTCCTGGTCGCGCTGGCAGGACCCGCCCACCCGGCAACCGGAGGTCCGGGCCGACCTGGCGCGCATGCGGATGAAGGTCGACACCGGCGACCTGGTGCTCACCGACGCCGTCCAGGCCCACCGGTACGCCGACGGCCTGCAACGGCTGCTGGAAGCGCGGGCCCTCAGCGCCGAGAACGCCATCCAGGTGGCGGAACTGGGCATCAAGGTGTGCGGCCAGCACGCCTTCCGCGAGGACTACGGTGTGGAACGCAGGTTCCGCGACGCCCACACCGCGGCCCACGGCCAGCTGACGGCCGAGCAGTGCCTCGACCAGCTCGGCAGGACCACCTGCGGCAGACCGCTCCTGCAAGTCCCCTGAAAACGGGAGAAGGACGGCCGCTCCCCACAAGCGACCGCCCTCTTGGTCCCCCTCCTGAACGGTGACGCCGGCGCCGGTGCGATGAATCCCCCATCACCCATCGAACCGGCGCCCGGCCACCTGAGCGACCGTCGAAACGAATCAGCCGGACGCCCCGTGCCCCAGGCAGGCACCACGAATGGTGCACGACCGAGCTTTCTCCGGACTTTCACAACGGGAAAAGCCGAGCGTGTGGAGTTGATCTAGTCCTCGGTGCTCTGGTCGAGGTAGCTCTGCCGGGTGTGCTCGGTGTGCTCGCGCATGAGGCGGGCCGCGGTGTCGGCGTCCTTCTTGGAGATGGCGTCGATGAGCGCGGAGTGCTCGTCCCAGGCCTGCTTGCCGCGGGTCTTGGCGACGGGCGTGTGGTACCAGCGGACCCGGCGGTTGATCTGCGCGGCCAGTTCGTTGAGGACCTTGTTGCCCGACATCTCGGTGATCGTGGCGTGCAGTTCGGCGTTGGCGGCCACGACGGACTCGATGTCGTCGGCCTTGAGCGCGGCCAGGCCCGACTTGTAGATCCGCTTGAGCTCGGCGACGCCGTCCTTGGTGGAGTTCAGCGCGGCCAACCGCGCCGATTCGGCTTCCAGGAGGGTCCGCACGCCCAGCAGCTGGTCGGCCTCCTCGGGAGTGGGGCTGTGGACGAAGGCGCCGTAGCCGGGCCGCAGGTCGACCCACTCGTCCTTCTTGAGCCACTGGAGGGCTTCGCGGACCGGCTGGCGGGACACGCCCAGGGCCTCGGCCAGCTCCTTCTCGACCAGGTGCTGGCCCGGTTTGAGCTCGCCGGTGATGATCAGTTCGAGGATGGCCTCGTAGACCGTCTCGCGCAGCGGGACCGGGCGCGCTACTTGGCGAGCGGCGATGCCCTCGGTCAGTTTCGAGGTCAGCGACATGCGGTCAGCTCCGGTTGCTCGTGCCGATGATGGCCGCGGGCTCAGCCCGTGGCTTTAGCATACAGTATGCCAGCCGATTTGCCCGATGTGGCGCCCGGCGCAACCGATTCGTCCAGTGTGGACCAGGGTTTGGGCCGAACGGATGGATAACCAGTGTGGTCCTGGACACCACCGCCCCGCCGGGCTACAACCACCGGTGCCAGGCCCGAGAGCCGAGGCCTGCGGGGACCGACGAGAGCTCCCCAAAGCCGGAGGCGCCCATGAGCGTGCCCGCGTTACTCCCGTCCGCAGCCGTGGTCGTGCTGCTCGCAGCGGTGACCGCCGACCTGCTCGCCTGCGCCCGCGGACGCGCCCCCACCCGGCACGACCTGCTCGTACCCGGCGCTGGAATCGGCGCCGCACCGCTGGTCGCAGCCGGCCTCAGCCTCGACGCACCGCGGTGGGCCGGGGAGTTCCTAGCGGCCTGGGGCTCGGCCTTCGCGGTCACCGTCGACCTGGTCGTCCTGCTGGTGGTGCTCGCGCACCGCGCACCCGGCGCGCGACGACTCGTCTCGCTGGCCGTGGCGGCCTCGGTGCTGGCCCGGATCGTGCTCGTGGCCACCGGCGTCCCCGGCCTGGCGTGGGTTTCGGCGCTGTTCGGTCTGGTGGTGCTGGCCGGAGCGTGGTGGCTGTTCCGGCACGGCGAACCCGGACTTCCCGCAGCCGCGGCGGTCGCACCGGCCGCGATCCCGGTCGCCGTCGCGCTCGGCGCGTTCGCGGTCTCGGCCACCGGCGGCGGGTCCGCGACGGTGCTGTGCGCGAACCTGCTCGCGCTGCTCGGCGCGGTCCGGCTGGTGCGGCTGACCGCCCGGCTGTGCGCGCGGATCCCGGACGTGTCCGTGGGATTCTCGGCGGTGCTGGTGTTCATCGGCGCCAAGGCGCTGCTGACCGGGCTCGCCGGGCACGGACCCACCCAGGACGCCTCGGTGACGGTCCTGTCGCTGGCGATGACGCTGCTGGTGGTGGCGCTGAGCGCGATCACCGCGGCGCGGGCGGGCCGTTGACGATCACCGTGCGCGAGCGGAAGATGAGCTCTTCGCTGACAGTCGGGCGGGAGGCGCGTTGAGCACCGCGACGCAGCACGCGACAGGTTTCTTCCACGGCCGCACCATCGACGATCTCCGCGCGCAGCTGCGCGCGGAGAAGATGCGCGCGGTCGACCTCGCCGAGGCCGCGCTGACCGCGATCAGCGCGCTCGACGGCGAGCTCAACGCCTTCGTCACCGCCGACCGCGACGGGGCGCTGCGCGCCGCCGAGCGGGCCGACGCCGAAATCGCCGACGGCCGCGACCGGGGGCCGCTGCACGGGATCCCGGTGGCGGTGAAGGACATCATCGACGTCGCCGGGCTGCGCACCACGATGGGCTCGGCCCACTTCGCCGAGCACGTGTCCACAGAGGACGCCGAATGCGTCCGGCGGTTGCGCGCCGCCGGAGCGGTGATCGTCGGCAAGACCACCACCCACGAGTTCGCCTTCGGCCCGACCGGGGACCGCGCCTACAACGGCGCCTCCCGCAACCCGCACGAGACCCGGCGGATGACCGGGGGGTCCAGCGGCGGCAGCGGGGCCGCCGTGGCGGCCGGGATCGTGCCGCTGGCGTTGGGCACCGACACCGGCGGCTCGGTGCGCATCCCCGCCTCGCTGTGCGGGGTCACCGGGTTCAAACCCGCCTACGGCGCGGTGCCCGCCGACGGCGTGTTCCCGCTATCGCAGACCCTCGACCACGTCGGCGTGCTCGCCGCGAGCACCGATGACTGCCGGCTCGGCTACCGCGCGCTGGCGGGCTTGCGGCCGATGCCCAGCCGCGAGCACGGCTCGGAGGTGAGCATCGGCTGGATCCCGCCGGACCTGCTGCACCCCACCGACCCGGAGGTCACCGGCATCGCCCGCGCCGCCTTGGAGACCGACGGGCTCGACGTGCGCGAGGTGCGGCCCGGCGGGCTCGACGCGATGCTGCGGGCCTTCGGCGCCATCCAGTTCAGCGAAGCCCACGCCGTGCACGCCGAACGCGTCGCCGAGGCACCGCAGCTGTTCACCGACGACGTGCTGGCGATCCTGCGCCGAGCCGGCGAAACCGCGGGCTGGCAGTACGTGCGGGCCCTGACCGAACGGGACCAGTGGCGCGCGGTGGTCGCCGAGCTGCTCGACGAGGTCGAGCTGCTGGCCATGCCCACCACCTGCGTGACCGCACCCGAGATCGACCAGCGCGAGGTCGACGTGCGGGGCACGCCGACCCCGGTGCGCGGTCCGCTGATCGGGCTCACCCGCCCCTGGAACCTCGCCGGAGCCCCGGCCATCTCGGTGCCCGCCGGAACCGTGGGCGGGCTCCCGGTCGGCCTGCAGCTGGTCGGCCGACCGGGCCAGGAGGACCGGCTGTTCGCCGTGGCCGCCCGCGTCAGCCGTTGATCGCCTCGGCGATCGCCTTGCCGAGGTCCTCGGTCCGAGCGGTGCCACCCATGTCCGGCGTGCGCGGGGTGCTGTCGTCGGCGAGGACCTTCTCGATCGCGGCCACCACGTCGGCTCCCGCCTCGGTCAGGCCCAGGTGGTCGAGCATCATGCCCGCCGACCAGATCTGACCGATCGGGTTGGCGATGCCCTTGCCGGCGATGTCCGGCGCCGAGCCGTGCACCGGCTCGAACGTCGACGGGTAGACGCCCTCCGGGTTGATGTTGCCAGACGGCGCCACCCCGATCGTGCCAGTCACGCCCGGACCCAGGTCGGAGAGGATGTCGCCGAAGAGGTTGCTGGCCACCACCACGTCGAAGCGTTCGGGGCTCATCACGAACCGCGCGCACAGGATATCGATGTGGTCCTGGTCGACCTCGACATCGGGGTACTGCTCGGACATCTCGGCGAACCGCTCGTCCCAGAACGGCATCGAGTAGTAGATCCCGTTGGACTTGGTCGCCGAGGTCACGTGCGGTTTGCCCAGCTTGCGGGCCAGTTCGAACGCGTAGCGCATGATGCGGTCGGTGCCGAAGCGGGAGAACGACGCCGTCTGCAGCACCGATTCGCGGTCGGTCCCCTCGTTCTGGCGCCCGCCCAGCTTGGAGTACTCGCCCTCGGTGTTCTCCCGCACCACCCAGAAGTCGATGTCACCGGGGCGCTTGTCGCGCACCGGCGGCGTCACCCCGGGCAGCAGCCGCACCGGGCGCAGGTTGACGTACTGGTCGAACACCCGGCGGATCGGGATCAGCAGGCCCCACAGCGAGATGTGGTCGGGCACGCCCGGGTAGCCCACCGCGCCCAGCAGGATCGAGTGGTGGTCGCGCAGCCGGTCGAGGCCGTCCTCGGGCATCATCCGCCCGGTCTTGCGGTAGGTCTCGCAGCTCCAGTCGAAGTGCCGGTAGTCGAACCGCACCCCGTACTTCGCGCCGATCACGTCGAGCACCCGCAGCGCTTCGGGCATGACCTCGTTGCCGATGCCGTCACCGGGCAACACCGCGAGTTCGTACTGCTGCACTTGGCACACCTCGTCGCACGATCGAGAGAACAGTTGCGATGCTCATCCAACCCCCGCAGACGCCGCAAGGGAACGGTCTGCGCTGTCAAGGTGGCGAACGTCCACGTGTCCGGCTACCAAGGACAGGTGAGCGATGACGGTGCGATCTCGGCGCTGCGCGAGATCGCCTTCTGGCTGGAGCGGCAGTACGCACCCACCTACCGGGTGCGGGCCTTCCGGCGCGCCGCCGCCGTCATCACCGACCTCGACGACCTCGACCAGCGGGTCGAGTACGGCACGCTCACCGACCTGGAGGGCATCGGCCGCACCACCGCCTCGGTGATCACCCAGGCCCGGCGCGGTGGCACGCCCGACTACCTCGCGAAACTGCGCGACGCCGCCGAGGTGCCCGAGCACGGCGGGGCGCTGCGGAGCGCGCTGCGCGGCGACTGCCACACCCACTCCGACTGGTCCGACGGAGGCAGCCCGATCGCCGAGATGGCCACCACCGCCCACCGGCTCGGCCACGAGTGGATGGCGCTGACCGACCACTCACCCCGGCTGACCGTCGCGCGCGGGCTGTCGGCCGAGCGGCTGCGCGAGCAGCTCGACGTGGTCGCGCAGCTCAACCGGGAGCTCGAACCGTTCCGGATCCTGACCGGCATCGAGGTCGACATCCTCGGCGACGGCGCGCTCGACCAGGACGAGGAGCTGCTGGCCGAGCTCGACGTGGTGGTCGCCAGCGTGCACTCCGACCTGCGGATGAGCTCCGGGCCGATGACCCGCCGCATGGTCGCCGCGGTGCGCAACCCGCACGTCGACGTGCTCGGGCACTGCACCGGGCGGCTCATCGGCGACCGCAAGCGCCCGCAGTCCACCTTCGACGCGCGGGAGGTGTTCACCGCCTGCCGCGACAACGACGTGGCCGTGGAGATCAACTCCCGGCCGGACCGGCTCGACCCGCCCCGCGAACTGCTGCGCCTGGCCCGCGACCTCGGCTGCACCTTCAGCATCGACTCCGACGCCCACGCGCCCGGCCAGCTGGACTGGCTCGCCCACGGCTGCGCCCGCGCCGAGGAGTGCGGCATCCCCGCCGAGCGCGTCATCAACACCCGCCGAGCTGCGGATATCACCCGGTAGAAGCCCACTTGCGGGGGCCGATCGCGGGCTGTCACGGTACCTGTGAGCCCCGGTGCGACGAAGCGAAGCGTGGTTCCGGGCTCGGCTTTCGAGGCACCGCCCACGTCGAGAGCGAGGCGCTCATGCCTGCCACCGAACCCGCCACCCCCGCCCGGCCCGGACACGGCGGGCCGCAGAACCTCGAACGCTTCCGCGCCGACGTCGCGCGCATCATCGAAAGCTACCCGCACCAACCGGTGTTCCCGCTGTACGTGGAACTGCGCGACCTGCGGGACCGGGCGCTGAAGGTGCTGGAACGCCGGGTTCCCGCCGAGCACGCCCGCGACTGGTTCCGCACCGCCGGGCGGGCGTGCGCGGTGATGGCCAACGCCGCCTTCGACCTCGGGCACCCGGTGGCGGCCGAAGCCCAGGCGCGCACCGCGTTCCAGTGCGCCGAGCAGGCCGATGATCACGCGCTGCTCTGCTGGATCCGCGGCACCCAGAGCCTGGTGGCCTACTGGGACGACCGGTGCCGCGACGCCGTCGAACTCGCCCAGGACGGCCTGCGCCACCCGCCCGAAGCGGGCACCGCCGCGGTCCGGCTGGCCGCGCTGGAAGCCCGCGCGCACGCGCGGCTCGGCGACGCCCACGCCGCCGAACGCGCCCTGACCCGCGCCGAGCAGGCGCGCGAGGAGGTCACCGACGCCGACGTCCCGGCCGGGCTGCTGGAGTTCCCGGTCGCCAAGCAGTACTGCTACGCCTCCTCGACCGCGCTGTGGCTGGGCGGGCAGGTGGGATTGGCTCACGCCGAGCGCGACGCCATCACCGCCATCGCCGGGTACGCGCAGGAGCCCGAACCGCTCCGCCGCATCGGCGAGCTGTGCCTGGCGCGGCTGGACCTGGCGGAGGTGCGGCTGCGCGGCCGCGACATCGAGGGCGCGGCTGAGCAGGTCGACCTCGTGCTGGCCGCGGCCAGCACCCGCCGCACCGAGGCCGTGCTGCGGCGGCTGCGGCGGCTCGGCAAGGCGCTGGAGCGCACCCCGCTGCAGGCTGCCCCGGCAGCGGTGCGGCTGCGGGACGAGATCAGGTCGTTCCGGGCCGCCAGGGGAGTGTCACCACTGATCGGGCAGCCTCTTTGAACCTTCAACTCCTGTTAGGCTCTGACAGGTGAGCGATACGCGCTGGTTGAACGACCACGAGCAGCGCGCCTGGCGGAAGCTGGCGGCCCTGATGACCGTGGTGCCCGCCGCTCTGGACGCGCAGTTGCAGCGCGACGCCGGACTGACGATGTTCGGCTACTGGGTGCTGTCGATGCTCTCGGAAGCACCGGGGCGCGAACTGCGGATGAGCCACCTCGCCCAGCAGTCCAATGCCTCGCCCTCGCGCGTCTCGCACGTGGTCTCCCGGCTGGAGCAGCAGGGTTTCGTCGCCCGCCGCAAGGCCGAGGACGACGCGCGCGGCAGCATCGCCGAACTCACCGAAGCCGGTCTGGCCAAGGTCGTCGACTCGGCTCCCGGCCACGTCGAGAAGGTCCGCTCGCTGATCATGGACGGCCTCGACGAGGACCAGGTGGGCCTCCTCGACGACCTCTGCACGGCCTTGCTCGCGCAGGTCGACCCGGCGGGAACCCTCTCGGTGGCGCCCCCCGAGTGACCTGCTCGGTCCCGGTCGGTCAGGCCGCTTCGCCGGAGTCCGAGCGCTGCTGGGCGAACTGGGTGCGGTAGAGCTCGGCGTAGTGCCCGCCGCGGGCGAGCAGCTCCTCGTGGGTGCCCTCCTCGGCGATCGTGCCCTCGTCGATGACCAGGATCCGGTCGGCCTCGCGGATGGTGGCCAGCCGGTGGGCGATGACCAGGGCGGTGCGCCCCGACAGCGCCGTGGCCAGAGCGCGCTGGACGGCGGCCTCGGATTCGGAGTCCAGGTGCGCGGTGGCCTCGTCGAGCACCACGATCGGCGGCGCCTTGAGCAGCAGCCGGGCGATGGCCAGCCGCTGCTTCTCCCCGCCGGAGAGCCGGTGCCCCCGGTCGCCGACCACCGTGTCCAGCCCGTCGGGCAGCGAGTCGATCAGGTGACCCAGCTGCGCGGTCCGCAGCGCCTCGACCAGCTCCTGCTCGGTGGCCTCCGGGCGGGCGAAGGTGAGGTTGGCGCGGATCGTGTCGTGGAACAGGTGCGCGTCCTGGGTGACCACGCCGACGTGCTCGTACAGCGAGGCCAGCGACGTCTCGCGCACGTCCAGCCCGCCGATGCGCACCGCACCGGAATCGACGTCGTAGAGCCGGCCGGCCAGGTTGGTGATGGTGGTCTTGCCCGCACCGGAATGCCCCACCAGCGCCACGGTCTGGCCCGGCTCGGCGCGGAAGGTGATGTCGTGCAGCACCGGGTGAGCGGGGGAGTTGTCCGGCCGCGCCACCGACTCCAGCGACGCCAGCGACACCTCGCTGGAGGCGGGGTAGCGGAAGGAGACGTGGTCGAACTCCACGTCCGAAGCCCCGGCGGGGAGTTCGCGGGCGCCGGGCTTCTCGGTGATCATCGGCTTGAGGTCGAGGACCTCGAAGACCCGGTCGAAGCTCACCAGCGCCGTCATCACGTCCACGTGCACGTTCGACAACGCCGTCAGCGGCCCGTAGAGGCGGTTGAGCAGCGTCGCCAGCGCCACCAGGGTGCCCAGCTGGAACGCCCCGGTCAGCACCAGACCGCCGCCCAGGCCGTAGACCACGGCCGTGGCCAGCGCTGCCAGCAGCGTCAGCGCCACCATGAACACCCTGCTGTACATGGCCGAGACGATGCCCATGTCGCGGACCTTCTCGGCGCGCGCGGAGAAGCGCTCGGACTCCTCGTCGGTGCGGCCGTAGAGCTTGGCAAGCATCGCTCCGCCCACCCCGAAGCGCTCGGTCATCAGCGAGCTCATCTCGGCGTCGAGCTTCATCTGCTCGCGGGTGACGCGCTGCAGCCTGCGGCCCACCCAGCGCACCGGCAGCAGGAACAGCGGCAGCATCACCAGCGAGATCGCCGTGATCTGCCAGGACAGCGTGAACATGGTGGCCAGCACCAGCACCAGGCTCAGCACGTTGGACACCACCGACGACAACGTCGAGGTCAGCGCCCGCTGCGCGCCGATCACGTCGTTGTTGAGCCGGCTGACCAGCGCACCGGTCTGGGCGCGCACGAAGAACGCGATCGGCATCCGCTGCACGTGGTCGAAGACCTCCCGGCGCAGGTCGTAGATCAGGCCTTCGCCGAGCCGCGCGGAGTACCAGCGCTGGGCCAGGCTCATCGCCGCCTCCAGCACCGCCACCCCGGCCACCGCGAAGGCCAGCCACACGACCAGCGAGAAGTTCCGCGGCACGATGCCGTTGTCGATGATGGCCTTGAACAGCAGCGGGTTGACCACCCCGAGCGCGGCGGCCAGCGCCACCAGCACCAGGAACGGCACGATGTCGCGCAGGTAGGGGCGGGCGTAGCCGCCGATGCGGCGCAGCAGGCCCGCGGACAGGCGTTGCCGGGTGACGGACTTGTCGCTAGCGAACGAGCGCATCGTCGACCAGTTGGCGTTCACGTGGAGGTCCTTCGTGACGTGGTGGTGTCGATCAGGTTCGGGACCCTTACATCGTCGGACTTCGTGTTAGGTGGAAGTCAATGCGCCTCCCGGTTGTTCCCGGTCGAGAAGCGGACGGTTGGCCACCACAACGATTCGGCCACAGCCGCTGCCCGGGCGATGCGATCAACGGCGTTGATCTTGAACGATGGCCGTGCACCACGCGGAGTGCCCGCCCTGGACACCCTCCGGAGTCGGGCAGCCCCGGCGACCACGTTCTGGCAGGTGAAGGAGAGCGACGACGTGTTGAAGGGCGAGGCCGCGCACGGCCGGACCGCTCCAGAGCTCGACAACACGCGACTTCCGCTGCGCATCGCGGACCGGTTCTTCCTGGCCGCCCACAGCGGCGAGAACCGCATCTCCCCGCGCATCGACCCGGAACGGCTCGCACTGGGCTGCGCCGGCGGGCTGCTGGCCGAACTGATCGTGGAGGAGGAAATCGCCGTCACCCCCGACGTGCGACCCAGCGGGAACGGCCGCTGCCCGGACTTCCTGTCCTGGACGGTGCTGCGCGAGATCCGCCGCGAAGCCGGTCACGACCTGCGCACCTGGCTGGAACACCTGTCGCGGACCGCGGTGGAGAAGGTGCGCTGCAGGCTGGTGCTGGTCGACGTGCTGCGCGAAGTCCCGATCTCCGGCGGGCTGCGCGGCGGTTCGGCGGCGGCGTGGCGCGTCGCCGACTCGCAGTGCGGACGCACCACCGCTGCGCTCGAAGAGCTGTTCACCGGCACCGACACCACCACCGGCAACGGCGTCATCACCGTGCCCGAGCGCCTCACCGAGGTCACCTTCGCGCTGCTGGTGCGCGAGACCGGAGCGCTGCGGCCCATGCGCTTCGCCAAGCAGGCGCAGCGCCAAGGCGAGTTCCGGATGAACTCCTGGGAATCGCTGCTGCCCGGCACGTTGCGCACCCTGATCCACGAGATCGCCGGCGCGCGCGGCAGCTCCGCGATCACGCCGGTGCACTGAAGGGTTCGAGCGCGGATCGGGCTGGTGGGGCAGCCCGGAAGTCGGACGCCGAGTCGCGGCAGGGCACCCGGCTCCGTGCCCTGCCGTGGCGACGAGGTGTCAGGTTTCAGCACCCACGTAGCGGAATTCCCAGGTGCCATCACCGTTCCTGCCGGAACGCTCGTAGATCAGCCGCGGTGGCACGGCCTCCGGATTGCGAGCGCGCGCGGGCAGGGTGATGCGCGGGATCGGTTTGCCCGATGAGTCGGCCGAGACGGTCAGCTCCTGACCGTCCTGCGGCCCACCGCGGAGCCGGACCCGGATGTCTGGCACGGCGACCCCTTTCCTTCTCCCATAGACGCGAGGACAACGACATCGGCTAGGACCGCGCACCCGCCGCACCGGTTCCCGCACTCACTTGATCGTGTGGGTGAGGAGATCATCACGAAACCCTGATCCAGGAGCTCACGGCGGAAGGGCCTGGTAGAAACGATGGATGAACGTAGCACGAACGGTGCGACTGGCCTTCACCGCACGGGCGGTCGAAACCGACACGCACGTCAACCTCTCGGCGGTGCGCACCGACGGCGTGCACCTGTGGATCGCCGGCGACGAGACCGCCACCGTCGAGCGGCTCACCTGCGACGACCCCGCCAGGCCCACCGCCTACCGCGACCACGTGAGCTTCCCGCTGGCCGACGTCATCGACCTGCCCGGTGAGGCCGACGAGGAGGTCGACGTCGAAGGGATCTCCCGCAACGGCCCGTTCCTGTGGGTGGTGGGCTCGCACAGCGCCAAGCGCCGCAAGGTCAAACCCCACCACTCCGACGCCAAGGCCGCCAAGCGCCTCGCCTCGGTCTCCGCCGAACCCAGCCGCCGCGTGCTCGCCCGCATCGCCCTGGCCGACGACGTGCCCGCCGGAGCCACCCCGGAAGGTGCTCCCAGCGCCGCCCTCGGCAGGGGAGGGCTGTTCGACCTGCTCGCCGACGACGAGCACCTGGCCCCGTTCCTGTCCATCCCCGGCAAGGACAACGGCCTGGACGTCGAAGGCATCGCCGTGCACGGCGAAGTTGGCCACGAACGCGTCTACCTCGGACTGCGCGGCCCGGTGCTGCGCGGCTGGGCGGTGGTGCTGCTGCTGGAACCGCGCGAGGACGACGGGGAGCTCGAACTCCGCAAGCTCAACGGCCACCGCTACGCCAAGATCTTCCTCGACCTCGACGGCCTGGGCATCCGCGACATGTGCGTGCACGGCGACGACCTGCTGCTGCTGGCCGGGCCCTCGATGGACCTCGACGGCCCGGTGCGCGTCTACCGCTGGCCCGGTGCGGCCAACCTCGACACCGCCGACGTCGTCCACCGCACCGAACTGGACCGCGAGCTCGACGTGTCCCACGGCGAGGGCGACGACCACGCCGAAGGCCTCGCGCTGCTGCCCTCCGGTGAGCTCCTGGTCGTCTACGACAGCCCCGCCGCGCACCGCCTCAAGGAGCCCGGCGCGGTCCTGGCCGACGTCCTGCCGCTGTAGCGCGGGAGGACGTCGGGACGCTCAGACCGCCGGGGTGACCAGGACGTGCAGAGTCCTGGGGCCGTGGACGCCCTCGACCCGGTTGAGCTCGATGTCGCTGGTGGCCGAGGGGCCGCTGATGAACGTCGTCGGCCTGGTCGGGTCCAGGCGGGAGATCGCGGCCGGCACGTCATCGGCCACCTGGGGCTCGGCGACCACGCAGATGTGCAGGTCGGGGACCAGGGTCGCGGCTCGGCGGCCCTGGCCCGGCCCGTGGTCCAGCACGATCGTGCCGGTGGAGGCGATGCCCACCGCAGCTGTGGTGATCACCGCGTCGACCTGCTCCAACGCCGCCGTGCCCGCTTCCGGGTCGACCAGCTCGAAGTCCTCTCCCAGCACCTGCGACCACGCCTGTGGTGCCCCGTCCGGGATCAGCAGCCGCCGAGCCCCGGCCGCGCGCGCCACTTCGGCGATCTTCGAGACCGCGGCCTCGGCGGCCACCCGGTCCACAGTGGCCTTGTAGTCGGCGACCGTCTCGCAGAACAGCGCCACCAGGTCCGCCGCCGGGCGGGTGGTGCGGTACTCGCGCGGGACCGCCGACGGGGGAGTGCGTTCGGTGCCGCGCAACGCCTCCCGCACCCGACCCAGCACCGCTTCGCGTGCCGAAACCGACGTCATGACTTGCCTCCTCGGGTGCGCTCCCACCAGGACCGGAACGACTCCTGCGCGGGAGCGGGCGCGTCGCGGGCGTCCGTCCAGCGCGATAGCGGAGCCGGCAGCCGGCCGATCGTGCCGCGCCGGCCGATCACCTTCCGGCTCCACGAAGCCAGCTTCTGCGCCACCGCCAGCCGCTTGGCATCGCCCAGCACCCACGACGCCACGCCCATCAGCGCGTCCATCGGCTTGTCCCGGGCACCCGAGTGCTCCTCGACGACCCGGGTCCGCAGGTGCACCAGCAGGTCCGGGATGTCGATGGCCACCGGGCACACGTCGTAGCACGCGCCGCACAACGACGACGCGTACGGCAAGGACTTGTCCACATCGGACTGGGTGCCGCGCAGCTGAGGGGTGAGCACCGCCCCGATCGGGCCCGGGTACACCGAGCCGTAGGCGTGCCCACCGGTGCGCTCGTAGACCGGGCACACGTTCAGGCAGGCCGAGCAGCGGATGCAGCGCAACGCCTGCCGCCCGACCTCGTCGGCCAGCGCGTTGGTGCGCCCGTTGTCCAGCAGCACCACGTGGAACTCCTGCGGCCCATCACCGGCCGCCACGCCCGTCCACGTCGAGGTGTAGGGGTTCATCCGCTCACCGGTGCTCGACCGCGGCAGCAGCTGCAGGAACACCTCCAGGTCCTGCCAGCTGGGCACGATCTTCTCGATGCCCACCACGCTGATCAGCGTCTCCGGCAGCGTCAGGCACATCCGGCCGTTGCCCTCGGACTCGACGACCACCAGCGTGCCCGAGTCGGCGACCGCGAAGTTCGCGCCCGAGACGGCCACCTTGGCGCGCAGGAACTTCTCCCGCAGGTGCTGCCGCGCCGCCTCGGCCAGCCGCGCGGGGTCGTCGGTGAGGTCCTCGGGGGCGGGAGCGCCGACCTTGCCCATCTCGCGGCGGAAGATCTCCCGGATCTCCGCCCGGTTGCGGTGGATCGCCGGAACGAGGATGTGGCTCGGCGCGTCGTGTCCCAGCTGGACGATCAACTCGGCCAGATCGGTTTCCCACGCGTCGATGCCGGCCTCGGCCAGCGCCTCGTTGAGCTCGATCTCCTGGGTGGCCATCGACTTGACCTTCACGACCTCGCGCTCACCGGTCGCCCGGACGAGGTCGGTGACGATCCGGTTGGCCTCGGCGGCGTCGCGCGCCCAGTGCACCGTGCCCCCGGCCTCGGTCACCGCGGTCTCGAACTGCTCCAGGTAGGTGTCCAGGTTGGACAGCGTGTGCGCCTTGAGCGCCGCGCCGGCTTCGCGCAGCTGCGCCCAGTCGTCGAGCTCGTCGACGACACCGGCGCGCTTGCGGCGGATCGTGGCGGTGGCGTTGGCCAGGTTGTGCCGCAACTGCGAATCCGCCAGCTCCCGCTTGGCCGCGGTCGGGAACGAGGGCATGCCCAGGGGAGTGGCGCTCACAGCTGGTCTCCTTCCGTCGAAGCCAGGATCTCGGCGAGGTGCAGCACCCGGATGCCGGAGCGCTGCCGCGACAGCAGGCCGCCGATGTGCATCAGGCACGACGAGTCGCCCGCGCACAGCACCTCCGCGCCCGTCTCGCGCACGTGGCGGGCCTTGTCGGCACCCATCGCCACCGACACGTCGGGGTTCTTCAGCGCGAACGTCCCGCCGAAACCGCAGCACTGCTCGGAGGCGGGCAGCTCCACCAGGTCCAACGACCGCACCGCGCGCAGCAAGCGCAGCGGCCGCTCGCCGACCCGCAGCAGCCGCGCGGAGTGGCAGGTGGGGTGGTAGGTGACCCGGTGCGGGAAGTAGGCGCCGACGTCGGTCACGCCCAGCACGTCGACCAGGAACTCGGAGAGCTCGTGGACCTTCGGCGCGGTGTGCTCCACGGCGCGGGTGAGCTCGCGGTCGCCGTCGGCGACCTGCGCGTGCTGGTGGCGCACCGAGGCCACGCACGAACCCGAGGGCGCCACGATCGCGTCGTAGCCGTCGAAGGCGTCGACGAACGTCCGCACCGAGGACTTCGCCTGCTTGCGGTAGCCGGTGTTGGTGTGCATCTGCCCACAGCAGGTCTGCGCGGCGGGGAAGTCCACCTCGCAGCCCAGACGCTCCAGGACCTGCACCGTCGCCTTCGGGGCGGCGGGGAAGAGCGTGTCGCCGAGGCAGGTCGCGAACAGTGCCACCCTCATGCGCGCATCACCGGTTCCTCTCCGTCCGGGCCTCCGGGAGCATCCTCGCGCACAGTGCGCCACGACACCGGACTTGCTGACCATTGTATGGTCCGACCATAGCGGGGACTTACCCTAGGTACCGCTGACGGCGCGTGTAAAGGGGACCCGAGTGACAGGTTTCGAATCCGAGGCGGACGCGGGCGACGCCGACTGGCGCCCGGTGGCGCGCACCCGCACCTACGAGCTGGTCATCGACCGAGTCGAGGAGCAGATCGTCTCCGGCGCGCTCAAGGTCGGCGACCGGCTGCCCGCCGAACGCGACCTCGCCAAGATGCTCGGCGTCAGCCGCGCCGCGGTCCGGGAGGCGTTCCGCGCGCTGGAAGCCCAAGGCGTGCTGCGCATGGGCGTGGGCACCGGACCCGACTCGGGCACCACCGTCGCAGCCCTGCCCAGCCAGGCCCTGACCCGGCTGCTGCGGCTGCACGTGGCGCTGGCGAACTTCCCCGTCGCCGACGTGGTGCGCGCCCGCATCATGCTGGAACGCGAGAGCGCCCGGCACGCCGCCACCCGCGCCCGGCCCGACGACCTGCACAGGCTCGGGGAGCTGCTGGACGAGATGGACTCACCGGACTGCGACCGGGCGCGGTTCAACGACCTCGACACCGAGTTCCACGTCCGCATCGCCGAAGCCGGCGGCAACCGGCTCGTCGCCGACATGACCATCGCCATCCGCGAATCGATGCGCCGGCCCCTGCTGGCGGCCTTCGACGCCCTCGGCGACGACTGGCACCCCATCGCCGAGGAGCTGCGCCGCGACCACCGCAAGACCTACCAGGCCCTGCGCGACGGGGACGCCAAGGCCGCCGAAGAGCTCACCGAAGCCCACATCCGCGCCTTCTACGCCCACGGCTGGGCCCGCGAACTCTGACCAGTGCCCAGATCAAACTGGAGGTCTCCGGGCGATTGTCGGACAACACCGTCGGAGCCGACCGCGCCAGCTGACAGAGCCACGACCAGATGGCGGAGTCAGGTGGCCTGAATCGGCCACCGACGATGAGCCGGGCGATGGTGCGATCGGGGTCGCTCATTGGTAGTCAAGGGCCTGCGCACGTGGCGGGCGCGGGCGAAGATTCCTCGATGTTGACGACTACCTCATATCGGGAAGGCGGACCATGGCGAAGTGGCGATGGCGACTCATACTAGCGCTAGTGCTCGCGATGACGTCCACAACCGCAGGCGGAGCTGCGGCCGAACTCGACTTCAAACGCGCTGATTACACCATCCGGGGTTTGCCAGCCGATTCGTGGCCCTACAACGCTTCTGCGCCGAAGCCGCTGGATGGCAAGGAGATCTACGACGAGGAAGGCGTGTCCGTCAGGGTGATCAATGGCCGTCGGTACAACCATCCGGTGCTCCAGGCCCAGTTTATGCTTACCAGGCTCAGTAGCTATCGCCACAACCATGATCCCGCATATTTGACTCGCGTGGAGGCGCATGCGAAGCGGCTGGCGACTACCGCTGTTCACTCCAGGGGGGCGCTTTACCTGCCGTATCCGTTTGAGTGGCCGTTGCATGGCGATCAATCCAATGTGATGAAACCGCCGTGGTTCTCAGCGATGGCTCAGGGGCAGGCGCTGAGTGCGTTCGTGCGGCTCTACGAGGTAACTGGCAAGCAGCAGTACCGTGAGATCGCCGATGGGCTGTTCGCGAGTTTCAAGAACCTCAAGCGGCCTGGTGTGCCGTGGACGGTTGATGTCGATGATCGCGGCTACCTGTGGTTCGAAGAGTACGCGAAGGAGCCGGGTGCTGATCGCGCTTTCAATGGTCACGTGTTCGCCACGTATGGTCTGTACGACTACTACCGGCTGACCCGCGATGCCCAGGTGGAGCGGCTTATGCAGGGCGGACTGACAGCAGCAGCCGAGTACATGTGGCACATCCGCCAACCGGGGCAGGCGAGTCGGTATTGCCTCACCCATCACCACAGCTACCCGCAGTATCACGCAGTCCACGTCGAGCAATTGGCAATGATGTTTGCGATGACTGCGGCCCCGGAGTTTGATCGGGCACGGGACGCGTTCACTGCCGACTTCCCACGCAAGTGATGGTTGTTGGTCGGTCGCGAGCGGCAGGACGGGCACGAGCCCGGCGGATCACCGCGACGCTTCTGGGGCGTTTTCCGGCGCCGGATGTCCACCCGCTCGGACGCGCTCAGACAGGGATCACCCGCTCACGCCACGCAGAGTATGAGCACCGTGTTCTCCGGTCACGGGCGGGATCGCAGATTCCGCACTCGCTCTCAGAGACAACGCACGAAATACTCCTCCGGCCGGGATCAGCGCACGACGGCCCGGGACTGGGGCGAGACCGCCAGATCGGCGGCGATGCGGCGGGTGGTGTCCAGCAGCGGGGGCAGCAGGTCGTTCTGGGCGACCTCCGGCGTGGTGCGGCTGGCGTGGGAGGAGATGTTGGCCGCCGCCACGACGCGGCCGTAGCGGTCCCGGACGGGTGCGGCGATCGAACGCAGCCCGGCCTCCAGCTCCTGGTCCACCAGCGCCCAGCCCTGCTCCCGGATGCGGGCGAGCTCGTCGAGCAGGTCGGCGCGCGTGGTGATGGTGTGCGGGCCCAGCGGCGCCAGGTCGATCTGGTCCAGGTGCGCGTGGAGCTTGTCCTCGGGCAGATCGGCCAGCAGCACCCGCCCCATCGACGTGGCGTAGGCGGGGAAGCGGGTGCCGATGTTGATCGACACCGTCATGATCCGCGAGGTGGGAACGCGAGCCACGTAGACGATGTCGGTGCCGTCGAGCACCGACACCGACGCCGACTCGTGCACCTCCGACACCAGCTGCTCCAGGTGCGGCTGGGCGATCTCCGGCAGCGACACGCTCGACAGGTAGGCGAAACCCAGCTCCAGCACCCGCGGCGTCAGCGCGAACACCCGGCCGTCTGTCCACACGTAACCCAGGCCGACCAGCGTGTGCAGGAAGCGGCGGGCCGCCGCGCGCGACAGGTCCGTCGCGCGCGCGACCTCCGACAACGTCATCTCCGGGTTGGCCTCGTCGAACGCGCGGATCACCAGCAGCCCGCGCGCCAGCGACTGCACGTACCCGCTGCTGGTGTCGGACTCGGACTCCATCGGTGATCCCCTCGTCGGCGCAACCCTGCTGAAGTTACCCCGTTTGCTCCTCGGCCAGGATCGTATTGGCGATGCCGAACGCCGTGTTCGCGCGGGGCACACCCGCGTAGATCGCCACGTGCATCAGCACCTCCTTGATCCGCTCCGGCTCCAGGCCGTTGCGGCGAGCGGCCCGCACGTGCATCGCGAACTCCTCCTCGCAGCCGGTGGCGGCCAGGATCGCCAGCGTCAGCATGCTGCGCGTCGGCCGGTCCACGCCGTCGCCGGTCCACACCTCGCCCCACGCGTAGCGGGTGATGAAGTCCTGGAAACCCTCGGTGAAGTCGGTCTTGCGGGCGTTGGCGCGGTCGACGTGCGCGTCGCCGAGC
Source organism: Saccharopolyspora mangrovi (assembly GCF_035320975.1). NCBI lineage: Bacteria > Bacillati > Actinomycetota > Actinomycetes > Pseudonocardiales > Pseudonocardiaceae > Saccharopolyspora > Saccharopolyspora mangrovi. The sequence continues at coordinate 109,500 of NZ_JAWLNX010000015.1, read as the reverse complement.
ACCTCGCGGCGCACCTCCATGCCCGCGTCGTAGCGGTTTCGCTCGCTCATGCGGCTCCTCCGAAGTGCTCCAGCAGCAGCCGGTTGACGGCCTCGGGCTGCTCGGCGTTGGCCAGGTGCGCGGCCGGCGAGAGCACCTCCACGCGCGCGCCCGGGACGCCGGCCGCGATGCGCTCGGCGTGCGACGGGGGAGTGGCGGGATCTTCGGCACCGGCGATCACCAGCGTCGGCGCCGCGATCCCGGGCAGGCCGTCGAGGATGTCCATGCCCGCGATCGCCTCGCAGCACCCCGCGTAGCCCTCGGCGTCCGCGCTGCTGATCATGCCGCCGAACTTCTCCCGGATCTCGGGCCGTTCCGCCGCGGCCGGGGTGAACCAGCGCGGCAGCGACGGCTCGACCATCGCGGCCATGCCGTCGGCCCGCACCGTCGCAGCGCGCTCCAGCCACGAGGCGCTGCCCAGGTCCGCCGAGGTGCAGATCAGCGCCAGCCGGTCGATGCGCTCGGGCGCGTGCTCGGCCAGCCACATCCCGGTCATGCCGCCCAGCGACACGCCCGCGAAGTGCGCCTTGCCGATGCCCAGCCGATCGAGCAGCTCCAGCACGTCACCGCCCAGCTCCGCCAGCGCGTACGGGCCCGGCTTCGCACCGGTGCCGCCGTGGCCGCGCTGGTCGTAGCGCAGCACGCGGAACCGGTCGCTCAGCGCCGGGACCTGCTCGTCCCACAGGCGCAGGTCGGTGCCCAGCGAGTTGGACAGCACCACGACCGGAGCCCCCTCGGGCCCGGTCAGTTCGTGGTTGACGTTCAACGCTTCTCCCATCCGGTGTGTGCGGCCAGTGCCCGATCGATGAAATCCGATGCGGCGCCCAGGTAGTCCTCCGGCGAGGTCGCCGCGACGACCTCCGGTTCGGACAGCACCGCGCGCACCCGCGGCTCGGCGAGCAGTTCGGCCCGCAGCGTGCTGCCGCGTTCCGCGGTGCGCCGGCACAGCTCGGCGACCAGCTCCTGGGCGTCGGTGCGGCCCAGCGCGCCCATCAGCCGCCCGGCGGCGTTCTCGGCGAGCACCAGGCCGCGGGTGAGGTCGAGGTTGGCGGCCATCCGGTCGGGGTGAACCCGCAGGCCCTCCAGCAGTTCCCGCGTCCGGCGGGCCGCGGCCGCCGACAGCCGCAGCAGCTCGGTCAGCGGCTGCCACTCCGACTGCCACGCCCCGGCCGCGCGCTCGTAGGCCTGCGGCATCGCCGACAGCAGCGTCGCCACCAGCCCCGGGACGCGCTGGGTGGCGGCCGTGATCAGCACCGAGGCGGCCGGGTTCTGCTTGTGCGGCATGGCCGACGAGCCGCCCGGCTTGCCCTCGGTGAGCTCACCGACCTCGGTCTGGGCGTGCAACTCCACGTCCAGCGCGATCTTGCCGAGCACGCCCGAGGCGGTGCCCAGCGCTCCGGCGAGCTCGGCGATGCGGGTGCGGTCGGTGTGCCACGGCAGCACCGGTTCGGCCAGCCCGAGCCGCTCGGCCACGCCCGAAAGCACCTGCGGCCCGCGGGAACCCAGCGACGCCAGCGTGCCCGCCGCGCCGCCGAACTGCACGGCCGGTGCGAACCGCGCGACACCGGCGATCGCCTCGTCCAGCGCGGTCAGCCAGCCCGCGCAGCGCAAGCCGAACGTCGTCGGCAACGCCTGCTGCAGCAGCGACCGGGCGATCAGCACCGTGCCCCGGTGCTCCTCGGCCAGCCGCGCGCACTGCCGCGCCGCCGCGCGCAGATCGGCCAGCACCAGCTCCAGCACGTCGCGGATCACCAGCATCGCGCCGGTGTCGATGACGTCCTGGCTGGTCGCGCCCCGGTGCACGTGCGGCCGCGAATCCGGGCCGACCAGCGCCGTGAGGTCCTTGACCAGCGCGATCACCGGGGTCGCCGAGGACACCGCGCGCTCACCGATCGACGCGGCGTCGAACAGCTCCGCGCGGCAGTGCGCGGCGATGTCCTCGGCGGCCTCGGCGGGCACGATCCCGGCCTCGGCCTGGGAGGCGGCCAGCGCCGACTCGAAGTCCAGCATCGCCTGCAGCCACGCCGCATCGCCGGTGCGGGCGGTGGCCTCCGGGGTGCTGGACATCGAACCGAACAAGCCGGCCTCCTTCGATCCTGTGTGGACTCGCGGAACCATCAGACCGCGAAGAACACCGTTTCGCCATCGCCCTGCAGGCGGATGTCGAACCGCACGCCCCGCTCGTCGGCCACCCCGATCAAGGTGTCGCGGCGCTCGGCCGGAACCGCCGCCAGCACCGGGTCGGCGGCGTTGGCCGCCTCGTCCGGGAAGTACACGCGGGTGACCACGCGGTGGAGCATGCCGCGGGCCAGCACGGTCACGTCGATGTGCGGAGCCTCGGTCTCGCCGGCCGGGGTGGGCAGCGGGCCCGGCTTGACCGTGCGGAACCAGAACCGGCCCTCGGTGTCGGTGCCGCAGCGGCCGAAACCCTGCCAGCCGGAGGTGTCGGGACGCGGGTCGTCGGGGTGGTCGAAGCGGCCCTGCTCGTCGGCCTGCCAGATCTCGATCACCCCGTCCGGGACGGGGTCGCCGTTGCCGTCGCGGAGAACGCCGTGCAGCACGAACGCGCCCTCGCGGTCGGCGGGCACCACTTCCGGCCCGTCGTCCCACAGGATCCCCTGCGGCAGCGCGTAGAACGGGCCGACCGTCTGCGACGGGGTGGTGGCGGGAGCGCGCATCAGTCGTCGTCCTCCTCTTCCTCGTCCTCGAACACCGTGGCCTGGGGGCCGCGCAGCACGATGTCCCACTTGTAGCTCAACGCCCACTCGGGCACCGTCGAATCCAGGTCGAACCGGGAGACCATCCGCTCCCGCGCCTTCTCGTCGCGCACCGAGTTGAAGATCGGGTCCTGGTAGAACAGCGGATCGCCCGGGAAGTACATCTGGGTGATCAGCCGCTGGGTGAACGCCTGCCCGAACAGCGAGAAGTGGATGTGCGCCGGGCGCCACGCGTTGTCGTGGTTGCGCCACGGGTAGGCGCCCGGCTTGATGGTGACGAACCGGTAGTTGCCCTCGGAGTCGGTCACGCACCGGCCGGTGCCCGAGAAGTTGGGGTCCAGCGGAGCCGGGTGCCGGTCGCCCTGGTGAAGGTATCGGCCCGCCGCGTTCGCCTGCCAGATCTCCACCAGCGTGTTCGGGATCGGCTTGCCGGCCGAGTCCAGGACCTTGCCGCTGACGATGATCCGCTCGCCGAGGGGCTCACCGTCGTGCTGCAGCGTGAGGTCGCTGTCGTGCTCGCCGCACCGGTCCTGGCCGAGCAGGGGGCCGGTCACCTCGGTCAGGTACTGCGGCAGGTACTGCAACGGCTGCTTCGGGTGCCGCAGCGTCGAGGACCGGTACTCCCCGGAGTCCAGCGGCGGGTGCGACGCATCGTCGGGCGCGTACTCCGGCAGGATGAGACCGGACCCGGACCGCGTCTCGTGAACAGTCATAGGGGCTCCTTGAACAGCTTCGGTGCCAAGTCTTCTCGCGGCGGTTCTAGACCGTAGCCTTGAGGGCTCGCAGGACTTCCAGCTCCTTTTCACTGGGCGGATCCTGGGTGGTGAGCTCGTCGGCGACCTTGAGGTCCCAGCCGACGGCTTCCCTGGCCTGCTCCGCGGTCGAGCCCGGGCTGAGCTCGGTGAGGGTCAGCTCGCAGGTGTCCGGGTCGGGGCGCAGCACGCCCAGATCGGTGATCACCTTGACAGGGCCCTTGCCGCGCAGGCCCAGCCGCTCGCGGTCGCCCTTGCCGGTGCCGTAGCCCAGCGAGGTCGTGAAGTCGACCTTGTCGACGAAGCTGCGGGGGCTCATCCGCATCACGATCAGCACCTCGCGGCACGAGGCCGCGATCTCCGGGGCGCCGCCCGCGCCCGGCAGGCGCACCTTCGGGTTGCGGTAGTCGCCGCCGATGACGGTGGTGTTGATGTTGCCGAACCGGTCCACCTGCGCACCGCCGAGGAAACCGATGTCGATGCGGCCCGGCTGCAGCCAGTAGTTGAAGATCTCCGGCACGCTGATCACCGAATCGGCGGTGTCGGCCAGCACCCCGTCACCGATGGACAGCGGCAGCCGGTCCGGCTTGGCGCCCAGGGTGCCCGATTCGTAGATGAGCACCAGGTTCGGCGCGTGCGTGCGGCGCGCCAGGTTCGCCGCCGTGCTGGGCAGGCCGATGCCCACGAAGCACTTGGCGCCGTCGGCCAGCGACCGGGCCGCGCCGACGGTCATCATCTCGTCGGAGGTGAACTCCAGGCTCATCGCGCGCTCCTCTCCGCACCGAAGACCTCGCCGGCCAGCCACTGCTCGAAGCGCTCGCGGTCCCGGCCGATCGGATCCCAGTCCTGGTAGTAGTCGTTGTCGCGCTCGTAGTAGCCCTGCGCGTAGGACGGGTGCGCACCGCGCGGCACCTCGGCCACGGCCGTGACCGCCCACTGCGGCAGCACCACGGCACCGGGCACCGGCGTGAGCTCGTCGACGACCTCCTCCACGGTCACCAGCGACCGGGCCGAGGCCAGCACCGTCTCCTTCTGCACGCCCGTGATGCCCCACATCTGCACGTTGCCCGCCTTGTCGGCGCGCTGCGCGTGGATGATGCCCACGTCCGGGTTCACCGCGGGGACCGCGGTGAGGCGCTCACCGGTGAACGGGCACTCGATGGGCTTGATCGTGTCGGTCTGGCCGGGCAGGTCGGTGCCGGTGTAGCCGCGCAGCACCGCGAACGGCAGCCCGGAGGCGCCGGCGGCGTAGCGGTTGGCCATGCCCGCGTGGCTGTGCTCCTCGATCTCCAGCGGGACCGGCCAGGAGTTCTGGATGGCGTCGCGGAAGCGGTGCAGCGAGCCGACACCGGGGTTGCCGCCCCAGGAGAAGACCAGCTTGCGCGCGCAGCCCGCGCCGATCATCTGATCGTAGACGATGTCCGGCGTCATCCGGACCAGCGTGAGGTCCTTGCGGCGCTGCCGGATGATCTCGTGACCGGCGGCGACCGGGATGAGGTGCGTGAACCCCTCCAGCGCGACCGTGTCGCCGTCGTGGACGAGCTCCGCGACGGCCTCGCGAAGGCTCAGGATGCGTGCCACCCCGACCACCTCTCGTTGTGCGCATAGTGAACAGATGTGCTGTATGCGAACGATAAGGGAGCCACTGCTCCCCGGTCAAGAGGGGTTTCGCCTGCTTGAAGGTGTTTCGGGAGGTCAGAGCTCGCCGGTCGGCGGCAGGCCGTCCGCGGGCAGGCCGAGGACCTCGAGGGCGGCCTCAGCTGCCGCGGTGGCCTGCAGGTAGCCGGTCTCGCCCCACGCGAGCAGGTCGCCGGCCTTGCTCGGGTGCACCAGCAGCCGCCGGTAGGTGCGGCCGCTGTCGGGGTCCGGCGCGGCCGGGTGCGCGCAGGAGATCACCGCGGCCATCCGGACCTGCGCGTAGGGGGAGATGCCGTCGTCGACGCACTGGTAGCCGAGGTAGTGCGGCTCGTCGATGTCGACGGTGACCTCTTCCATCGCCTCGCGGCGCAGGATGTCGGCGTAGGCGGCCTCGCCCGGTTCCGGCCGGCCGCCGGGCAGCGTGTGCTTGCTGCCGTCGAGGCGGATTAGCAGCCTGCCGTCGGGGACGAACAGGAACCCGTACACCTGCCGCACCGCCAGGCCCGCCGGAACGGGGTCGGTGTGCCAGGAGAACTTGGGCATTGGTGCGGGTCCCTTCGCCAAGGTGTCAGAAAAGATCACTTTACCTGAGGTCGGCGTTCGGCCAGCTGCGTTCGAAAGGGTGTTTCCCCAGCGCACGGGTCTCGATTCGGACATTCGGGATGGATCCAGATGTGTGAGCTGGTTCACAGGGCCGGTTCGGGTTGCTACACCTGATCGGCCGTATCCGCTCCCGCCAGGAGGCATCGTGGCCATCCAGGATCGAGAGGTACCGAAGGCAGGGGCCGTGGCCCGCGAACTGCCCAGCAAGTTCCTTCCCGCAGCCAAGTACCGCGACCTGCCCGAGCCCCGCACGTTCCGGCAGATCTTCGGGGCCAGCATCATCCTCACCGCCACCGCGATCGGTTCCGGCGAGTTCGTGCTGTGGCCCTACATCACCAGCCAGGTCGGCCTGGTCCTGATGTGGACGGCCGTGCTCGGCTTCTTCATGCAGTACATCCTCAACATGGAGATCGAGCGGTACACGCTGGCCACCGGCGAAACCGCGGTCACCGGCTTCACCCGGATCTGGCCACCGCTGGGCGTGCTGATCACCGTCATCGCGATCACCCCCAACCTGTGGCCCGGCTGGGCGACGGGCGCGGCCACCATCGTGACCTACGTGGCCGGGGCGGGAGCTCCGGTGCCGATCGCGATCGTGGCGATGGTGGCCATCGGCGCGGCGCTGACGCTGTCCAAGGTGGTCTACAAGACCGTTGAACGCGTCGAGATGGTGCTGGTCGGCGGGATCGCGGTGTTCCTGGTGGTGGCGCTGTTCGTGGGCACCGGCCTGTCGGACTGGGCGGCCTTCGGCGCCAGCTTCGCCAACGTCGGCCAGCTGCCGCCGATGGAGGAGGTCGGCGGTGTGGCCGCGCTGCTGGGTGCGATCGCCTTCGCCGGTGCCGGCGGCGGCAACAACCTGGTGCAGAGCAACTGGGCCCGCGACAAGCAGATGGGCATGGGCCAGTTCATGCCGCGGGTGACCTCGCCGTTCACCGGTGAGGAGGCGGCGGCCGCCGGAACCGGGCACATGTTCCTCGACAGCGACGAGAACCGGCGCCGCTGGAAGGGCTGGTGGAAGGTCGCCAACGTCGAGCAGTTCGGCACCTTCTTCCTGCTCGGCTGCGGAACCCTGGTGATCATGTCGGTGCTGGCCTACGCCACGGTCTTCGGCGTACCGCTGCCCGAGGACGACTTCGACTTCATCAAGGCGCAGGGCGAGATCTTCGGCCAGAACTTCGGCGGCTGGTTCCAGACCGCCTTCTGGGTGGCCGGTGCGATCGCGCTGTTCTCCACCCAGCTCGGGATCATGGACTGGGTCAGCCGGTTGACCGCCGACACGGTCAAGGTCACCTTCTTCCGGGAGAGCACCAAGGTCACCGAGAGCCGCATCTACTTCACGGTGATCTGGACGATGATCATCGCCGGCTCGGCGATCCTGCTGTCGGGAACCGAGGAGCCGCTGGCGCTGATCCTCATCTCCTCGTCGGCCGGCGGCGTGGTGATGTTCCTGTACTCGATGCTGCTGATCTTCACCAACCGCAAGTTCCTGCCCCGCTCCATCCGGCTGGGCGGCTGGCGCATGGTGATGATGTGCGTCGCCGTGGTCTTCTACGGCTACTTCTCCATCGCGCTCCTGGTCGACCAGTTCTAGGAGCTGTTGGTGGTCGTCTTGCTTGGCGGTGCGGGTGGCGGAACCTGAGCGGCTCCGTGGACTCCGCGCGCCGCTCCTGATGTATGGCCAACACGGCGTCACGGCGTACTCGCCACGAACCCGCTCAGAACCCGCGGCGGTGCCAGCTGCCAGGGCGGCGAAGGAAAATGCGGCTCCGCCGCATGCTTGAACGAGTTCTAGACCGGCGCCAGGACCACCCAGACCTGGCCGGCCGCCACCGGGAGTGGTGCGCCGGCCGGGTCGGTGTAGGTGGTCGGGGCTTCGGGGGAGGGGCGGGTCCAGGTGCCCTCGAAGGCCTTGCCCTCGCGCAGCACCAGGGCCTGCCCGCTGCCGATCGACTCGGCCACCGGTGACGGGTTGCCAGCGGCGTCGCGCACCACCGACTCGTGCGTGCGGACCTTCTGGATGATCACGGTGGACGTGCCCAGCCGGCCGCTGTTGACCGCGGCGTAGGGCTCGCCGTCCATCGAGACCATCCAGCGCCGGTTCTGGTGGTTGAAGAAGAAGCCGACGGTCGTGGCGGGGTAGCGCACCTCGTAGCGCTCGGTGGGAGCGCCGCCCGGCGGGACGTCGCCGATGAGCGGTCGGCTGGCTCCGGTCCAGGGCTGGCCGGGCGGCAGCTTGGTGGAGTCGACGAACAGGTTGTGCGGCACGGGCCGGGAGTCGTCGCGGGAGTAGGCGGCGGGCACGTGCGCGTCGGAGGCGTCGGTGAGCGGGGCCGCCGCGATCGTCGGCAGCACCTCGGGCGCGGCGCCGGAGTAGGCCAGCGTCGGCCTGCCGTACTGCGGGAGGATTTCGGCGTCGGTCTCCCGGGCGCTGCGCACCGGGCCGATCGTCTGCGGCTTGTTGGTGGCGAAGATCGCCAGGATCCGGCTCAGCCCGCCCTCGACGGGCTCGACGTAGACGACGTCGGCCGCGTCCAGGCCCACCGGGGGACGGCCCTCGGCCGCGTTGTCGATCTTGACCGCGACCACCGGCGGTCCGTTCGGCGTCCCGGTGCCGCCCTGCTGCTCGGAGGACACCCCGCCGCCCTGCGGTGGCGGTGCTGGTTCCGGCTGGCATGCCGTCGCGCCCGCGACCAGCAGGATCAGTGCGGCGGAGAGCGTGGGTAAGCGCGTGCGCATGGTGCGGCCGAACTCCTTCCCCCCGAAGTCGAGGCTACGGATCTGGAAGGAATTCGCATTTCGATCGAGGTCGCGGGTGTCAAGCGGAGCGATATCCGGAATAAGTTAGTGTGGCTAACGGTTGTTCGAGTCAACCGTCTCCCATCCCGCACGGCGATCACCCGTGCCCACGAGAAGGAGGTTCCTTGACCGAGGCACAGCCGCCCTCGACGGTGCGCACGCTGGTCAACACCCTGTGGTTCCCCGCGTTCTTCATCTGCGGCTTCATGCTGTGCTACCTGCTGCCGCTGCACGCCCCGAAACCCCACGACATGCCCGTCGTGGTCGTCGGAGACCACGCCGCGCACCAGCTCGCCGCCACCTTCCAGGCGAGCATGCCCGGCGGCCTCGACATCACCCCGGTGCCCGACGAGGCCAGCGCGCGCGAAGCCATCACCCAGCGCGACGCCGTCGCGGGCTACGACCCCGACAACGGCGAACTGCTCTACGCCAAGGCCAACGGGTCGGCCCTGATGATGATCCTGCAGCAGATCTTCACCCCCGTCGCCTCGGCCACCGGACACCACCTCGTGCTCACCGACCTGGCGCCCTCGGCACCCGGCGACGTGATGGGCACCGGCCTGCTCTACTGCCTGCTGGCGATGAACATCCCGCCCTACGTCACGGTGATGATGCTTCTGCGCGCCGAACTGCGCACCCGGCAGAAGCTCGCCGCCCTCGTCGGAGTCGGCGCCTTCGCCGCCGTCGTCTGCTACACCGCCGCCCTGTCGATGGGCGTCATCTACGACCAGCCGCTGCTGCTGCTCGTCGGGTTCCTGCTCACCCAAGCGGTCGGGTGGACCTCGTTCGGGCTGGTGCCCTTCGTCAAGCAGTTCCTGCCCGGCGTGGCGATGGGAACCTTCGTGCTGCTGAGCATGCCCTCCTCGGGAGGCGCGATCCCGAAGGAGGTCGTCCCGCCGTTCTTCCAGGCGCTGCACGGGTTCCTGCCGCTGGGCCAAGCCGTCGACGCCATGCGCGGCATCCTCTACTTCGACGGCGTCGGAGCGCCCCGCGGCATCATCGGCCTGTGCTGCTGGTTCGCGCTCGGCATCGCGCTGGTGGCCGGGCACCGGTGGTGGGTGCGCCGCAAGGCCGGCACCGACCCCGAGTCCGTCACCGCGGCAGGCAGCTACGAGCACGAGGACGACGCGGCCGGCGTGGTCGTCGATCCCGTGCTCGAAGCCCCGAAACCCCGCAAGCACCGCACCCTTTCGGGGAGCGTCCGCGACGAGGACGGCACCCCGGTGCCCGGCGCGATCCTGACCATCACCGACCAGTCCGGGATGCAGCTGGCCCGCCTGGTCGCCTCCACCAGTGGCGAGTACGAGGTCCACGACCTGCCGGAAGGCTTCGTGACCGTCGTCGTGTCGGCCCCCGGCCGCCGACCCGCCGTGGACCGGGTCGCCGTCCGCAGCGGGCGCGGCCGCGACCAGGACTTCGCGCTGCCCTCCGAGCGAGTGGCGGCGAGGAGGTAACCACCACGTGGGACCGGCGCTGGGGATGCGGCGGCTGGGGCTTCTGAGCTCGGCCATCAGGTATCAATGTGGCCATGAGCAACGAGCGAGTCGCGGTCGTGACAGGTGCCGGTTCGGGACTGGGGCGGGTGATCGCCCGCGCCCTGCTGGCCGAGGGCTACCGGGTGGCGCTGGCCGGGCGCCGTCCCGAACCGCTGGCCGAGGTCGCCGGCGACTCCACCGCGGCGCGCGCGATCCCCACCGACGTCGCCGACGCCGAATCCGCGCGCGCCCTGTTCGACACCGTCGAGCAGGAGTGGGGACGGCTGGACCTGCTGGTCAACAACGCCGGCACCTTCGGGCCCGCGGGCGACGTCGGAGAACTGTCCGCAGAAGACTGGAACACCGTGGTGCAGGCCAACCTCACCGGCTCCTTCCTGTGCGCCCACCACGCGTTCCGGATCATGAAGGACCAGGACCCGCGCGGCGGGCGCATCATCAACAACGGGTCCATCTCCGCGCACGCGCCCCGCCCGCGCAGCGCCGCCTACACCGCCACCAAGCACGCGATCACCGGGCTGACCAAGTCGATCTCGCTGGACGGGCGGCCGCACGACATCGCCTGCGGGCAGATCGACATCGGCAACGCCGCCACCGACATGACCTCCGGCATCGCCACCGGCGCCGCCCAGGCCGACGGCTCGGTCCGCCCGGAACCCACCTTCGACCCGCAGCACGTCGCCGACGCGGTGCGCTACATGGCCGGGCTCCCGCTGTCGGCGAACGTCCAGTTCATGACCATCACCGCCACCACCATGCCCTTCATCGGCCGCGGCTGAGGACACCGAAGTTCCAGCCGTCCCTTCAGCCCTGGTTCCAGGTCTTGGCGAGGAGTTCGTAGGAGCGCACCCGGTCCGGGTGCCGGTGGGTGATGGTGGTGATGACCAGTTCGTCGGCCGCCGTCACCCGCTGCAGGGTCGTGAGCTGCTCGGCGACCTCCTCGGCGGTGCCCACGAACTGGGTGGCGAGGCGGTCGGCGACGACCTCGCGGGACTCGTCGTCCCAGTCGAACTCGGCGGCCTCGGCGGGGGAGGGGAACGGGATCGCGCCCGCACCGGCGCGGATGCTGTGCACCCACATCCCGTACGGCGAGGCCAGTTCCCGCGCCTGCTCGGTGGTCTCGGCCACGACCACGTCCGCCGAGACCACCACGTGCGGCCGGCCCCAGCGATCCGACGGCCGGAAGTGCGCGCGGTAGGACTCCACCGTCTCCAGCACCGTCGACGGCGTGATGTGGTAGCTCGCCGCCAACGGCAAACCCAGTCCCCCCGCGGTCACCGCGCTATCACCACCGCTGGAGGCCAGGACCCACAGGTCCAGGTCCGCGCCCTCGGCCGGGTTGGCGCGCACCGGCGCACCGTCCGGGCCGGGGAACCCGCCCTCGACGAACCGGCGCAGGCGCGTGACCTGCTCCCGGTACTCCAACTCCTCGGCGGGAGCGCCGACGAGCTCGGCCTGCTGGCGCAGCCGCGCGGCGTAGTTCGCCGAACGCGCCACCGCACGGGGTTTCGGCGGCACCACCAGGCCGTCGACGGTGGAGCCCTCGTGCTCGGCGGGCGCGGTCAACCGCTCGGCGAGCTCCCGGGCGCGCTTCTTGCCGGAACGGCCCACGCCCAGATCGACCCGACCCGGGTGCAGCTGCGCCAAGGTGCCGAACTGCTCGGCCACCGTCAGCGGCGAGTGCTGGCCCAGCAGCACCGCCGCCGACCCGACCCGGATCGTGCTGGTCGCCCCGGCGATCGCGGTCAGCAGCACCGCGGGCGCCGCCGAGGCCACACCGGGCGTGAGGTGGTGCTCGGCGACCCAGTAGCGGCGGTAGCCGAACTGCTCGGTGCGTCGCGCCAGGTCGAGCGTGTTGCGCAGGGCGTCGGTCGCGGTCTGCCCGGAGACGATCGGCGACAGGTCCAGGACCGACAGCGAAGCTGGCATCGAAAGGCCTCCGGATCTCAGGGAACGGGTGCGCGCCCGAGGTTCTCGCGCAGAGTGGACCCCGGGTACTCGGTGCGGTAGACGCCGCGCTCCTGCAGCAGCGGCACGACCTTCGCGACGAAGTCGTCCAGGCCGCCGGGCGTGAGGTGCGGAACGAGGATGAAGCCGTCGGAGGCGTCCTCCTGCACGAACCGGTTCATCTCCTCGGCCACCGAGGCCGGGCTGCCGATGAACGACTGCCGCGCGGTGACCTCGATGATCAGCTCCTGGATCGAGAGGTTCTTGGCCTCGGCGAGCTCCCGCCACCGCCGGGCGGTGGCCAGCCGGTCGCCGAACATGCGGGTGCTGGCCCGGCCCTGGGTGATCGCGTCGCCGTCGACGACCGGGTCGAACGGCGGCAGCGGACCGTCCGGGTCGTGGTCGCCGAGATCGGTGTTCCACAGCTGCTCCAGGAACGAGATCGCGGTGGGCCCGCTGACCTGCTGCTTGCGGATGAGCGCCGCCTGCTCCTGCGCGTCGGCGTCGGTGTCGCCCACGACCACGCTGGTCGCCGGGAACACCAGCAGCTCGTCGCGGGAGCGGCCGTGCGCGGCCAGCCGCGACTTGACGTCGGCGTAGAAGTCCTTGCCCGCCTGCAAGGTCCCGTGCCGGGTGAAGATCGCATCGGCCGCCGACGCCGCGAACTCCCGGCCGGGATCGGAATCACCGGCCTGGAAGATCACCGGACGACCCTGCGGGCTGCGGGGGACGTTGAACCGGCCGCGGATGTCGAAGTGCGCGTCGCGGTGCTCGAACTCCCCGGCCCTCGGATCCGACAGGAACACCCCGGCGTCCTTGTCGGCGACGATCTCGTCGCCGCGCCACGAGTCGAACAGCTCGGTGGCCGTGGCCAGGAACTGCCGAGCCCGCTCGTAGCGCTGGTCCTCCGGCAGGAACCCGCCGCGCCGGAAGTTCTCGCCGGTGAACGCGTCCCACGAGGTCACCACGTTCCACGCGGCACGCCCGGCCGAGAGGTGGTCGAGGCTGGCGAACTGCCGCGCCACCTCGTAGGGCTCGTTGAACGTGGAGTTGATGGTGCCGGCCAGCCCCAGCCGCTCGGTCACCCCGGCCAGCGCCGCCAGCACCGCGAACGTGTCCGGCCGGCCCGCCACGTCCAGGTCGTAGATCTTGCCGGCGTGCTCGCGCAGCCGCAGCCCCTCGGCGAGGAACAGGAAGTCGAACTTGGCCCGCTCAGCGGTGTCGGCCAGGTGCGCGAACGAGGAGAACTCGATCTGGCTCAGCGACCGCGGATCGCTCCACACCGTGGTGTTGTTGACCCCGGGGAAGTGCGCGGCCAGGTGGATCTGCTTGGTCACGACGTGCCTCCAGCTCTCGCGTAGCGGTTGGCGGGCCGGGCCAGCCCGAGCCGGTCGCGCAACGTGCCCGGCGCGTACTCGGTGCGGAAGACCCCGCGCCGCTGCAGTTCCGGCACCAGCTCGTCGGTGATGGACTCCAGGTCGCGGGGAAGCTCACCCGGCAGCAGCCGGAACCCGGTCACCCCGCCCTCGGCCAGCGACAGCAGCAGGTCGGCCAACCGCCCGGCATCGCCGACGAACACCGGAGCGTCCGATGTGGACGGTTCGTCGAGCTCGTCGAGGCGCGCCTTGCGGTCCGCGGCCTCGGAGCCCAGGAACACCAGCAGGTCACCGAAGACGTGCACCGGCTCGCCCGGAACCCGGTGCGCGGCAACCTCGGAGACCGCGCGAGCCGCGGAATCCGGATCCGCCACAGGGGTGAACACCACGTCCGCGGATCTGGCTGCGAACTCGAAACCTGCCCGGTCGCTGGCGGAGGCGGTCACCAGCGGCTGGCCCTGCGGCGGGCGAGGCGTGATCGACGGGCCCTTCACGCTGAACCACTCGCCGTGGAAATCGATGTGGTGCAGCTTGTCCCGGTCGATGAACCGCCCGGTGGCCACGTCGCGGATCTCCGCGTCGTCCTCCCACGAATCCCACAACCGCCGCACCACCTCGACGTGATCGGCGGCTTCGGCCAGCAGCTCACCCGCGGCGATCTCCCGGCGACCGAAGTGCGCGTTGTCGCCGGGGCTGGCGCTGACCTGCGGCAACCAGCCCGCCCGGCCGCCTGAGACGTGATCCAGCGTCGCGATGGCCTTGGAGATGTGGAACGGCTCGGTGTGGGTGACCACCGCGACCGGCACCAGCCCGACGTGCCGCGTGCGCGGCGCCACGCGGGAGGCGACCAGGCTCGCGTCCAACCGGCCGCGCACCCGGTCGGTGCGCTCATCCGGCCCGTTCGGCGAACTCGACTGCGGGCCCAGCGAATCGGCGAAGGTGACGAAGTCCAGCAACCCGGTCTCGGCGCGGTGGACCAGGTCCAGCCAATACCCGGCGGTGAACAGCTCCCCGGGCCTGGCCTGCGCGGAACGCCACGAGGCCGGGTGCCAGCCGGTCCCGTCGAGCGCCACCGCCACGTGCAACTGAGTCGGTCGAACCATCCTCGTGTCCTCCCTGCGCGCGCGGCGCGGGTCGAGGGGTGAACACCGCTGCTAGGCGGTGCCGGACACCGCTACGCGCCACCGGTGAACCGGGAGACGTGCGGGAAACGGGGGAGAGGTGGCGAAGATTCGCCCGTCACCGCGGACAGGCGGCGGCGATGATCCGGAGCAGGTCGATGTGGTCGCGCGTGACCAATCGCAGCCGGTGAGCCATGTCCCCAAGCTAGAACCGCGGCGCAACACCGTCAACGAAGCCCAAGATGTGGGCACAACCCCATCACCCGAACCCGGATTACTCCGGTAATCGGGTCCCGGAATACCGCCGTAATCCGGTGCCGGAATACCGCCGTAATCCGGTGCCGGAATACTGCGGTAATCGGGTTCCTGAATACTGCGGTAATCGGGGTTCGTCAGCGCAAGGTGATGCGGATGTCGTCGGTGCGGCCGGGGAGCACGTGGCCGATCACCGGGGCGCCCGGGACCTCGCCGACGATCAGGAGACCGCCCGAGGTCTGGGCGTCGGCCAGCAGGAACAACTCGTCCGCGCTGGTACCGCCCGGGTCCAGGTGCGGGCGCACCCAGTCGAGGTTGCGGCGCGTGCCGCCGCTGACGAATCCGTCGCGCACCGCCTCCCGCGCGCCCTCCAGGAACGGCACCGCGGCGACGTCGACCTCGGCCGCGGTGCCCGAAGCGCGCATCGTCTTGAACAGGTGCCCCAGCAACCCGAAACCGGTCACGTCCGTGGCGCACACCGCACCGGCCCGCAGCGCCGCGCGGGAAGCATCCCGGTTGAGCTCGGTCATCGCCGCCACCGCCTGCTCGAACCGCTCCCCGGTCCGCTTATGCCGGGTGTTGAGCACCCCGATGCCCAGCGGTTTGGTCAACGACAGCGGCGAACCCGGCCGCGCGGCGTCGTTGCGCAACATCCGGTCCGGATCGACCACGCCGGTCACCGCCAGGCCGTACTTGGGCTCCGGATCGTCCACGCTGTGCCCGCCGCCCAGGTGGCACCCCGCCGCGCCCGCCACCTCGGCGCCGCCGCGCAGCACCTCACCGGCCAGCTCGAACGGCAGCACTTCCCGGGGCCAGCCCAGCAGGTTCACGCCCAGCACCGGCGTTCCGCCCATCGCGTACACATCGGACAGCGCGTTGGCCGCCGCGATCCGGCCCCAGTCGGCGGGATCGTCGACCACCGGCGTGAAGAAGTCCGTGGTCACCACGAGCCCGGTGCCCTCGTCGGTGCACACCACCGCCGCGTCGTCCCCCGTGTCCAACCCGACCAACAGCTTCGCGTTCGGCTCGGCCACCTCCGGGATCAGCCCGCCGACCACGTCCTCCAGCTCGCCGGGTGGGATCTTGCAAGCGCATCCGCCGCCGTGCGCGTACTGGGTGAGCCGGTAGCCGCCCATCGATCCCGTCCTCGCGGTCGGTGCAGGAGGTCTTGGCGGAGACGGACGGGAATCGAACCCGCCGCGCCGAGTTGCCCGGCGCCATCGGCTTTGAAGGCCGTGGGGGCCACCAGACCCCGAACGTCTCCGCGCCCCACTGTAGGAGACAGCACCGATCGGCACAGATCAGCCGGTCACCGAGTCCGGGAGCCCGAACTGCGCGAAGTCGACGTCGAAGAAGCACACCACGTGCTCCACCCGCTGCTCGCCGAGTTCGAGGACGTGCAGTTGAAAGGGGCGGAAGACGTCGTCGTCGCAGCGGATGTAGACGCCGAAGGCGAGCTGGCCGTTGGCCCGGGTCGGGCGCAGCCGAAGCCCGTCCGGACCGGCCGGGCACTGCCGGGCGTTGAGCTGCCCGATGCGCTCGCCGCCTTTGACCCACAGCTCGAACGGCGGCATCTCCCACACCGCCTCGGCGGTGAACAGCTCCACGATCGCCGGCACGTCCTTGGCCTCGAACGCCTTGACGTAGCGCTCCAGCAGCCGCTCCTGCTCGTCGGTCAGCGGCTGCGGCCGGTCCTCCTCCGACGGTGCCACGTCCGCCAGCTGCGCGCGGGCGCGCTGCAGCACGCTGTTGACCGCGGCGGTGGAGACCTGCAGCGCCTCGGCGACCTCCGCCGCCCGCCACTTGAGCACGTCGCGCAGGATCAGCACCGCCCGCTGCCGGGCGGGCAGGTGCTGCAGGGCGGCCACGAACGCCAGCCGCGTGCTCTCCCGCAACCCCACCACCGAAGCGGGGTCGGTGTCGGTGTCGGCGATCATCCCGTCCGGCATCGGTTGCAGCCACGGCACCTCGCCGGAGGCCACGACCTTCTCGTGCGGCACGTCGTCGGCCGGGGCGCCCAGGCCGCTGGGCAGCGGTCGGCGCTTGCGGCTCTCCAGCGCGGTCAGGCAGGTCGTGGTCGCGATCTTGTACAGCCAGGTGCGCAGCGAACTGCGGCCCTCGAAGCGGTCGTAGGACCGCCAGGCCTTCAGGTAGGTCTCCTGCACCAGGTCCTCGGCGTCCTGCAACGACCCGAGCATCCGGTAGCAGTGCGCGAGCAGCTCCCGGCGGTAGGAGTCCGCCTGCGCGAGGAAGTCATCGGCAGGCGCGGTCGAGGTGACTGGCATGGCGCTGGCCCTTCGGTCTGAGGTGGCCCGACCCGACGCCGAAGACCGTAGCGCGATGCTCCGACAAAGGGGTCAACTCCGACCTTCGCGCCAATAACCCATGAACGCCACCGCCCGCTTCGGGACGCCGTGCTCGTCGACCATCAACCGGCGCAACCGCTTGATCACCGCGGCCTCACCGGCCAGGAAGCCGTAGATCGACTCGGTCGAGGCCTCCGGCACCTCCCACAGCACGCCGGTGTCGACGTCGACGTCCTCCAGCTCGCCGTCCCCGGCTCCGGCCGCGCCGACGGGGCACAGCTCGCGCAGCACCCCGGCCACGCCCTCGCAGAGCAACTTGCCGTGCGGCGCGCCGTCGCGCGCGTACCAGCGCACCTCGACCCCCGCCGGGCCCGTCCACTCCTGCCGGTCGCCGTCCTCGGGCACCTCCGCGCACACCACGCCGCGCGCGTGCGCGGGCAGCGATTCCACGATGGCCGCGAGCGCGGGCACCGCCGTCTCGTCGCCGGCCAGCACCAGCCGCTCCGCCGAAGCCGGGGGCGCCCACTCGCAGCCCCACATCCGCCCCGTTCCGGGCCGGTCGGGTGCGAACAGGCCGATGACCTGGCCGGGACGCGCGGCGGCGGCGAAGGAGGAGGCCGGACCCGCGTGGCCGTCGTCGAGCCCGTGCAGCACGAAGTCCACGTCGACCTCGCACGCCTCGGGCCGGTAGTCGCGCACGGTGTAGGTCCGCAGGTCGGGCCGGACGTCCTCGGGCAGGGCCAGCCAGCGCGGGTACCAGTCGTCGCCTTCGGGGAAGTCCTCGAGCGCGCGGCCGGGCTTGGGCAGCACGATCTTGATGCGCTGGTCGTGCCCGCCGCACCCGAACTCGGCCAGGCACGCTCCGCCGAAGGTGATCCGCGTGAAGCTCGGGCCGAGCCGCAGCACGCGGGTGACCTCGACCGGGAACAGGCGGTAGCCCGGCTTCGCGGCGGTGTTCCGCCCGCTCTGCGCCACTGTCATCCGAAACCTCCCGATGGTGCTGCTAGGTTAGCCTAGCCTTAGAACATGGGGAGGTCGACCTTGCGTCACTCGATCCGGGCCGCGGCACTCGCCGCGGTCTCGCTCGCCGCCATCGGCACGCTGTCCGCGTGCGGATCATCGCAGTCCGAGCAGCAGACCGGCACGGGCTGGTCCTACACCGATGACCGCGGCATCGCGGTGACCCGGCCCGAACGCCCGCAGCAGATCGTCGCCCAGGTCTCCGCCGGTGCTGCGCTGCAGGACTTCGGGGTGAAGATCGCCGGGACCTTCGGGCCCCTGGTGCGCGACGACGGCTCCGTCGAACCCGAAGCCGGTGGCCTCGATCCCAAGCAGGTCGCCGACGTCACCGGCGCCGGGTACGGCGAGATCAACCTGGAACGGCTGACCTCGCTGCAGCCCGACCTGCTGGTCAGCGGCAAGTACGCGGAATACCCGGGGCTGTGGCACCTGGTGGAGGACCAGGAGCAGAAGGTCAAGGAGATCGTGCCGACCCTGGGCGTGCAGCAGTCGGGGATCGCGCTACCGGAAGCCATCGGCAAGTACGAGCAGCTCGCCCGGGCGCTGGGCGCCGACGTGGAATCACCGAAGGTCAAGGTCGACGAGCAGGCCTTCAACGCCGCCGCCGACCGGCTGCGCGCCCTCGGCGCCCGGATGAAGGCCGAGGGCAAGTCCATCCTGGCGATCGGCGGCACCAAGGAGGAGTTCTTCGTCGTCGTGCCCGCCCGCAACCCCGACCTGGACTACTACGTCAAGGAACTCGGGCTGCCGATCACCACGCCGAACAACCCCGATCCCGCCAGCGGCGGCTACTACGAGCGCCTGTCCTGGGAGAAGGCCAACGCCTACCCGGGCGACATCATGCTGTGGGACGCCCGCTCGGCGTCGATGACACCGGACCAGATGAAGCAGAACCCCGTCTTCGCCGCCACGCCCGCGGCCGCTGCCGGGCGCTTCGCCGAGTGGGACGCCGTCGCTCCGATGAGCTACCCGAGCTACGCCAAGATCATGAACAAGCTCGCCGACCAGCTCGAGTCGAAGCTCAACGGGTGACCGCCGTCGGGGGCCGGCCGACGAGGCCGGCCCCGGACGCGCGGTGAAATCCCGATCGACGGTCAGTCGCCCAGGTCGCGGACCTCCGCCAGCAGCTCCAGGGATCGGAGCCAGGCGGTGCGGTCGACCGCGGAGGAGACCACCATCAGCTCATCGGCCTGCGCCTGCTTGGCGAACTTGGCGAGGTAGTCGTCCACCTCCGCCGGAGTGCCCGCAGCGGTGTAGCGGGTCATGGACTCGACCTGGCGACCGGCGGGCGAGGCCAGCAGCGCGTCGACCTCCCCGTCGTTGAGGTCGCGTCCCTGCGCCAGCATCCGCCGCGCCCGGTAGCGCTTGGCCGCTTGCAGCTGCTGCTCGGCGTGCTCGGTGGTGTCGGCGGCGATCACGTTCACCCCGGCGATCACGTACGGCTCCGACAACTGCGCCGACGGCTGGAACTCGCACCGGTAGTGCGAGGTCGCCGCCTCCAGCGCGTCCGGCGCGAAGTGCGAGGCGAACGCGTACGGCAAGCCCAGCAGAGCGGCCAGCTGAGCGCCGAACATCGACGAACCCAGCACGTACAGCGGAACGTTCGTGCCGTAGCCCGGGGTGGCGTTGACGCCGGCGATGCGGGACTCGCCGGCCAGGTAGCCCTGCAGCTCCAGCACGTCCTGCGGGAACGAATCGGCCGAGGTGGGGTCGCGGCGCAGCGCGCGCATCGTGCGCTGATCGCTGCCCGGCGCGCGCCCCAGCCCGAGGTCGATGCGGCCCGGGAACAACGTCTCCAGCGTGCCGAACTGCTCGGCGATGGTCAGCGGCGAGTGGTTCGGCAGCATGATGCCGCCCGCGCCCAGCCGGATCGTGCTGGTCTGCGCGGCGACGTGGCCGATCAGCACGCTGGTCGCCGAGGAGGCGATGGTCGGCATGTTGTGGTGCTCGGCGTACCAGATGCGGTGGTAGCCCCAGCGTTCGGCGCGCTGGGCCATGTCGACGCTCGCGGTGAAGCTGTCCGCGGCGGTCTCCCCGTCGCCGATGTGCGCCAGATCGAGAACGGAGAGAGCCACAGTCACGGCAGGATCAGCCTTTCCACACGCGCCACGCGCCGGAGCACCGCGCCCCGGTCAATCGTGGCAACGCCGCGCGGGGCGGCGATATTTCCCGGTGGACATGTGATCTGGCCCCGCATGCGCGGCGTGGCCGGGCGGCGACCGCCGGTCAGGACCCGCTCGCCGGCCCGGTGCTGCCGCGCACGACCAGGTCGGTGGCGAGCTCGACGCGGTTGGTGTCGAACCGGCCGGTTTCGGCGTGGCGCAACACCATCCGCGCCGCCTCGGCGGCCATCGTCGCGACCGGCTGGTCGACGGTGGTCAGCGCGGGGGAGATCCACTGCGACATCGGCAGGTTGTCGAAACCGACGACGCTGAGGTCGTCGGGGATGCGCAGCCCGCGCTGCTCGGCCGCCCGGTAGGCGCCCAAGGCCTGCTGGTCGTTGGCCGCGAAGATCGCCGACGGCGGCTCGGGCAGCGCCAGCAGTTCGCCCGCGGCCTCCTGGCCCCGGTCGTGGGTGAAGTCGCCGTCGACGATCAGCTGGTCCTCCACGGCGATGCCGGCGGCCATCAGCGCCGAGCGATAGCCGTCGAGGCGCGCCACCGAGCACTGCAACTGCGGGGGGCCGCCGATGAACCCGATCCGCCGGTGGCCCAGCTCCACCAGGTGTTCGACGGCCGCGCGGGCACCGCTCCAGTTCGTCGCGCCCACCGAGGCCACCCGCGGGTCCGGCTGCCCCAGTGAATCGATGATGATCACCGGCACGCCGAGCCCGTGCAGCTGCTCGGCGTGGCGCGGGCCGAGCTCGGTGACCGCCAGGATGATCCCGTCCGACCGCCGCGAGGTGAGGTTGTCCAGCCACGCGCGCTCGGTCTTGCGGCCGTCGTGCGCCGCCGAGACCACCATGCCCACCCCGGCGTCGTGGGTGACGCTCTCGACGCCGCGCACTATCTCCAGCGCCCACTCGTTGTCGAGGGTGTGGAAGACCAGGTCGATCAAGCCCGCCCGGCCGCTGCCGTGGCTGGCGCGGCGTGAGTAGTTGTAGCGGGTGATGAGCTTCTCGACCCGCTCGCGGGTGTGGGCGGCGACCTCCGGGCGTCCGTTGAGGACCTTCGACACCGTCGGGACCGAGACTCCGGCCTCGCGCGCGATGTCGCTGATCGTCACGCGATTCTTCTTCGCCTCTGCCACCGTGCCTCCTCGCTCGACCGACGCCACCGTACCTGAAACTTTCGGGACTGCCGCCCACACCCGATCACGTCATGACGACACCGTCACCGGAGTGTCCAGCACCCGGTCAGCTCCGACCTCGCGCACCTCGCCGACCAGGCGGAACTCACCGGACAGCCGCGGTTTCGCGCTGTCGCCGCCCACGTGCACCTCGATCAGCCCGGGGTCGACGATGCGGCGCCCGCGCGCACCCGAGTAGGCGGTGCGGTCGGCGTGCAGCAGGAACGACACCCTCCGGCTCTGCCCGGCGGGTACCGAAACCCGGCTGAAACCGGCCAGCTGGCGCACCGGCCGGGTCACCTGCGCGACCGGGTCCCGCAGGTACAGCTGCACGACCTCGTCGCCGTCGCGGTCGCCGGTGTTGGTGACCGTGCACGAGACGTCCACCGCGCCGTCGGTGGGCACCTCCTCGGCGCTGATCGCCAGGTCCGAGTAGGCGAAGCTGGTGTAGGACAGGCCGTGGCCGAACGGAAACAGCGCCGTCGGGTCCAGCGAACTCACCTCGCTGACCGCGCCCAGGGGAGCGGTCAGGTAGGTGCCCGGGTTGCCGCCCGGGGTCGCCGGGATCGACACCGGCAACCGGCCCGACGGGTTCACCTCGCCGGTGAGCACCCCGGTCAGCGCCGCCGCACCGGCCTCGCCCGGGAAGAACACCTGCACCACCGCCGCGGCCCGATCCGCCAGCTTCCCCAGCGCGTACGGGCGACCGCTGGAGACCACCAGCACCACCGGCGTCCCGGTCTCCAGCAGCTCCTCCACCAGCGCTTCCTGCTCGCCGGGCAACCGCAGGTCGGCGGCGTCGCACCCCTCGCCGGAGGTGCCGCGGCCGAACAGGCCGGCCCGGTCGCCCACCACCGCCACGCACAGGTCGGCGCCCGCGGCGGCGTTGCGCGCGGCCTCGAAATCAGCGCCGCCCTCGGGGAGGTCGCAGCCCTTGACGTGGTCGACGTGCGCGGCGACCCGGGCGATCTCGTCGCGGAAGGTCGGCAGCTCGATGCCGTTCGGCCAGTCCGGGTAGGACACCCCGATGTGCGCCGGGAACGAGTAGCAGCCCAGCAGCGCGAAGGGATCATCGGCCAGCGGGCCCACCACCGCGACCCGGCCCGGCTCGCGCACCGGCAGCGTCCCGTCGTTGGTCACCAGCACCACCGACTCCTCGGCCAGCCGCCGCGCCAGCGCCCGGTTGGGCGCGGAGTCGAACTCGCGCGGCCGGTCCACCTCCGGTGACCAGTCCGGGTCCAGCAGGCCCAGCTCGACCTTCTGGCCCAGCACCCGCGACAGCGCCCGGTCCACCAGGGATTCGTCGACCTCGCCCGTGCGCACCAGGCGCGCCAGCGGTTCGACGTAGCAGCGGGCGTTGGGCAGCTCCACGTCCACCCCGGCGCGCAGCGCCGCCGCACCGGCCGTGCCCGGGCCGTCGGCGACGCCGTGCAGCTTGTGCAGGAACGACACACCGAAGTAGTCGGCGACCACGGTGCCGGTGAAACCCAGCTCGTCGCGCAGCAGATCGGTCAGCAGGGCTTCGTCGGCGGCCGAGGGCATGCCGTCGACGTCGGTGTAGGAGTGCATCACCGATCGGGCGCCGCCCAGGCGCAGGGCCATCTCGAACGGCGGCAGCACCACGTCGGCGAACTCGCGGGCACCCATGCTCACCGGCGCCAGGTTGCGGCCCGCGCGTGAGGCCGAGTAGCCGGCGAAGTGCTTGAGGGTGGCCACGATCCCGCTGGACTCCAGGCCCGCGACGTAGGCGGATCCGATGCTGCCGATCAGGTACGGGTCCTCGCCGATGGTCTCCTCGACCCGGCCCCACCGCAGGTCCCGCACCACGTCCAGCACGGGAGCCAGGCCTTGGTGCACGCCCACCGAGCGCATGTCGGCGCCGATGCTCGCGGCCATCTCGCCGACCAGCTGCGGGTCGAACGAGGCGCCCCAGGACAGCGGGACCGGGTAGGCGGTGGCGCCCCAGGCGGTGAACCCGGCCAGGCACTCCTCGTGCGCCACGGCGGGGATGCCGAACCGGCTGGAGCCGGTGATCTCCCGCTGCAGGCGGGTCAGGGCGGCGGCGCCGTCGGCGGGGGCGATGGGGGCGCTGCCGAACACGCGGGTGAGCTGCCCGAGACCGCTCTTGATCATCTCGTCCCAGGGCGGGGTGTCGTCGGCGAAGTCCTCCTGGTGCGGCGCGACGCGCTCCTCCGCGCCGGAGACGTAGATCCACATCCCGACGAGCTGGTTGAGCTTCTCCTCCAGCGTCATGCGGGACACCAGATCGGCGACCCGCTCCTCGACCGGTAGTGCGGGATCGCGGTAGGGCTGGCGGTCGTCGGTCGGGCGCGACTGCGGCATGTGCTGCGACTCCCGTCGTGGTTGGGCGAACGTCCGGACGACGCTTTCGAAACATTTCGGCAGCGAGGTCCGGTCACCGGGGTGTAACGGTCGACAGGTTGCCACATCGTTCGCCGAAAGTCCTGCGCGAATCCCACCAATTCGCAGCACGGCGGAAGCCTGAAAGTTTTGGAAACTCAGCCTTGTCGTTCGCTCGGCCGGCGCGGTACCGTCTCGCCGTCCGGCAGCCCGGTGTGACCGCGTGCACACCGCCGCCGGAACTCCGGAGGAGTCCGCAACGGTGCGACGGGAGTGACCATGCGTGGACTGCGACGTCTGTGCGCGATGGGGGCGACGCTGGCGCTCGCCCTGACCTCGACCGGCTGCGCCGTGCTGCTACCGCCCAGCGAAGGCAGCGCCGACGTGGTCACCACGTGGGCGATCAGCGGCGGCGGCGAAGAAGAGCTCATGCCCGGCGAGGCCCAGAAGTTCCAGCAGCGAACCGGCCGCCGCGTGCAAACCCAGTTCTTCCAGAACGACCCCTACAAGAACAAGCTCTGGGTCTCGATGGGATCGGGCACCCCACCCGACACGTTCTTCGGCTGGGGCGGGGGAGCGCTGCAGGCGTTCATCAACGCCGGCAAGGTCGCCGACCTCGCGCCCGCCATGCGCGAACACCCCGAGTGGCGCAACAACTTCCTGCCCAGCGTCATGAGCCCCGTCGACATCCACGGCGGCACCTACGGCATCCCCATCGGCGGCATCCAGCCCGTGCTGCTGTACTTCAACAAGGACGTCTACGCCAAGACCGGCCTGCAGCCGCCGCGCACCTGGAACGAACTGCTCGACCAGATCCCCAAGCTCCAGCAGGCCGGGTACCTGCCGATCTCGCTCGGCGGCGCCGACTCCTGGACCTACCTGATGTGGGAAGAGGCCATCGTCGACCGCGTCGCCGGTCCCGAAGCCTTCCGAACCGTCCTAGACGGCAAGCCCGGCGCCTGGCTCAACCCCGACATCATCAAGGCCAACACCATGCTGCAGGACCTCGTGCGCAGGGGAGCGTTCGGCAACGCCTTCGCCTCCACCAGCGCCGAACTCGGCCAGCAGCGCACCCTGCTCGCCAGCGGGCGCGCAGCCATGATGGTCCACCTCGGCTCCGGGTACTCCGACCTGCTCGGCGACGACGAGAAGTGGGTCCGCGAAGGCCACCTCGGCTGGGCGCAGTTCCCCGCCGTCGAAGGCGGCAAGGGCGACCCCGACAACCTCGTCGGCAACCCCACCACCTTCATGTCCGCCACCAGCGGACCCGACCAGCAAGCCTCGGTGGAGTTCCTGCGGCGAGAGCTGTCCAGCCCCGAGTTCACCCGGGGCACCCTCGAACGCGGCGACGTGCCACCGGTGACCGGCATCGAGGACCAGCTGCGCGCCTCCGAAGACGCCGACTACATGACCTTCGTCTACGAGCTGGCCAAGAACGCGCCCCACTTCCAGCAGTCCTGGGACCAGGCACTGCCACCCGGGCCCGCCCAGAACGTGCTGATCAACCTGCAGAAGCTGTTCCTCGACCAGATCAGCCCGGAAGAGTTCTCCCAGCTGATGGAGGAGTCCTCGAGATGACCGCCACCGAGGCACTGCGCCCCGCGCCACCCGCCACCACCGAACCCCCGAGCCGCTCCGCGCGGCACTGGACCGAACCCTCCACCTGGTTCGCCGCACCCGCCCTGGTGTTCTTCGCCGCGTTCGTCATCGCACCCATCGTCGTGGTGATCGTGCTGTCCATGATGGACTGGAACGGCATCAGCTCGCCCAGCCTCAACGCCCTGGGCAACTGGAGCGAACTGGCCACCGACTCCGGCATGTGGCACTCGGTGTGGGTGTCGCTGCAGGTGATGATCCTGTGCTGGGTCGTGCAAACACCCATCAGCATCCTGCTCGGCGTTTACGTCGCCGGACAGCAGAAGCACCGGGCCGTGCTCGCCGCGCTGTTCTTCCTGCCGCTGGTGCTGTCGTCCACCGGCATCGGCATCGTGTGGCGCAACCTCGTCGACCCCGAATTCGGCGTGCTGCCCGCGCTCGGCCTGCCCGGCCTGAACCTCCTCGGCGACGCCGACTTCGCCCTCCACACCCTCATCTTCGTGGTGTCCTGGCAGTTCATCCCGTTCCACACGCTCATCTACCAAG
Source organism: Saccharopolyspora mangrovi (assembly GCF_035320975.1). Classification (NCBI taxonomy): domain Bacteria; kingdom Bacillati; phylum Actinomycetota; class Actinomycetes; order Pseudonocardiales; family Pseudonocardiaceae; genus Saccharopolyspora; species Saccharopolyspora mangrovi. Next base: position 83,646 of record NZ_JAWLNX010000015.1, on the reverse strand, counting down.
CAGGCGTGCGGCAGATCCCCGCCCAGCTCTACGAAGCCGCCGAACTCGACGGCGCCGGACCCGTGCAGCGGTTCTTCCTCATCACCCTGCCGCAACTGCGCAACACCATCGTCACCTCCAGCACCCTGATGCTGGTCGGCTCGCTGACCTACTTCGACCTGTTCTACGTGCTCAGCGAAGGCGGCCCCGGTGACGCCACCCGGATCCTGCCGGTGAACATGTACGTCACCGGCTTCCAGCAGTACCAGCTCGGCTACGCCAGCGCGATCGCGCTGCTGCTGGTGGCGCTCGGCACCGCCCTGTCGCTGGGACTGACCAAGTACTCCGGCTTCGCCCGGATGCGCAGCGAGCAGGAGGGCGCGTGATGCTGCGAACCAGAGGCCTGCTGCCCAACGCCGCCGCCCTGCTGTGGGCGCTGGTCGTGGCCATCCCGCTGTACTACGTGGTGGTCACCAGCCTGCGCGGCGAAGAAGCAGCCGTCACCGACAACCCGCTGTCGCTGCCGGGTTCCCCGACGCTGGAGAACTACGGGCTGGTGTTCTCCGACGGGTTCTTCAAGTTCCTGTTCAACAGCCTGCTCACCACCGGGCTCACCGTCGTCGTGGTGCTGGCGACCGCCCTGCCCGCCGCCTACGTCGTCGTGCGCGGCAAGCGGCGGCGCCACCAGTGGTTGTTCCGGATGTTCCTGGCGGGCTTGGCGATCCCGCTGCAAGCCACGATCATCCCGGTCTACGTGATGATCGTCGAAGCCGGGCTCTACGACAGCCTGCTGGCCATCATCCTGCCCGCCATCGCCTTCGCCATGCCGCTGTCGGTGCTGATCCTGAGCAACTTCCTGCGCGACATCCCCGAGGAGCTCTACGAATCGATGTGCCTCGACGGTGCCGGGCAGTTCCGCGTGCTGGTGGACCTCGTGCTCCCGCTGTCGCGACCGGCCCTGCTGGCCGTGGGCATCTACCAGGCACTGCAGGTGTGGAACGGGCTGCTGTTCCCGCTCATCCTCACCCAGCGGGAGGAGACCGCCATGCTGCCGGTGATGCTGTGGCAGTTCCAAGGCCAGTACACGGTCAACGTCCCCGCCATCATGGCCGGCGTCGTGCTCTCCGCGATCCCCGTGCTGGTGCTCTACGTCCTCGGCCGCCGGTTCATGATCGCCGGACTCACCGCGGGCGCGGGCAAGTGAAACCGCTCCGGTCGGCGGACAGGGGCAGGCCGCCGACCGGAGCACCAGTTGACGGCGGGGAAACGGGTTCGTAGCGTTCTCCGCACCGGGAGTTCGTGCGCACGGCGGTCACCGCCGGGCCCTCTCTCGCCGCACTCGGCACGATCCGCAGCACGCACCGGAGCGGGAGGCGCGGATGAACGGCACGCCGAAACTGCGCGCCGCGGTGATCGGCACCGGTGGCATCGCCGAGCAGCGCCACCTGCCGGCGTTGCGCTCCGCCGCGGACCGCATCCAGGTCGTCGCCGCCGTCGACGTCGACCCCGAGCGCCTCGCGCGGTTCCGGGACACCCACCGCGTCCCGCGCGGCTACCGCAGCACCGCCGAGATGCTGGCCGCCGAGGAACCCGACCTGGTGCACGTGTGCACACCGCCGTTCGCGCACGTCGACGCCGTCGTGCACTCCCTGCGCGCCGGGGCGTGGGTGCTGGTCGAAAAACCCGCCTGCCTGTCGCTGGCCGAGCACGACCGCATCAGCGAAGCCGAACGCGACGGCGGTCCCTACGCCTCCGTGGTCTGCCAGCACCGGTTCGGCTCCGCCGGACGCCACGCCGCGCGGCTGCTCGCCGAAGGGCAGCTGGGACGGCCCCTCGTCGCCGACTGCCGCACCACCTGGTTCCGCGACCACGCCTACTACCAGGTGCCGTGGCGCGGGCGCTGGCACACCGAAGGCGGCGGGCCCACCGTGGGACACGGCATCCACCAGATGGACCTGCTGCTCGAGCTGCTCGGCGACTGGGCCGAGATCCACGCCGTCACCGCACGACTCGACCGCGACGTCGACACCGAAGACGTCTCGATGGCCACCGTGCGCTTCGCCAGCGGCGCCCTGGCCTCCGTGGTCAACAGCGTGCTCTGCCCGCGCGAGGAGAGCTACCTGCGCATCGACTGCACCGACGCCACCGTCGAACTCACCCACCTCTACGGCTACGGCAACGCCGACTGGCGCTACACCCCGGCACCGCACGTCACCGACCCCGACCGCATCCGCCGCTGGCGCACCCCACCGGCCCAGGTCCGCAGTTCCCACACCGCCCAGCTCGACCTCCTGCTCGAGGCAATGGACACCGGACGCAGGCCACCCGCCAGCGGCGACAGCGCGCGCCGCACCCTCGAACTCGTCACCGCGCTCTACGAGTCGGCGTTCACCGGCCGCACCGTCGGCCGCCACGAGCTCACCCCCGACGACCCCTTCTACCACCACCTGCACGGCAACACGCCCGGCTGGGTGCCCTCCGGGACCGAGGAGGGAAGCACGGCATGACCGGGACGGCGCCCGAGCACACCGACAACGGACGAGCCGCGACCACCGAAACCATGACCGTGGTGCACGAAATGGGCTCCGGCATCAGCGTGCGCGCCCGCGACGTCGAACTCCTCCGCTACACCTACCGCGACGCCACCCCGGCGCGGGAGTGCCCGGCACCCCACTTCCACCCGCTGCGCGACCTCAACGGCGAGATCGTCACCGGGCACCGGCCGCACGACCACCGCTGGCACAAAGGCCTGGCGATGACCGCCTCCCACCTGTCCGGCCAGAACTTCTGGGGCGGCGGCACCTACACGCCCGGCGCCCCCGGCACCGGATACGTCGACCTGCCCAACGTCGGAGCACTGCGGCACCGCGACTTCCAGTCGCTCCGCGACGGCGCACGACCGGGATTCGTCGAGGACGTCGACTGGATCACCGCCGACGGGCAGCGCTGGGTGGACGAGAACCGCAGCGTTCGCGCCGGTTTCGTCCCAGGCGATCGAGGCGGGTGGCAGCTGGAGGTGCGGAGCCGGCTGACCAACGTGCGCGGACAGCCGCTGGAGTTCGCCAGCCCCACCGTGTTCGGGCGGCAACTCGCCGGCTACTGCGGCTTCTTCTGGCGCGGGCCGCGCTCGTTCACCGGGGGAGCGGTCACCTCACCCGGCGGCGACTCGGCCGAGGAGATGATGGGCACCGCCGCGCCGTGGCTGGCGTTCACCGGCGTCCACGACGGCACCGACCGCACCTCCACGCTGCTGTTCCTGCACCACCCGGGCAACCCCGTGCCCGACCCGCGCTGGTTCGTGCGCAGCCAACCGTTCCCCGTGGTCAACCCTTCGCTGGCGTTCCACCGGCCGCTGGAGCTCGCCGACGGCGACACCCTGCGCCTGGCCTACCGGCTGCTGGTGTTCGACGGGGCCCGCACCCGCCCGCAGCTCGAGGCCGTCATCGCCGACAACCCGTGGGAGGACACGTGAACGAGCCGCACCCGCTGCCCGGAGCCGTCGGGATCTCCCACCTGCGCGCCTACGACTGGCCCGCCGCCGACGACGTGTGCGGCGGCAGCCCGCACATCCACCTCACCTGCTCGGAGGCCTACGTCGTCACCGGCGGCACCGGCGCCGTGCACACCCTCACCGTCGCCGGATATCGCGAAACACCCCTCGAACCAGGCGTGATCGCGTGGTTCGAACCCGGCGCCGTGCACCGCATGGTCGAAGGCTCCGGACTGCGCGTCACCGTGATCATGGAGAACAACGGACTGCCCGAAGCCGGCGACGCCGTGTTCACCTTCCCGCCACCGGTGCTCGCCGACCCCGACAGCTACGCCGAAGCAGCCGCGCTGCCCGCGAAAGAAGGCCCCGAAGCCGAGCTCGCCGCCCGGCGGCGGCGCGACCTCGCCGTCACCGGCTACCTCGAACTGCGCGAAGCGCTGCTCGACGGCGACAGCGGACCGCTGCGCGAATTCCACCGCGCCGCCGCGAAGCTCGTCGCGGCCAAGATCGCCGACTGGGTGCCGCGCTGGCGCAACGGAGCCCTGCGCGCCGCCGAGCGCACCGGCGACCAGCTCCGCGCCCTCGCCGAAGGCGACCCCCGCCACCTCGACGACGCCCGCGTCACCGTGACCGAACCCGCCCGGCGCGGCGGGTTCGGCATGTGCGGCAGGCGCGACGAGTACGACATCCCCGGTCATCGCGGCCGCGACGGAGAGCGCTCCAAGTAGCTCAGCACCGCCGTGACCCGGCGATCCGCGCGATCATCCGGCGGCAGGTCCAACTTCGCGAAGATGCTGCGGATGTGCTTGTGCACCGCGCCCTCGGTGACCACCAGCCGCTCGGCGATCGCCGCGTTGCCCAACCCCTCCGCCATCAGCGCCAGCACGTCGCGCTCGCGCGGGCTCAACCGGTCCAATCCCGGTCCCGGACGCGTCCTGGTCAGCAGCTGGGCGATCACGTCCGGATCGATCGCGGTGCCGCCGGCCGCGACCCGGTACGCGGGCGTCCTCGCCGGAGCCGCCGCCACCATCGCGGCCGTGGTCACCATCGTGGCCACCCGCGGAAATCGCGGCTACGTCCCGGAATCCGCCCCTCGAACCGAGGAGTCCGCGGCGTAGCCCGCTCGGGGCCGGCCCTCGGCGCAGGCGGCCGGCCCCGCACCCATCACGGCAGACCGGCGTGCGGCACCTCGACGCGCACCGCGCGCAGCTCGGCCTCGCGGACCGGGCGGCGCTCGTGCTCGGCGAACGACGGCGCCGTGCACAGGAACAGCGTCCGCCCGTCCGCACCACCCAGCATGCAGGCGAAAACACCCAGTCCCGTGGGGATCTCGTCGGCGATCTCACCGCCCTCGCGGACCCGCAGCACCCGGGCGTTGAGGGCGTCGGCCACCCAGATCGCGCCCTCGGCGTCCGCGCAGAGGCCGTCCGGGCCCACCGCGAGCGCACCCAACGCCCGCTCCACGTCGTCGGTGTCCGGGGCCTCGCCGAAGGCCGCCCACACCCTGCGGCCGTGCAACGACCCGTCCTCGCCGACGTCGAAGGCGGTGAGCCGCCCCGCGAACGTTTCCGCCACCACCAGCACGCCGCCCGGAAGCAGCACCATCCCGTTCGGGAAGCGCAGGTCCTCGGCCACCACGGCCACCGACCCGTCCGGATCGACCCGCACCAAGCCGGTGCTGCGGATCGGGGCGCCGGCCATGAGGTCGAAGCCGAAGTTGCCGACGTAGGCCCGCCCGCGCTGGTCGACCAGCATGTCGTTGAGCAAGCCCGGCGCCACCCGCGACAGGTCCGCGTGCTCGGACAACCGGCCTTCCTCGTCGCGGACCAGCAACCGCTTGTCGCGCATCGAGGCGATCAGCGCTCGGCCGTCCGGCAAGAAGCCCAGCCCGGCCGGTTGGCCCGGGATCTCGGCGAGCACCGCCGGCTCACGGCGGCCGTCGGTGGCCACCACCCGGCCGGTGTAGAAGTCCGACACCCACAGCTTGCCGTCGTGCCACCGCGGGCACTCCAAGAACGAGAAACCGTCCGCAACCGTGCTGATCTCGCGAGACATCGCCCCATCCCGTCGCCGTTGACGTCACCGGGAGTATGCGTGCTCGCGCACCGCTTGTCATGAGCAGCGGCGGGGAGAGGCCGCGCCCCGGGTTTTCCGTGCGCGGGGGGGGGGGGGGGGGGGGGGCCGTTCGCCCCCCCCCCCCCCCCCCCCCCCCCCCACGCCATCAGGACTTCAGCTCGAGCACCTCGACGCCGAACGGCGCCAACGCCACCTCCGAGACCGGCTCACCCGACAGGCTCCGCAGCGAGCCCGCTCTGCGCGGAACCACCGTCGTGGCCTCGGCGTGCTGGCTGACCAGCCACGCGAACCGGCGTCCGTCCTCGTGCACCAGCACGTCGGCGAACACCCCCGGGTCGTCCACCGCGACCTCGCGCGCCACCCCGGCGATGTCGGCCAGCGCCGCGTAGAGCCGGTGGCTGTCGTCCGGGTTGGCCCGCGTGCTGCGCGCCGCGAACAACTCCACCGGGTACGTGCACAGCACCGCCTCGCCGGCACCGGTGGCGAAGCGCAGCAGCGCCGGGTTGCCGCGGGCATCGGTGGCCACCACCGTCGCCCCCTCCGGCGTTACCGGCAGGAACGACCGGCTGTGCTCGTTGCCCGACACCCGGAACCGCAGGACCTCGCCCTGCTGGATGCCGCCGAAGTCCTCGGCGAAGGTCAACCGCACCTCCTCGTCGACCACCTCGTCGACCACCCCGTAGGTGATGTCCTTGCGCACCCCGAAGGTCTCGTCGAAGTAGGGGATCCACGGCTGCCGGTGATGCCCCACCTCACCCGCCGTGTACGACAGGTACAGCACCGCGCCCTCGGCGACCCGCTGCCGCAGCCGCTGCCAGGTGGGCCCCTGTACCTGCTTCACGCACGGCAGCAGGTACAGGTCGCAGTCGGCGTCGATGCCGTCGCGCTCGCGGGTGAATCCCACGGGCAGGTCCGCCTCCCGCGCCGCCACGTACGCCTGGTGCAGCGTGTCGAAGATCAACGGCCGGTCGTCGTCCTGCGTGAACGGGTACCCGCGCTCCAGGTACTCGGTCACCACCAGAGCCGCCCGCGTGTCACTGCGCTCGCACCGGGCGAAGTCCACCCGCTCCAGCACCTCGGCGAAGGCCGCCAGCTCCCGCAGCGGCGGCTTCGGCGCTCCGGTGTGATCGGTGATCCCGAAGTGCATCTCGAACGGGTGGTGCGAGTACGGGCCCTGCGCGATCAGCTCGTCGTAGTCGGTGTTGTTCCACGCCACCCAGCCCGTCGACCCCGCCAGCAGCGAGTTGTGCAGCGTCTGCCGGTAGTAGTGGGCCGCGTTCTCCGGAGACACCTGGTCGCTGGAGAGCCCGAACTCCTCCAGCACCACCGGTTTTCCCGCCACCGCCGACAGCTCGCAGATGAACGCCGCGATCAGGTGCTGGCGCACCGGGTCGCTGTCGATCCGGTACACGTGCGGGCCCACGAAGTCCACCATCGCGCCCGTCTCGCGCACCGAGAACCCGTTGTCCACCCCGGTGACCTCGATGCCCCACGCGCCGTCGCCCAGCGACACCGGTTGCGTGCCGCCGCCGGCGCGCACCGCCTGCACCATCAGCCGGGCCCACGCGCTGACCTGCTCCGTCGGGGCCTTCGGCTCGTGCCGCAGCCGGCCGTAGATCGGCATCTCGTTGCTGATCAACCAGCCCGCCACCGCCGGGTGCCCGGCGAAGCGCTCGGTCATCTGCTGCACGAACCACGCCTGCTCGGACACCAGCCACACGTCGGCGTAGAGGTCCCGGCCGCCGCGCCACTCCGGGTCCCAGTTGTCACCGGACATGTGGCCGACGATGAACGTGGGGATCGAGGTCATGCCCACCTCGCTGTGCGCGTCCAGGAAATCCCGGTAGTGCGCCACCTTCTGCTCGTCCACCGAGCCCGGTGCGGGCATGAAGTCGGGCCAGTAGAAGAACGACCTGGTCTGCCGCAGTCCGTGCTCGTGGAGCACCCGCAGCTCCTCGCGCACCACTTCGGGCGAGTAGTTCCGCCACATCAGCGGGCCACCGGTGCGCGACCAGAAGTTCGCCCCCAACCACACCTGGGGCTGACCGGCCACCGTCACCTTGGCGGTATTGCGTCGCATGAGAACCCTTCCGCAGCGATGGAACCTGCACGGCACGTTCAGACAGCACAGCTCACTTCACGGCACCCGCCGTCAACCCCTGCGCCAAGTAGCGCTGCAGCGCCAGGAACCCGATGACCACCGGGATGCTGACCACCAGCGACGCCGCCATCACCTCGTTCCAGTACACCGAGGTCTCCGTGGAGTACTCGCGCAAACCGACCGCCAGCGTCCGAGAATCCGAATCCGTCATGATCGAGGCGAACAACGTCTCGCCCCAGGCCGTCATGAACGCGTAGATGCCCACCGCGGCGATCCCCGGCCGCGCCGCGGGCAGCACCACCCGCCACAACGCGCCCACCGGGCTCGCACCGTCGATCAGCGCCGCCTCGTCCAGATCTCGCGGGATCGTGTCGAAGTAGCCGACCATCATCCAGATCGCGAACGGCAGCGAGAACGTCAAGTACGTCACGATCAGCCCCAGCTGGCTGCCGTAGAGCTCGATGCCTGTGTAGCGGCCGATCGTCGCGTAGATCAGGTACAGCGGCAGCAGGAACAGGATGCCCGGGAACATCTGCGTCGACAGCACCACGATCCGGAACCCGTCCCGGCCCCGGAACCGGTAGCGGCTCACCGCGTAGGCCGCCAGGATCGCCAGCGTCAGCGAGACCAGCGCCGCGCCCAGCGCCACCACCGCGCTGTTGATGAAGTAGTCGGCCAGGTCGATCGTCGACCACATGTCCATGAACGGCTGGAACGTCAGGTCCTCCGGCAGCCATTGGAACCGGTCCCGCACAGCGCCCAGCGGTTTCAGCGCCGAGGTCACCATCACGTACAGCGGGACGACGGTGAACATGGTCAGCAGCGTCAGGCCCACGACCCGCAGGACGCGGAACCACCTCGGCTCAGGCATCCTTCATCCTCCGCGATGTGAAGGCCAGGTACCCGGCCGTGACGACCAGCAGGAACAGCAGCAGCAAGGTCGACATCGCCGACCCCAGGCCGAAGTTCCAGGTGATGAACGAGTTGTTGTAGATGTGGATCGACAGCAGGTTCGCGGCGTTCGGCACCGACTTGTCGAACAGGATGTAGGGCACGTTGAAGTCGTTGAACGTCCACAGGAACAGCACCAGCACCAGCACCTGGTTCACCGGGCGCAGCATCGGCAGCGTGATCGAGCGGAACTGCTGCCACAGCCCCGCGCCGTCGACCGTCGCCGACTCGTAGACGTCGTGCGGGATCGACTGCATGCCCGCCATCAGCACCAGGAACGCGAACGGCCACAACCGCCACGTCGCCGTGGCCACCGTCGCCAGGAACGCGTTGTCGCCCAGCAACCAGAACGTCTGGCCGTCGGTGAGGCCCAGCCCGCCCAAGGTCGCGTTGACCATGCCGTCGTCCTGGTCCAGCAGGAACTTCCAGATCATCGCCGCGGTGTAGACCGGCAGCGCGTAGGGCACCAGGAACAACGTCCGCAGCACCGCGCGCCCCCGGAAGGAGCGCTGCAGCAGCGTCGCGGCGAACACGCCCAGCAGCCACGACAGCCCCACGGTCAGCACCGAAAAACCCGCCGTGACCGCGAACGAGCGCAGCAGCGTCACCCCGACCGCGCTGTTGAAGTCCAGCGCGAAGCTGAAGTTCGCCACACCCGCCAGCGGCGCGTTCAACCAGTCCCGCAGGTAGAACTGGGTCAGCTCCAGCAGGCTCATGTACAGCCCGCCGAGCATCGGCAGCAGGTGCACCAGCAGCTCGAAGCACAGCGCCGGCGCCACCAGCAGGTACGGCAGCATCCGCCGGGAGGGGGACCACCGGCGCCGCGCCGGAGGCTCCGGCGGTGCCGCGGTGGAGGCGGGGGAGGGGGCAGCAGTACTGGTCATCCGCCGGTACCTCGCATCTTCTGCTCGGCGTCGGCCAGCGCCGCCCGCACGTCATCGGTGGTGACCTGGCGTCCCGTGGCGATCTCGGCGAACAGGTCCCGCATCGCCGAGCCCACCGTCGTCTCGAAGTGCGCTTCGGTCGGGATCATCGGTGCCGGCTCCGAGTAGTTGGCCAGGACGTCGGAGAAGACCGCGTCCTCCTCGGTGTGGAACGCCGGATCGTCGTAGGCGTCGGTGACCACCGGCAGCGTCCCGTACTTCTTGTTCAACGAGGCCTGGATGTCCTTGCTGGTCAGGAACTCCACCAGCTTCAGCGCCTGCTCCCGCTTCGGGCTGTCGGCGAACACGGCGATGTTGGAGCCCGCGACGTGGCTCAACGCGGGAGTCCCGCCCGGTGGCAGTGGATCGGGTGCAGGGAGCCGCACCACCCCGTAGGCGTCCTCGGACATCCCGTTGTCCTGCAGCGTCGGGATCACGCTGTTCTGCGCGATGAGCATCGCCGCGTTGCCGTCGGTGAAGTCCTCGGCGGCGCTGGAGGTGTTGCCCTCCTCGGCGTCCCCGGGGCTGACCACCTTCTGCGTCGACATCAGGTCCAGGTAGCGCTGCACCGCGGCCACCGCGCCGGGCGAGTCGAACTCCGGCCCGTTCCGGGTGATCAGGTCGACGCCCTCCCAGCGGGCGAACATGAAGGCGAAGTGCGAGTTCTCGGTGTAGCTGGCGCCCGCGACCGTGAGCCCCCAGCGGTTTCGCGCCGGATCGGTCAGCCGCTCGGCCGCCGCGACGAACTCGTCCCAGGTGCGCGGCGGGGCCACACCCGCCTCGGCGAAGAGCTTCTTGTTGTAGAACACGCCGTAGCTCAACCCGTACAGCGGCAGCGACGTCGGGACCTGGCCCGCCATGCCGGTCGAGCTCATGCTGCTGGCCAAGAACCTGTCCCGGCCGCCGAAGCGCTGCATCAGCGCGTCGTCGAACGGCACGAACGCGCCGGTCGCCTGCAGCGACGCCGCCCAGGTGTTGCCCAGGTTCACCACGTCCGGGCCCACTCCGGAGGTCGCCGCGCCCAGGATCCGGTTCAGCAGATCCGACCAGCCGATGACCTCCACGTTCACCTTGATGCCCGTCTGGGCGGTGAACTGGGCCAGCTCGTCGTGCAAGATCTCCATGTCCTGCTCGGCGCTCTCGCCCTGGTTGCTGGCCCAGTAGGTGATCGTGTTCGGGTCCTCGGCCGAGCCCGCGCAGCCCGTCAGCGTCCCGGCGAGCAGCGTCGCGATCAGCGACACCGCCGCGAGTGAGCGTTTGATCACGAAACGACTCCTCGGCCTCGTCGGACCCGTCGTTGGGTCCGCCGCTCAAGCTAGGGACTTAACCGGTTAACCAGAAGGGCGGGGCGCAGCGGCGTGACCGATTCGTTACCGGTGGTGCGCGGTGGGTGCTCCGGTCAGCCGAGTCCGGGCGCCGGAGCGGTGCTGTCGCGCGTGACCAGTTCCCTCGGCTGCAGGCGGGCGTCATCGGCCACGCCGGTCTCGATGAGTTCCAGCAGCATCAGCGCCGCCCGCGCCGCCGCCGCGCCCACGTCGTGCGAGAACGCCGTGATCGCCGGGCGCACCACCCGGCACAGCATCGAGTCGTCCCACGCCAGCACGGACAGGTCCGCCGGAACTCGCACGCCGAGCTCCTCGGCGCGAGCCACCGACGCCACCGCCATCACGTCGTTGTCGAAGATGACCGCCGTCGGCGGAGCCTCGACCGCCAGCAGCCGGGCCGTGGCCGCGATCCCGCCGTCCTCGGTGTAGTCGCCGTGGTCCTGCACCAAGTCCACCCCGGAATCCTCGGCCGCGCGCCGCAACTCCCGCTCCCGGCGGGCGGTGTGCCGCAACTGCCCCGGGCCCTGCACGTGCCCGATCCGGCGATGCCCCAGATCGACCAGGTGTCCCACCGCGTTGTCGGCGATGTCGTGCTCGTCCACCCACAGCACCGGAATCCCGGCCATCGGCCGCTCGGTGCCGAAGAACACCGCCGGTATCCGCAGCTCCCGCAGCAACGCGGGCCGCGGGTCGTCGACCCGCAGATCCGTCAGCAGGACCCCGTCCACCCGGCGTTCCGCCCACCAGCGCCGGTAGGTCTCCAGCTCGGTGCCCGGATCCGAGGCGAGCGCCAGCTGCAGCGAGAACCCGTGCGCCGACAGCGTTTGCTCCAGGCCCGCCACCACCTGCATGAAGAACGGCTCGGTCCGCAGCACTTCGGGCGAGCGCGCCAGCACCACGCCCACCGTCGCCGCCCGATCGCTCGACAAGGCGCGAGCCGCGCTGCTGGCCCGCCAGCCCATCTCCGCGGCCACCTCCAGGATCCGCTCCCGCGTCTCCTGCGAGACCCCGCCCCGGCCGTTCAAGGCGTAGGACACCGCCGCTTTCGACACGCCCACCGCACGCGCGATGTCGATGATCGTCGGCCGCCTCATGACGCCGCGGCCTCGTCGAGCCGGCGGGCCAGCAGCACGGCGCCGTCGAGCTCGGCGTCGGCCACCTCGCTGAACACCACCTGGCACGCCCGGTGCTGCGGCAGCGACGACAGCGGCAACTCCTCCCGCAGCGGTTCCAGCAGCAGCCCGCCGGCCTCCCGGACCTCACCGCCGATCACCACCAGATCCGGATCGAGCACGTTGAGCAGGTACGAAACACCGCGCGCCAGACCACGTCCCGCGCGCCGCAGCGCCGCGCGAGCCGTGGCGTCACCGCCGTGCGCCGCCTCGATGATCAGGCGCAGATGACTGCCTTCCCGCAGCGAACTCGCCGCACCGGAGCGCAGCGCGTCATCGACCGCTCTGGTGATGGCCTGCTCGCTGGCCACGGTTTCCAGGCATCCCCGGTTCCCGCAGCCGCACTCGAGCCCGTCCTCCTCGACCCTGCAGTGCCCGATCTCGCCTGCGATGCCGGTGCTGCCCGAGAACAACTCCGAACCCAGCACCACACCCGAACCGACACCGGCGCCGACGCTCAGCCGCACGAACGAGCCGACCCCGGCGGCCACGCCGTCGTGGTGCTCGGCGAGCGCACCCGCGTGCGCCTCGTTGAACACCGTGGTCGGAGCGCCCAGCAGCTCCTCCAGGCGGGAGCGCATCGGCACGTCGCGCCACCCCAGGTTCGGCGCCAGCACGCACTTCCCGGAGTTCTGGTCGACCAGTCCCGCCACCGAGACGCCCACCGCCGCGATCAGGCCCAGCGAGAGCTCCGCGCGCGAGCACGCGCGCCGCACCAGCCCCCGCACCGCGCGCATCCCGCGCTCGGCATCGCCGACCGAACTCGCCGCCGACGCGCGCGCCAGCGGTTTCCCCAGCGCATCGGTGAGCAGCACCATCGTCCGCTGGGCGCCGAAGTGGACACCCACGTAGGTCCGGCAGAGCTCGTTGTACCGCAGCAGGTTCGGCCGCCTGCCGCCCGCCGCACCGGGTTCGCCGACCCCCGCCGCGATCAGGAAGCCCTCCGCGAGCAGCTCGTCGGCGATCGCCGACGCGGACGGCTTGGTCAGGCCGGTCTGGCGGGCCACGTCCGCGCGGGAGAGCACGTGGCCGTCGCGGAACAGGTCCAGGACCAGCCGGCGGTTGAGCTGGCGCACCATGTGCGGGCCGTTCGGGGACACCCCGGAAGTATGCCCGGGCAGGCGCGAACCCGGATGCGCGGTCACGGCGAGCACCGCCTCCCTTGACGCCCGGTTGGTATGTAGCCTTTACTAACTCCGCCGCGCACGCGGCGCAAGCGAACAACGCACTGCAACGGAGCAACGCATGGCGGAAAGCGCCGGTGCCGTCACCCCGAGTGTCGGTAGAACTACCGGTCCGAGACGTCTGAAGGCACTGCACTTCGCGTCGGTGGCGGCCCTGGGTGGATTCCTCTTCGGCTACGACACGGCCGTCATCAACGGCGCCGTCAACGCCATCCGAGATCACTTCCAAATCGATGCAGTGGCCACCGGCATCACGGTCGCCATCGCACTGCTGGGCTCCGCCGTCGGCGCCTGGTTCGCCGGCTCCCTGGCCGACCGGTTCGGACGACTGCCGGCGATGCGGCTGGCCGCCGTGCTGTTCTGCATCAGCGCGATCGGTTCCGCCATCCCGTTCTCGGCCTGGGACCTCGGGTTCTGGCGACTCGTCGGCGGCGTCGCCATCGGCATGGCCTCGGTCATCGCGCCCGCCTACATCGCCGAGATCGCGCCCGCCTCGCAGCGCGGCAAGCTCGGCACCCTGCAACAGCTGGCCATCGTGCTGGGCATCGCCATCTCGCAGGTCGTGGACTGGGCCATCGCCGAAGCCGCGGGCGGTGCCACCCAGCCCCTCGGGATGCTCTCCGCGTGGCAGTGGATGCTCGGCGTGGCCGCGGTACCGGCCGTCCTCTACGGGATCCTGTCGTTCACGATCCCGGAATCGCCCCGGCACCTGGTCGCCACCGGGCGGTCCGGGGAGGCGCGGGAAGTGCTCGCCTCACTAGAACAGTCCGATGTGGACACACGGCTGTCGGAGATCCAGGACTCGCTGCGCAGCAACCGCAAACCGCGGCTGAGCGACCTGAAGGCCGAGGGCAGCGCGCTGCTGCCGATCGTGTGGATCGGCATCGGGCTGTCGATGCTGCAGCAGCTCGTGGGCATCAACGTGATCTTCTACTACTCCTCGGCGCTGTGGCAGTCCGTCGGCATCAACGAGGACAGCTCGCTGCTGCTGAGCATGTCCACGCAGATCTTCAACATCGCGGGCACCGTCGTGGCCCTCGTGCTGCTCGACAGGGCGGGCCGTCGTCCGCTGCTGCTGACCGGGTCGATCGGCATGGCGGTCACCCTGGCCGCCGCGGCGTTCTCGTTCGCCCAGGCGCAGATCGTCAACGGAGAACCCACCATGCCCGACCCCTACGGGGTGGTGGCCTTGGTCGCGGCGCACGCGTTCGTGTTCTTCTTCGCGATCTCGTGGGGCCCGGCGGTGTGGGTGCTGCTGGGCGAGATGTTCCCGAACCGGATCCGCGCTTCGGGTTTGGCCGTGGCGGCAGCAGCCCAGTGGGTGACCAACTGGCTGGTGACGGTCACGTTCCCGTCGCTGTCCGAGCTGAGCTTGAGCGGCGCTTACGTCGGACACACCGCGTTCGCGGCTCTGTCGATCTACTTCGTGTGGAAGTGGATCCCGGAGACCAAGGGCCGGACGCTGGAGGAGATGGGCTGAGGCACGCCAGTGGCGGGGACGACGGCCGGGAGGTCGTCGCCCCCGCTTCGCGTGGGCAGGCTGAGGAGATCGAACCGGCCCACGGTCTCGAACGAGCTAGGTCACCGGTCGGCGAGCAGGTGCCCGCCCTCGGTTTCCCAGCGGGATTCCGGTGATTCGTCGGCTTGCTCCGGGATGCTCGCGGCGAGCGGGTCCGGCTCGTCGTCGAGCAGGTCCCGCGGAGAAGCGAGGTTGTCCGGTGCTGCGGCGCGCGCGAGGAGGGCGTGCCCGCGACGTTCGGTCGCCTCCGGGGGAACGACCAGCAGCACCGTTCGGTGCCCGCTCGGGTCGGTCAGGCTGACCGTGCGCGGGTCGAGCGTGCGGAAGCCCTCGATGCGGACCGGGTGCCCGCCAACGGCGAGCCGCTTGGGTGATGCGCCCCACGTGCTCAGGTTGTAGCTGAGCCGGGTGACCGGCCCGCAGTCCGTGGTGATCGCCGACAGCAGCGCGGGGAACTCGGTGGCCGGGTCGTTCGAGCGCGGCCACCAGGCCCCGTCGACGTAGCCGCGCGCGCTCGGCGTGGGCTTGAGGGTGAAGCGCGGAGCGGTGCTCGTGCGCGGCTGGTCGGGTCCCATGTCGGAACCTCCTCCCCGATCGACGGACGACCGGTGCTGACCCCCGGGACTGTCGAGCTGGACTGCCCACTTTGCCGAGAACCTCGTTGATCCCAGTCTACGCCTGATGCCCCACACCAGGGGTTCGTGGAACGCGGTGCCGCGCTCGTTGGGGCACGATGGGGACACAGCCGGTCGGCGGCGGACGGCGCCGGCCCCTCAGTCCCAGATGGGCGAAAGCGCGTGGTCAGGTGGTCGAATTCTGGTTCAGGTTGTTCGTGGTCGGGCAGACGGAGCGCTCCCAGGCCGCGTGGACGAACCTGCGCTCGGTGTGCGAACGCCGGGTCCCCGGCCGCTACGAGATCGAGGTCGTCGACGCCGCCGAACGCCCGGACCTGGCCGGCGAGCTGCGGATCCTGGCGACCCCGACGGTGGTCCGGCTCGCTCCGCTGCCGCAACGACGGGTGATCGGGGACCTGTCCGACGAATACCGCATGACGACCGCGCTGGGCCTGCCCGAGACCGACGGGCATTCATCGGGAGGCGGTGCGGCTCGTGAGCGCTGAAGCGATCGAACGGCTCCCGACCGGCATCAGCGGTTTCGACCAGGTCGCGATGGGCGGCTTGCCCGCTGGGCGCTCCACGCTGGTGACCGGCACGACCGGCAGCGGCAAGACGCTCTTCGCCATCGAGTTCCTCGCCCACGGCATTCGCGATTCCAGCCAGGCCGGAGTTTTCGTCACGTTCGAGGAGACCGCCGCGGCCATCCGCAGCAACGCCGCGTCGCCGGGCCAGCCCATCGAGGAGTGGGAGAGCCAGGGTTGGTGGACCTTCGTCGACGCCTCGGCCGACATCGAAGAATCCGCAACCGTCGGCGACTACGACTTCGCCGCGCTGGTCGCCCGCGTCGAAGACGCGGTCCGGCGCACCGGAGCCACCCGCGTCGCGCTCGACTCGATCGGCGCGATCCTCACCCGGTTCAGCGATGCCGGGAACGTTCGCCAGGAACTGTTCCGCATCGCCGGGTCCCTGGAGAGGATCGGGGTCACCGCCGTGCTCACCGCGGAGCGCACCGTCGAGCACGACGGGGTGTCGATGCTGGGCGTCGAGGAGTTCGTGCTCAACAACGTGATCATCCTCCGCAACGTCCCGCGCGAGGAGCAGCGCCGCCGCACCGTCGAGATCGTCAAGTTCCGCGGCGCCGCGCACCGCACGGGGGAGTGGCTGTTCGCCATCGACCCGCAGGACGGGATCGTCGTCATGCACCTGGCGTTCCTCGGGCAACGCCCCCGCGCGTCGCGGCGGCGGGTGTCCTCCGGCACGCCCGGCCTCGACGAGATGTGCGGCGGTGGCTTCTACCGGGACGCGATGGCTCTGCTCAGCGGTTCTCCCGGCGCGGGCAAGACGCTGGTGGGACTGAGCTTCGCCGCCTCCTCGGTCCAAGCGCGCGAGCGATGCCTGCTCTACACCTTCGACGAGACCCGCGAGCAGCTCGTGCGCAACGCCGCCGGCTGGGGACTGGACCTCGACGCGATGGAGGAGACCGGGCTGCTGCGGGTGGTCTCGGAGTACCCGGAGGAGTCGTCGCTGGAGGACCACTTCATCCGGCTGCGGCGCACCGTCACCTCCTTCCGCCCCCACCGGATGGTGATCGACACGCTCTCGGCGCTGGAACGCATCACGACCCAGCGCGCGCTGCTCGACTTCCTCGTCGCCCTGGGCGCGGTGGTGCGCCCCCGCGAGATCACCACGTTGCTCACCTCGGCGGCGGGGCCGCGCCTGACGCCGTCGCTCACGCCCGAGGTCGCCGTGGAGATCGCCAGCCTCGTCGACGTCACGATCGCGCTCCGCGACTTCGAGCACGGCGGCGAGATCCGGCGGGCCATCGCCGTCGTCCAGGCCCGCGGGACCGCGCACGACCACCGCATCCGCCAGGTGGATGTCGACGATCGCGGCATGCACATCGGCGAACCCCTGCAGGCCGCCTCCGGTGCCCTGTTCGCGAACCCCGTGGTGCCCGAGCAGCCGCGGCGGCCGGCGGAGCAGTGACCTGATGAGCGAGAGCCCGAACGCTCAGCCCAGCGGAGACAGCGGAGCACGGGACCCCGGCGCGCCGCTGCGCGGCGGTGGCGACCGGGCGCTGGTGACGGCCTCCGCCGACGGGATCGTCGCGGTCGACCACAGCGGGATCATCCGGTTGTGCAACCCGGCCGCCGAGGCGCTGTTCGGCCGTTCGGCGGAGGAGCTCATCGGAAGCCCGTTCGGCTTCCCGGTGGTCGCCCAGGAGACCAGCGAGATCGACCTGCTCGCACCCGGCGGGCCGCCGCAGGTGGTCGAGATGCGCGTGACCACCACGGTCTGGCAGGGCGAGCGCATCCACGTCGCGGTACTGCACGACGTGACCCGCCGCAAGGAGGTCGAACGCGACCTCGAGCTCGCCCTGGAGCAGCAGACGACGATCGTCGCCGTCGCCGCCCACGAACTCCGCGCACCGGTCGCGGAGATCAAGTTGCTGGTGCACCTGCTCCGCGACCACCTGTCCGCGGACCGCGACGAGCGCGGTGGCGAGATCGTCGACCAGATCATCAAGCGCATGGACGGGCTCCAGGCGCTCATGCGCAAGCTCCTCACCGCCTCCCGGATCGACGCGGAGGAGGCCCGCGCCTTCCGCGAACCCGTGGCGGTGCTCGAGGCGATCCTCGAGAGGCTGGCCGACTTCGGCGACAAGACCCGGCACGTGACGGTCTCCTGCAGCCCGGACCTCGAGGCCTTCGTCGACCGCCAGGAGTTCTCCGAGATGCTCTCCAACTACCTGGAGAACGCCTTCATCCACGGGCGCCCGCCGGTGTCGGTCGAGGCGGTCGAGCGGTCGGGTTGGGTGGAGCTGCGGGTGTGCGACCGCGGACCGGGAGTCCCGGAGGAGTTCGTCGCCCGCGTGTTCCAGCGGTTCAGCCGGGAACCGAACACCAGCCGCGAGGTGAAGGGCACGGGCCTCGGGCTGTGGATAGTGCTCAGCCTCGCCAAGGCCAACGGCGGCAGCGCCTGGTACGAGCCGCACGAACCCGGCGGTGCCTGCTTCTGCCTCCGCCTCGCACTGCCACCGCAGCCGTGATCGGCAGCGGTCGTGCGCGGATTCACGGGCAGCGCCGCGTGTCCAGCGAGACCGAGCCGGTGGCGCAGCCGCGTTCGTCCAGCAGGCGGCCCACCAGCTTGACCGGGCGCACGGCGATGCTGCGGTCGATGACGTCGAGGTGGGGGAGGCCTCGGGTCATCTGGGTCTCGAGCTCCTGCACGTCGACCAGGGACCGCAGCCAGACGGCGATGATGAGGTTGTAGGGCCCGGCGGTCGAGGTCACGGAGCGGACCTCGGGGATCCGGGCCAGCGCGCGCCCGGTTTCGTCGAGGTGCGCGGTGGCGACCCGGGCGAAGAACCACGCGTAGACGGGCCACCCGGTCAACGTGCGGGCGAGTTCGCAGCGCAGGCGGAGCTGCTGGCTGGCGGTCAGCCGAGCGAGCCGTCGGCGGACCGTGCTGGCGCTGGTCGAAGCGGCTTCGGCCAGCTCTCTGATCGCGGCCCGCCCGTTGGCGGCAAGGGTGACGGCGATGGCCCAGTCCTCCTCGCCGGGCTGGCCCGCCGGCTGCTCGGCGGAATCGTTGGCTTCGCGCGCCATCCGCGCCAGCTGCTCCTGGTCGAGGGCGCGCAGCCGCCAGCGGCTGCCCTCGGTGTAGGTCTTGATGACCAGGTGGCTGCGCACGTGCCGCAGGTGCCGCACCCGGCTCATGCGTTCGAGCAGGTAGCTCGACAGCACCTCCGGGTTCGGCGCGCTCACCGTGACCAGCACGTCCCGCCCACCCGCGGTGACGTCCACCGTCATGGCCTGGGGGTCCTCGGCGAGCTCCGCGGCCACCGGCAGGCCCCGTCCCGGTTCGCACTCGATCTCGACGAAGGCGTTCGCCTGGTTGGGCGTGATCGGCGGGTACGCCGAGATCCACGCCTGCCCGTTGCGCTCCAAGCGCTCCCACCTGCGCGCAGCCGTGACCGGGTCGATCCCCACCACCCGGCCGACCAGGGACCACGAGGCGAGCGGCCGGATCTGCAAGGCGTTGACCAGAGCGAGGTCGACTTCGTCCACGGTGGCTGAATCTTGCATCAGGTCTCGAATTCTGGTGTGTTCCTGCAGTCAGTAGGCGAGAAGGGTCTCATCGCTGACCCTGCGTGTCCAGGTTGGAAAGCGGACCGGAGGAGTGGAAGTGACTGATCAGGGGCGAGGGTGCGCGCAGCGGGTGCGCGCCGAGCAGCAGGCGTGGCGGGACCGCCTCATCGAGCTCAGCCGCAGCCTGCACGACGAACCCGAGCTGGCCTTCGCCGAGCACCGGTCGGTGGAGAAGATCAGCGCGGTGCTCCGCGAGGCGGGCTTTGACCTCGAACCCGGACCGGCCGATGTGCCCACGGCGTTCTCGGCGGTGCGCGGCTCCGGGGAGCTGACGGTGGGGATCTGCGCCGAGTACGACGCGCTGCCGGACATCGGGCACGCGTGCGGCCACAACGTGATCGCCGCCGCGGCGGTGGGTGCCGCGATCGGGCTGGCGGCGGTCGCCGACGAGCTCGGGATCCGCGTGAAGCTGATCGGGACACCGGCCGAGGAGCACGGCGGCGGCAAAGTGCTGCTGCTCGAGCGGGGCGTGTTCGACGACGTCGCGGTGGCGATGATGGTCCACCCCTCGCAGCAGGACCTCCACCCGGCGGAGTTCTCCAGCCAGGCGGTGAGCAGGTTCGCCGTGACCTACACCGGACGGGCCTCGCACGCCGCCGCGGCACCGCACCTGGGCGTCAACGCCGGCGACGCCGCCGTGGTGGCCCAGGTCGCGATCGGACTGCTGCGCCAGCAGGTTCCCGACGAGTGCCGGATCGGGCTGTTCGTGCGCGAAGGCGGCACTGCCACCAACATCATCCCCGAGACCTCCGTGGTCGACTGCGAGGTGCGCTCGACCGACATCGAATCGCTGTCGGGGCTCAAGGAGCGCGTGCTGTCGTGCTTCTGGGCCGGTGCCGAGGCGACCGGCGCGGCGATGGACGTGGCGCCGACCGAACCGGACTACGCCGATCTGTGGCAGGAGCCGGCGATGTCGGAGCTCTTCGCGGGCCACATCAAGTCCCTCGGCAGGGAGCTGCAGGTCAACCGCACGATGCGGGGCGGATCGACGGACATGGGCAACGTGTCGCAGGTCGTTCCCAGCATCCACCCGTGTATCGCGATCCTTGGGTCCGAGAACCCGCCGCACACACGGGGTTTCGCCGAGGACGCCGGAACCCCGGCCGCGGACGCCGCCGTCGTGGACGGGGCCGCCGCGATGGCGCTCACCGCCGTGGACGTGGCCTCGGACGCCGTGCTGCGGGAGAAGTTCCTCGGCGAGCTCGCCGCCCGCACCAGCTCGGCAGCGGAGGGCGGCAGACCGTGAGCATCAGCGCGTTCGACCTGTTCAGCGTCGGGATCGGCCCGTCGAGCTCGCACACCAACGGCCCGATGATTGCGGCCCGCCGGTTCGTCGTCGAGCTCGACGAGGCCGGTCTGCTGGCCGGGGTCCGGTCGGTGCGGGTGGAGCTGTTCGGCTCGCTCGGCGCGACCGGACGCGGCCACGGCTCGGACAAGGCGGTCCTGCTGGGGTTGCTCGGCGAGCACCCCGGCACCGTCGACCCCGACGTCGTGGACGGGCAGGTCCGGCGCGTCCACGACAGCGGGCGGATCGAGCTGCTCGGTGCGCGCGGGATCGACTTCGACCCCGGCAGCGACCTGGTCCTGCACCGCGATCGGAGCTTGCCCGGGCACCCCAACGGACTGGTCTTCACGGCCTGGGCCGAGGACGGCGTCTCCGAGCGGACCTTCTACTCGGTCGGCGGCGGGTTCGTGGTGGCCGACGGCGAAACACCCGCCCAGGGCGGAGAAGTCCTGCCGCACCCGTTCGCCACCGCCGACGAGCTCATCGGGTGGTGCCGCCGGACCGGGTCCTCGATCAGCGACGTGGTGCTGGCCAACGAGACCGCGCGCCGCCCGGAACCCGAGGTGCGGCAAGGGCTCCTGGAGATCTGGTCGGCGATGCGCGACTGCGTGCGGCGCGGATGCGAGCGCGACGGCGAACTTCCGGGCGCGCTGCGGGTGCCGCGCCGAGCGGCCCGCTTGCGGACCCGGCTCGACCAGGGCGACGGTTCCGCCGACCCGCTGGGCGTGCAGGACTGGGTGAGCTTGTACGCCCTGGCGGTCAACGAGGAGAACGCCGCCGGCGGTCGCGTGGTGACCGCACCCACCAACGGTGCCGCCGGGATCATCCCGGCCGTCCTGCACTACTACACCCGCTTCGTGCCCGGCGCCGACGAGGACGGCGTGATCCGGTTCCTGCTGACCGCAGCGGCCGTCGGATCGCTGTGCAAGCAGGCGGCCTCGATCTCCGGAGCCGAGGTCGGGTGCCAGGGCGAGGTCGGCTCCGCCTGCTCGATGGCGGCGGCGGGACTGGCCGAGGTGCTGGGCGGAACGCCCGAGCAGGTCGAGAACGCCGCCGAGATCGGCATGGAGCACCACCTCGGCCTCACCTGCGACCCGGTCGGCGGCCTGGTGCAGATCCCGTGCATCGAGCGCAACGCCGTGGCCGCCAACACCGCGATCATGGCCGCGCGCATCGCGCTCAACGACGAGGGCACGCACGTCGTGTCGCTGGACACCGTGCTGAAGACGATGCGCGAGACCGGCGCCGACATGAGCCACCGCTACAAGGAGACGGCGCTGGGCGGGCTCGCCCTCAACGTCGTCGCCTGCTGAACCCAACCGCCCCTTCCAGAACGTCCAGGGAGGACGAAGATGTCCGACAACACCACCGCGGTGCGCGAGCGGTCCGTCCGCGCCCGCGGAATGCGACCGGGTCTGCTCGTGCTGACCCTGATCGCGCTCGTGCTGACCGCCGCCGCCGAGCTGATCAGCAGCCACAAGGTCAAGATCGGCCCCGGTGCCATCACCTTGTTCCCCATCATCTGGGGTCTGCTGCTCGGCGCGGCGGTGCGCATCCAGCGGATCCGGCCGGTGCCGGTCCGGCTGCAGCGCGCCGCCACCCACGTCGTCGAAGTGGGCGTGCTGCTGCTCGGCGTGCGGTTGTGCTTCGTGGTGGGCCACGAGCTGCCGGTGCTCAAGGAGGCGAGCGCCGCGCTGCTGTTCCAGGAGATCGGCCACCTCTTCGGCACGATCGCCCTGTCGCTGCCGCTGGCGGTGATGCTCAAGATGGGTCGTTCGGCGGTCGGGGCGTGCTTCTCCATCGACCGCGAATCGTCGTTCGCGATGGTCTCGGAGCGGTTCGGCCCGGATTCCGAGGAGTACCGGGGCGTTCTCGGCATGTACATCTTCGGCAGCGTCGTCGGCGCGCTCTACGTCACGCTGCTGGCCAGCGTGCTGGCGGGAACCGGCTGGCTCAGCCCGCTGGCGCTGGCGATGGGCACCGGCGTGGGCTCGGGTTCGGTCATGGCCGCCTCGTCGGCCGCGATCGCCGCCCAATTCCCCGAGATGGCCGACCAGATCGTCGCCCTGGCGGCGGTGAGCAACCTGGTGACCACGCTCCTCGGCGTCTACGTCGGGATGTTCGTCGCGCTGCCCCTGGCCGACCGCTTCTACCGGTTGCTGACCAGGAGGACCGGCCCGGTTCCGGCCGCCGAGGCGCCGGAGCCGCAGGCGGTGCCCGAACCGGAGGAGGCGGAGACCTCCCGGGTGCACCCGCTGGCGGCCATCGGCATCGCGCTGGGGGGATGCTCGTGGCCAACGTCGTCTACTCGGGCGGGTTCGACCCGCGCGCGCTGCTCGGCTTCGCGCTCGTCAGCGCCGTGGTGCTGCTCGGGCTGGCGATCAAGAAGCTCACCAAGCTGCCCGCGGTGGTGGGCAGTTCCGTGCTGGCGATCCTGGTCACCTCGCCGATCTCGCCGGTCGCCGACGTGGTGCTGTCCCTGGTGGACCCGGTGGAGTTCCTGGCCATGACCACGCCGATCCTGGTCTTCGCCGGGCTCAGCATCGGCAAGGACCTGCCCGCGCTCAAGCGGATGGGCTGGAAGATCGTCCCCGTCGGGATGGTGTCCTTCGCCGCGAGCTTCCTGGTCTCCGCCCTCATCGCCCAGTTCTTCCTGGGCTGAGGCCCGCGCGCAACGCACGCCGCCCGGTGAGTCCGACCGTGATGGTCGGGCTCGCCGGGCGGTGCTGCGCCGTCGGCCGAGGGGTCAGGCGGTGGGGGCGGGGTGGTTCTCCACCCAGTGCCGGGCGATCTCGCCGCGGGTGGTGACCCACACGTCGTCCTTGCTGGTGATGTGCTCCAGGAAGCGGCGCAGCGCGGTCAGCCGGCCGGGGCGGCCGACCATGCGGCAGTGCAGCCCGATGCTCATCATCTTCGGACGCGCCAGCCCGTTCGGGTCGCCCTCCTCGTAGAGGACGTCGAACTGGTCGCGCAGGTAGCGGTAGAACGGTTCCGCGTCGCTGTAGCCCTGGGGGAGTCCGAAGCGCATGTCGTTGCAGTCGAGCGTGTAGGGCACGACGAGGTGCTGCTTCTTGTCCCCGCTGGAGCTCTCGACCTGCATCCAGAACGGCAGGTCGTCGCCGTAGTAGTCGGAGTCGTAGAGCAGGCGGCCGTCGTCGACGACGAGCCGCCGCGTGTTCGGCGAGTCGCGGCCGGTGTACCAGCCCAGCGGCATCCCGCCGGTCAGCTCCTGCACGATCTCGAGCGCCTGCTCCATGTGGGCGCGCTCGAGGTCTTCCGGGACCTCCTGGTAGTGGATCCACTTCAGCCCGTGGCAGGCGATCTCGTGACCGCGCTTGAGGAACGCCTCGGTG
Source organism: Saccharopolyspora mangrovi (assembly GCF_035320975.1). NCBI lineage: Bacteria > Bacillati > Actinomycetota > Actinomycetes > Pseudonocardiales > Pseudonocardiaceae > Saccharopolyspora > Saccharopolyspora mangrovi. Next base: position 59,520 of record NZ_JAWLNX010000015.1, on the reverse strand, counting down.
ACGGCGGGGTTGCGCTGCAGCGCGGTGGCCACGCCGAAGACGGTCAGCGGCAGGCGGAAGCGGTCGAACTCGCGCAGCACCCGCCAGACGCCCTGACGGGACCCGTACTCGTAGATGCCGTCCATCGACATGTGGCGGTCCGGGTACGGGGTGGGGTTGAACATCTCGGAGAGGAAGGTCTCGGCGGCCGGGTCGCCGTGCAGGACGTTGTTCTCGCCGCCCTCCTCGTAGTTCAGGACGAACTGCACCGCGGTGCGCGCGCCCCCGGGCCACTTCGGGTCGTACCCGTCCTCCCCGTACCCGAGCAGGTCTCGCGGGTACTCAGCGGTGCTGTCGTAGAAGTACGAAGATGACATGACGACCTTCCGGATCTTGCGGGGGAACCAGCAGGAAGCCGCGCGGAAAACGACCCCTGACACGCAACGCGTACGTTAGTACAACAATCGCGAATTCCTCAAGAAGGAAGTTCGGTTCCACCGTCCGGAATTATCGTCGTGTATTCGTCGCCGAAGCGATCAGTGCGGCGGGCTCCACCCGCTCGGCCCCTCTCGGGACTTGACGGTCCAGCCCTGGGACAGGAGCAGGGCTGCGGCCAGGAGTGCGGTGGTGAAGAAGGCGGTGGCTTCGCCGAGGGCGAGGCACAGGACCGCCAGCGTCGCTGCCGCGAGCGCCAGGGCTCTGCGGGTGTTCAGCCAGGTGCGGAAGCGGCCGCGGGTTTTGGTCATCTCGCCGGCGAGCGCGGGGTCTTCGGTGCGCAGCTGGCGCTCCATTTCCCCGAGGATGCGGCGTTCATGTGGTTGAAGCATGGCGTCCTCCGGCGGTCGGCCGACCCGTTGAGGCCACCATCGCGACTCCGGCTCGGAACGGGAAGGGACGAAGGCCCTGATCCGGCGACACCGAGCCGACCGGGCGAGAAGTAGACTCGGCGTCGTCGACCACCCCCGGGTCGGAAGGAGTCGCGATGCTCAGCGACGAGCAGGTGGCCCGCGTCCTGCCGGACCTGACCGGCTGGACCGGTGACGCGCGTTCGATCAGCCGGACCTGGACGTTGAAGGGCTTCAACGGGGCCGTGCAGCTGGCGAACGTGGTGGCCTGGGTCGCCAACCGGGCCAACCACCACCCCGACATCCGCATCCACGACTACAAGTGCGTGACCGTCACCTCCCTCACCCACGACGAAGGCGGGACGACCGAGCACGACGTCGCGCTCGCCCGCCGCCTCAACGACGTCCTGGACGCCTGATCGCCGGTCACGCGCAGCAGGTCTCCGCTGATGCGCCGAAGGTCTGCGAATCGGCCTTGACGACGTAGACCTCCCACGGTTCGCGGCCGGGGCCGTGCACCCACACCTTGTCCTGCCGGGCGTAGCAGCAGGTGGTGTCCTGCTCGGCCTCGGTGGGCAGCCCGAGCGCCTCGAGCCGGTCGGTGGCGTTGCCGACCTGTTCGGTGCTGTCGACCTCCACGCCCAGGTGGTCCAGGGCGGTGTCCTGCCCGGGCTCGCCCTCGAGGAGGACGAGCTTGAGCGGCGGGTCGGCGATGGCGAAGTTGGCGTAACCGGGCCGCAGCTTGGCCGGTTCGGCGCCGAAGAGCTTCGAGTAGAACGCGATGGAACCCTCCAGGTCGCCCACGCGGAGCGCCAGTTGCATGCGGGACATCTCTGCTCCCTTGGTTCGAGAAATGTCTGGGGCAATGACCAGTTTGCTCCTCTGTTTCGATGGATGTCAATATAGAAACAGGTCGAAACAGGCTGGTGGGGAGCTGTGCTGCTCACCGGAGGTGCGCGAGCCGCTGGGCGCCGAGCAAGCCGGGTCGCCGCGGGGGTGGAGGTGATGGCGGAGCTCGGTCTGGACCTGCCCCAGGAGATCCCGAAGAAGCTCACCACCGGCGCCGTCGAGGCCTCCGACGTCGTCATCACGATGGGCTGCAGGAATGCCTGCCCGGTGTTCTCCGGCAAGTGCTACCTCGACTGGGAGCTCACCGATCCCGCGGGGAAGGGAGTCGGGGCCGTCCGCGCGATCCGTGGTGAAATCGACCGACGGGTCCGGGAGCTCCTGGACGAACTCGTGCGGTGAGGTGACACGACCTATGCGGACCGTTCCGCTCGGAACGACTCAGGCGCCCAACATCATCTCGGGGATGATGCGGATCGCGGACAAGACCGATGAGCAGATCCGCGAGATCTACACCGCGGCCCGCGAGGCCGGGATCGACTTCTTCGACCACGCGGACCTGTACGGGTTCCGGCATCCGGGCGGTGGAACGCACTGGTGCGAGCGGAGGTTCGGCGAGGCGCTGGGGCTCTCCAGCGCCGAGCGCGAGCAGATCACCTTGCAGACCAAGACCAGCATCGTGGACGAGGAGTGGCACTACGACTCCTCCTACGAGCACATCGTGTCCTCCGCGGAGGGTTCGCTGCGGGCGCTGGGCACGGACCACATCGACGTGCTGCTGCTGCACCGCCCGGACGCCCTGGTCGAGCCGGAGGAGGTCGCGCGCGCCTTCGACCACCTCGAATCCACGGGCAAAGTGCGGAGTTTCGGCGTCTCCAACCACACCCCGCGCCAGATCGACCTGCTGAAGACCGCGGTGCGGCAGCCGATCGTGGCCAACCAGGTGCAGCTGTCGGTGACGCACGCGGCGATCGTGGCGCAGGGCCTGGCGGCCAACACGGCCGACGACGACGCGATCACCCGCGACAGCGGTGGCCTCGTCGAGCACTCCCGCATCAACGGCATCACCCTCCAGGCCTGGTCGCCGTTCCAGAAGGGCGCCCAGGGCGGGGTCTTCCTCGGAGACCCCGACCACCCGGAGCTCAACGCGCTGCTGGACGAGCTCGCCGCCAAGTACGACGTCACCCCGATCGCCATCGCCACCGCCTGGATCACCCGCCACCCCGCGGGCATGCAGGTCGTCCTCGGCACCACCACCCCACAACGCATCACCGACGCCGCAGCCGGTTCGGACATCCGCCTCACCCGAGGCGAGTGGTACGGACTCCTGCGGGCAGCGGGCCACCGGGTGCCCTGAGCGACCCGCGTCCGCGGGACTACTCGACCCGTCCCTCCGGAAGTCGGCGCTGTGCCCGGAGCCGCCGGGGCTCTGGATCGAGGTGCGGCGGAGGTCGGTCGCGGACGAGGGCGGCGAGCTGCTCGAGCGTGGTGGCGAGCGCTTCGCGCTCCTCCGGGCCGCAACGTCCCGCCAGCAGGTGGTGCGCTGTGTCGTCGAGCAGCCATTGCGCCTTGCGGAGCACGACGGCGAGCTCCCTGTCGTCGGACGTCCCGCCGGCAGGGGTCGAGGGCACGGGCTCGGTGGTGGTGTTGATCGCTGCGGTCAGCTTCATCAGGCACGCGGTGCACGGCGCCGCGGGAGGCGCTTTGTCGGGGCCTGCCGCTTCGCCCGGCCCCGCAGCGCGTTCGACGTCGCTCGCGGAGAACTCCTGCCCGCACCACGACTGGATCTCGCCCTGGAAACCGGGCGCAGCGGCGCAATGGGTGACCCGGTGGAAATCGGACACCACGTCGCTCCGGTACTGGAACCACAAGGCCCGTTCCGCTGATTCGTGCACGTGCTTCTCCGTTCCGGGGTGACCGCGGCCAGGAGGGGGGGATCCTGGCCGCGGTCTGCATCCGGCGGCGAGCGGGGAAGTGCGCTCAACTCCACCGGAAAGCCTTTCGCGACTGCTCGTGTCCGAGGATTCAGCGGTGCGGTCTCGACCGAGTCCAAGGGGCCGAAGAGTCCTCGTTCGTGAAGTCAGGCTAACTCCGGAAAACCCGTTCCTGGCAATCGTTTCGAACATTACGATTGGGCGGTTAAGTGGAATGCCTTGTTGCTGCTTCTCCGGACCGGACGTGTCTGAGCTGGTGGTGTCGCGCATTCCAGCGTGCGCACCCACGTGTTGCTGCTTCATTCCAGGAGCGCTTTCAAGGGAGAAAATGCTGCTGGGGAAGAATTTTCCCGCGGCCCGGATTGAAGACGTTCGTTCGTGAAGGAAATGAATTTGTTGATTGGATTTCGCCGCACGAAGTGGTAGTGAACTGATCCTTTCGCGGAACGGGTTCGAAGTTCGATGATCCGGCAGTCAGCCGTTCCTGAACGCAGTACACCACACGGCGGCGGAGAACGCGGAAAACGAATGGGGTCGTGGAGGTTCCGAAATCGATGAAGAACGGGAGCAGCGCCCGGTGTTGACCGTTCCTGGCGGTTTTCGGCTGTTTTTTGTGCGCCAGTCGTTGCCCCCTGCTCGTGCGGAGACCTAGCGTCGGGGTGGGTCACTGGGAGGTGGGTGCGGTGGACGTCGAGCTGCTGGAACCGGACCGGGAACGGTTGTGGTCGCACGTGCACGAGCTCGCCGAGTTCGCCGAGCCCGACTCGGCGGGCTGGACGCGCCGCTTGTTCAGCGAGCCCTACCGCGCTTCGCGCGAGTGGGTCCGCGCGCACATGCGGGACGCCGGGCTGGAGGTCTTCACCGACCCCGCGGGCAACATCGTCGGCAGATGTCCGGGGCGTCTCGGTGGACCTCCGCTGGTCACCGGTTCGCACACCGACACCGTCGCGGGCGGCGGCCGGTTCGACGGTGTCGTCGGCGCGCTCGGAGCGGTCGAGGTGGTGCGCAGGTTGCGCGAGACCGGTACCGAGCTCGACCACGACCTGCTGGTGGTCGACTTCCTCGGCGAGGAGGCCAATCCCCACTCCGGCACCTGCCTGGGCAGCCAGGCGGCCACCGGGGTCCTCACCGCCGACCACCTCGACCTGCGGGACGGGAAGGGCGCGCGGCTCGGCGACGCCCTCCAGGGCTTCGGCATCGATCCCGGAGGCATGCTGCGCCCCAGCTGGGCCGTCACCCCCTTGCACGGCTACGTCGAGCTGCACATCGAGCAGGGCCCCACGCTGCGGCGACGAGACGTCGGGATCGGAGTGGTCACCGCCATCGTCGGCATCGAACGACTGCTCGCCACCTTCGTCGGCCGCGCCGACCACGCCGGTACTCGCCGCATGGGTGACCGCAAGGACGCCTTGGTGGCGGCGGCGAAGACGGTGCTGGCCGTGGAGCGCATCGGCTGCACGGGGCCGGAGGCGGCGGTCGCGACCTGCGGCACGCTCGACGTCGAACCCGCCGCGGAGAACGTCGTTCCCGGGCGTGCCGTGCTCGCCGCCGAGTTCCGCTCGGACGACCGGGAGTGGCTCTCCGGAGTGCAGCGGCGCGTCGCCGGCGAGATCGGCAGGCTCGCCGCCGAGAACGGGGTCGAGGCGCTGCTGGACTGGACTTCGGACAACGACGTCGTCCCCACCGCCGCCAGCGTGCAGGACCTGACGGCGAACGCGGCCGACGAACTGGGGCTGCCGTGGCTGGCGATGCCCAGCGCGGCGGGTCACGACGCCGCGCACCTCGCGGCGCGCTGCCCGACGGGAATGATCTTCGTGCCGTCCCACGACGGCCGCAGCCACTGCCCGGAGGAGTGGACCGAGCCCGACGAGATCGCCACCGGGGTGCACTTGCTCGCCGCGACCTTGCTGCGCATGGACCAGCGCAGTTCCGTGGACGCGGAGTTCAGCTGACGGCGAGCCGGGTCAGCGGGCGGATGCCCCGGCGAGGTCCTGCTGCCGGAGGTGGCGGACGAGCGCGTTGGCGGCGTCGCGGCCCGCCCGGTTGGCGCCGACGGTGGACTGCGAGGGGCCGAAACCGACGAGGTGGACCCGGGGTTCGCCCACGACCTGCGTGCCGCGCATCCGGATGCCGCCGAGTTCGTTGCGCAGCCCGAGCGGATCGAGGTGGGCGAGGGCGGGTCGGAACCCGGTGGCCCACAGGATGGCGTCGACCGGGGTGAAGGTCCCGTCGGCTTCGCGGAGCCCGGCGGGTTCGATCGCGGTGAACATGGGGCGGCGCTGCAACGCTCCGCGTCGTTCGGCGGCCCGCGCGTACGGCGTCCACGCGAGCCCGGTGTAAGAGACGATGCTGCCGGTGGGGCGGCCGGCTTCCACGTCGGCGGCGACCTGCGCGACGACCTGCCGCCCGACGTCGCGGTCGAACTCGCCTTCCCGGAAGACGGGTTCGCGGCGGGTGTACCAGAAGGTGGTCGCGACCCGGGAGATCTCCTCCAACTGCTGCAGAGCCGAGATGCCGCCGCCGACGACGGCGACGCGCGATCCGGCGAAGCGCTCGGCGGAGACGTAGTCGCGGGTGTGCAGCTGGGTACCGGTGAACGTCTCCTGCCCGGGGTAGTGGGGCAGGACCGGGTTGGTCCAGGTCCCGTTGGCGTTGATGATCGCGCGGGTGGTCCACGCTCCGCGGTCGGTCTCCACGACCAGGTCCTCGCCGTGGTCGGCGCGCCGGACAGCGGTGACGGTCACCGGACGCAGGATCGGCAGCTCGGTGGCCTCCTCGAAGGCCCTGAAGTAGCGCGGGACCGCCACTCGGCTGGGCTCGTCCGGGTCGACCGGCGGTTGGGTGAACCCGGGCAGGTCGAAGATCCCGTTCACGGTCGCCATGCGCAGCGATTCCCAGCGGTGCCGCCACGCCCCACCGGGCGCCTGGCCGGCGTCGAGCACGACGAAGCTCTGCTCGGCCTCGGGGTGCTCCAGAGCGCTGGCGAACTCCTTGCGCTGCAGGTGGTAACCGGCCGACAGACCGGCCTGGCCGCCACCGATGACCACCACCGTCGCCCTGCGACCGGGCGAGATATCACCGACCCCGAACTGCATGCTGGTCTCCCCGAGCAGCGACGACCGACCACGCGGTTCAACAACCCGCGCGAACCCGTATTCCACGAATGACACGAGATGTCGCGCAGGCCACCCGGCGCGCTGATCCTTCGGGCAGCCCTGGTCGAATCGGTTCCGCGCACTGCCTGCATGATCACGCAGAGGCGGCGTGGGAGAACGCCTCCTCCAGGCGGATGCCTGAACGGTGAGGGGCTTCCTGGCGGCGAGAGGTTGAGATGCAGGTCGAGGTGCAGGCGGGCGACGGGCTCGAGCGGCAGCCGTGGGTTGATCGGATCGCGCGGGCGATCACCGAGGTGTTGGCACCGTGGGTGGTCGTGACGATGCTTCCGCTGGTGGTGGCGTGGCAGGCGACTCGTGCTGCGGTCCCGGCGTTGGGGTGGGGGCTGCTGGTGGCCCTGACCAGCAGCGTGCTCCCGATGGCGGTGATCGTGTGGGGTGCGCGCTCGGGGCGTTGGGACGGGCATCACGTCCGCGACCGGGAGGGCAGGCTCGTGCCGTTCCTCGCCCTGATCGTGCTGAGCAGCGTCGGGTTGGTGCTGCTCGTCGTGCTGGGTGCGCCGTGGACGCTGGTGGCGCTGGACGTCACGATGGTGGCCGCCTTGCTCGTCACCGGGGTGGTGACGATCTGGTGGAAGGTGTCCATGCACGCCGCCGTGGCCGCCGGTGCGGCGGGGGTGCTGGTGGTGCTGCACGGCCCGGTGTGGTGGTTTTCGACGTTGGTCGTCGCGGCGATCTGCTGGTCGCGCGTGCGGCTCGGTGACCACACGACTTCGCAGGTCGTGGGCGGTTCGGTGGTGGGTGCGGCCGTGATCGGCGGGCTGTTCGCAGTGCTGGTGTGACGGGGGTCGCGCCGTCGAAACCCGGGGGTGCGGTGGCAGTTTTGCCCAAACCGCCCGTGATCGATGTCTGGAGCGTCCGGTCAACTTGGACCAGGACTGCCCGGAGTCACCACATCACGAAGTGGCCGACGATGATCGTGATGAGGAAGTACAGGGCGAAGACCGCCCATGCCGCGCCCGCCCAGCGCAGACCGGTCCGGCTGCGGCGCAGGGCGATCCCGCCTCCGATGCCGCCGACCAGCAGCGCCGCCAGCAGTCCGAGCGGCGGGAGGGCCAGCAGCGTCCAGTAGCTCGCGTAGCTGACCTCGCCGTTGGGGCAGTGCAGCGCACCGGGGGTGAAGGTGCAGGCGTCGCCGAAGCCCATCGCGGCGCCGAGCGCCACCACGCCGCCACCTGCGACCAGCAGCGCTGCGGCCACCGCGATGCCGATGCCCCTCCTGGATCGCGAGGTCGTGGTCGGGTCTTGCTGGGACTGCATGGGGTCTCCGGGTCGGCGGTCGAGGCTATGCGCCGCACCGGAGACCTGCATCGGGAGAACTGCTCAGCGGCCCGCCACGAGCGGCGGGGGCCTGCTCGTCCTCGCTGATGCTCTTCATCGCCTTCCACCCGTGCGTGACGCCGCCACCGGCGCGCAGAGCGGCGGCGACCATGACGGCTTCGGCGACCTCCGCCTTGGACGCGCCGGCCTTGACCGCGCGCTTGGCGTGGTCCTCGATGCAGTAGCGGCACTGCGTCGTCACCGCGACCCCGACCGCGATCAGCTCACGCGTGGCCAAGGCGAGGTTCCCGTTGTTCTTGTCGAACACGGCCTTGTCGAAGCCGAAGAACGCCGCCACCATCTCCGGCGCGGCCTCCTTGATGTCGGCCATGAACGTGGCTTCCTCGTCGTGAGAGTGCCTCTCGCCCTTCCTCGCTGTCATGTCGTCCGGTGCCGCCTCCAGCGGCACGGGCGCGACCCTACTCCACATACCCCCCACGGGTATACCAGAACCCCGTTCCCCGATCAGGGGCGTGGTGCTAGGTTGGCGGCAGCGTCGCGTGCTGGTGGCAGTCCGTGCCAGGCATGGAGGCGTGGAACTCGAAGGATGCGACATGCGGATGTCGAAGCCTTCGCCCTCACGTGACTGAGGGCGAGAAGACCAGGCTGGTCGCCTGGAGCCAGGAATTGCGGCGCGTTCACGGGCGCCTGCGCGAAGCGCTGGAGGTCACCCGGCACGAGCTGGGCAGCGGCGCTCCGGCCGAGCGGGTCGGCCGCGACCTGCTGGTGTTCTGCCGCGGTTTCTGCACCGCGCTGACACGTCACCACGAAGGCGAGGACCGGGAGCTGTTCCCGGCGATCGCGGCTGCCCACCCGGAGCTTCGGCAGACGCTGCGCGCGCTGGAGCAGGACCACTCGATGATCGCCCACTTGCTGTCGGACATGCAGGCCGCGATCGGCCGGGCGGCGTCCCCGGCGGAGCTGGAGCACCACCTGGACGGCATCAGCGCGATCATGGAGAGCCACTTCCGGTTCGAAGAGCGCAAGCTGCTGCCGGTGCTGGAGGATCTCGCTCTCGATGCCGATCCCGACCAGGTGCTGGGGCCGCTATGACCTCTGCCGGAGAGCTCGGCCAGACGTGCGCGGCGCGCCGTGTCAGCTGAAGACGCCCAGGACCAGCAGCGCGAGCATGGCGGCACCGCAGACCCCGACCCATCCGATCGCGACGGTCATGCCCAGGATCGTAGGCCGTGTCGACACCGGTCCGGGAGGTGCCGGATCACGGGAGTCTTGCCACGGCTCCGTAGCCGTTGGCCGGTGTTTCGCCGGTGGGGACCGGCCAGTGGTTGACGGGCACGACGCCGGGTTCGACCAGCTCGAAGCCGTCGAGGAAAACCCGGATCGCGTCGTTGTCGCGGATGACCAGGGGAGTGGTGGTGCTGTTGTAGATCTTGCGCCCCCGGGAGACCTGGTCCTCGGTCATGGTCACGGTCGCGGCGTGGGAGAAGGCGACGTAGCTGCCCGGCGCGCACGCCTGCGCGTAGGCGCGCAGGATTCCGGCCGGGTCGTCCTCGTCGGGCACGAAGTGCAGGATCGCGATGGCCAGCACCGCAACCGGTTTGGTGAAGTCCAGCAGATCGGTGACCCCGGGCGCGGACAGGACCGCCTTCGGGTCGCGGATGTCGGCGTGGGTCATGCTCGCGCGAGGGTCCTCGGCCAGCAGCGAGCGCGCGTGCATGACCGCGGCCGCCTCGTGGTCGACGTAGGCGACGCGGGCGTTCGGGTTGTGCCGCTGGGCGATCTCGTGGACGTTGCCGACGGTCGGGATGCCCGAGCCCAGGTCGAGGAACTGATCGATCCCGCGCTCGCAGAGGTAGGTCACCGCGCGGCCGAGGAAGTTCCGGTTCGCCTGCGCGAACCTGCCGATCTCCGGGGTGACCGCCAGCGCCTTCTCCGCCGCTTCGCGGTCGATCGCGAAGTTCGCGGCACCACCCAGGTAGTAGTCGTACATCCGCGCCACGTTCGGGGTCGAGACGTCGATGCCCTGCTCGCGCAGCCTGCTCAGCTCCTGCTCGTCTGCGTTCACCGCGAACCTCCCAAGCCGACCGCAGCGGACCGTACCCGCACATCCCCCGAAGATCGAGCCTTGCGATCCGGCGGTTCGAGTGCATGGGTGGTGGGTCTAGGCGGAGCGGAAGTGGGTCCTCTCCAGGGCGAGGGAGAGCAGGACCCCCGCCAGCAGGCCCCAGAAGGCCGAGTTGATGTTCAGCGGGTGCACGCCTGAGACGGTGACGAGGAAGGCCAGCAGGGCGCCGAGCGTGAAGTTCGTGCTGAAGGCCGTGACGAAAGCGCCCTGCAGGGCGCGGAGCATCGCCAGGCCGCCGAGCACGGCGATGAACGCCGGTGGTGTGGCCAGCATGAACCGCACGAAGGCGGGCGCGAAGAGGCCGACGACGACGGCGCCGAGACCGCAGACGATGCCCGCGGTGTACTGGCGGGAGCGTTCCGTGGAGGCCACCAGGAGCGCGTTGGTCGGGCCGGTCAGGCAGGTCGACACCGCCCCGACCGCGGCGGCCGGGAGCGACCAGAGCCCGCACAGCACCGCTGCCACGTTCGTCGGCGGGTGGTGACCTGCCTGCTTGAGCACGGCGGTGCCCTGGCCGTTCTGGACGACCAGGACCGTGATCGCCAGCGGCACGACGAGCTCGGTGATCGCGCGCCAGGAGAACTCCGGGGCCTGCAGCAGCGGTTGCGCCAGCCAGCCCGCGCCGGCCGGGGAGAAGCGGCCCGACACGGCAACCGCGAGCGCTCCGGCGATCAGCGCGCCCAGGATCGGCGGCATCAGCTTGCCCGCCCGGGGTAACGCGCTGAGCAGCAAGAACACCGCGATCATGGGCACGGCGACGGCCGCGTCCGCGCCGGTCGCGGTGACCAGGTCCAGCCCGAAGCGCAGGAAGACTCCCGCGACCATCGCCATCACGATCGGCATCGGCAGGGCGGCCATGATCGTGCGCACCCAGCCGGTGAGCCCGATCGCGAGGATCAGCAGCGCCGTCACGACGAACGCGCCGAGGACCTCCGGCCAGCTCAAGTGGTTCAGCGAGGCGCCGACCACCACGGTGCCCGGAATGGTCCAGAAGAACGCCAGCGGCTGCCGGTAGACCCAGGACGCGATCGCGGTGAGGATGCCGTTGAGGAAGAACACCCCGAACACCCACGACGCGAGCTGACCGGAGCTCAGGCCGCCGTGGGTGCCTGCCGAGAGGATCACCGCGATCGGGCCGGTCGCGGAGAACACCAGCCCGACCACACCGCCCGCGACCGACGACCCGCTCAGGTCCCGGAGCACCTGGCGGGCTCCGGCGGGGGAGGGACGTTCGAATCGTTCGCGGCGAACCCGCTTCTCGGTGTCGACCTCGTCGAGCGCGCTGGTCACGATCCCTCCTCGGGCAGAACGATGCCGGGTGTCCACAACGGACACCCGGCATCCGCGGAGTCCTTCAGTCAGCGATCTTGTTCGGGTGGCCCGCCAGGGGCGTGACCTCGATGTCCATGTAGGCGAACAGCGGGAGCCCGGACAGCATCGCGTGCAGCTCGTCGTGGTCGGCGACGTCGACCACCGAGATGTTGGCGTACTCGCCGGCGACCCGCCACAGGTGCGGCCACCTGCCCTCGCGCTGCTGCTTCTGGCTGTACTCCTTCTCCCGCGCCAGCAGGTCGGCGCGCACCTCCGGATCGAGGTCCGGCGGCAGGTTCACGTCCATGCGGATGTGGTAGAGCACGTGTCTGTCTCCTGTGGACTGATCAGGCGGGGTCGAGGACGAAGCCGTACTCGATGGCCTCGCCGCCGGTGACCGGCTTCGGGGCCAGCATCAGCTCCGGCTTGACCGCCGAGGCGATGTCGTCGTCGTTGTGCTCGTCGCCGGGGAAGTACAGCTGCGCCGTCAGCAGCTCGTGGCCCGGGGCCGAGACCTTGACGTGCAGGTGCGCCGGACGCCACGCGTGCCAACCGGCCGCGGCGATGAGCTTGCCGCACGCGCCGTCGGTGGGGATCTGGTACGGCGCCGGGCGCACGGTGCGGATCTCGAAGTTGCCGTCGGCGGCGGTGGTGAAGGTGCCGCGCAGGTTCCACTCCGGGATGTTCGGCGCGAACTGCGAGTAGTACCCGTCGGCGTCGGCGTGCCACAGCTCCACCTTCGCCCCGGCCAGCGCCGAACCGCTCGTGGAGGTCACCCGGCCGGTCCAGGTCAGCGGCGTGCCGGGCTCGTCGTCGCGCATCGGGACCGAGCCGCTGGAGCCCTGCTCGGGGGCGTCCGGGACGTAGTAGGGGCCCTCGATGGTGCCCTTGTTGCCCTCGCGGTGCTCGGTGGCGACCTCCTCGACGACGTGCTCGACCCAGACGTCGAGGAACAGCGGCCACTCGCCGTCCTCGCCGACGCTGATCAGCCATGCCTTGAGGGCGTTGTACTCGTCGTAGGTCACCTTGTGCTTGCGGATGGTGGCGTGCACGGCGTCGAGGACTTCGCGGGCCAGCAGGCTGACGCGCTCGGGCGGCGTGCCCTCCACCCCGGTGAGCTTGTCGCTCTTGAACCGTTCGGTCGCGCTGGCGCCGGAAGCTGCGGCGGTGGCCGTGTCGTGAGCGGTGGTCATGTGAATCCTCCTTGATTCGTGGTGGGTCGGATCAGCGGTCCTGGCGGTAGTGCCGCAGCTTGTCGGGATCGAGCTCGGCGCCCAGACCGGCGCCGGGGCGGACGGTGAGCTCGCCGTCGGTGATGCGCAACGGCTCGGCCAGCAGGTCGTCGCTCATGTCCAGGAAGTTCGACAGCTCACCGGCCCGGCGCGAGGTCAGCGAGTAGGCGGCCCCGAAGGCCACCGTGCACAGCGAGCCGATCTGGCCGTCGATCTGGTTGCCCATCACGACTTCCAGGCCGAGGCCTTCGGCGAGGTGGTGGGTGCGCTGCGAGCGGGTGAACCCGGTCCGCGCGGTCTTGATGCTCAGCGCCGTGGCCGAACCACCGAGCACCTCGCGGGTGACGTCGGCCGGGGTCACGGCGGATTCGTCGGCGATGAACGGCACGTCGAGCTGCTGCACCAGCCAGCGGCGCCCGAGCACGTCGTCGGCCGGGCACAGCTCCTCGGCGAAGAGCAGGTCCAGGTCGGCCATCTCCTTCATGGCACGCGCCGATTCGGCGGCCGTCCAGCCCCTGTTGCCGTCGACGTAGAGCTCCACCGCGTCGCCGAGGCCTTCGCGCAGGGCGCGGACCACGGCGGTGTCCAGCGAGACCGGACGGCGCCCGACCTTGACCTTGAACGTGGTGATCCCGAAGGTGTCGCGCATCTTCTCGGCCTCGGCGACCATCGCGGCCGGCTCGTCGAAGCCCAGCATGTGCGACACCCGCATCCGGTCGGTGTAGCCGCCGAGCAGCTCGGTCACCGAGACGTCCAGGCTGCGGCCCAGCGCGTCCCACATCGCCATGTCGATGGCCGACTTCGCGGTCGGGTTCCCGACGGTGCGCGCGAGCCGGGCGTGCGCGGTCTCCCGCTCCAGCAGGCTCAGCCCGACCAGCTGCGGGGCGAAGATCGAGTCGATGACGGCGATGATCCCGGCCTGCGTCTCGCCGTAGGTGAACGGTCGCGGCGGTGCCTCGGCCACGCCGACGATCCCGTCGTCGGTGCGCACCCGCACCACCACGTGCTCGGCGGCGTGCACCTCGCCGGAGGCGAAGCGCAGCGGTTTGCGGTACGGGATGGCGAACGGGATCGCCTCGACCTGGGTGATCTTCACGAGCCGGCCTCCGCTGGTGGTCGTGCGGACGGGAAGACGTCCTCGAGCTCGGCGAGGACGGTGTTGACCAGGGGAGAGCTGGTGTCGCGGTGCCAGGCCAGCGCCAGCTCGACGGTCGCCGCACCGGCCAGGTCGCGGAACACGACCCCGGCCAGCGGCAGCGAGCGCGCCGACGCGGGAACCACGCCCACGCCCAGACCTCCTGCGACGAGCGCGAGCAGCGCGGCCGTGCCCGGGGCCTGGTGCTGCTGGTTCGGGGTGAAACCCGCGTCCCGGCAACTGCGCAGCACCGCCGCGTGCACCACCGAGTTCCGCCCCTCGTAGGTGACCAGCGGTTCGGCGCGCAGGTCGGTCATCGACACCACGGGCTCGACCGCCAGCCGGTGGTCGGCCGGGACGGCCAGCACCAGCGGCTCGACCTCGATCACGCGGTAGTCGATGTCGTCACCGGTCACCGGTGGCCGCAGCACGCCGATGCCCAGCGAACCGTCGCGCAGCTGCGCGCACTGGTCGGCCGTGAGCAGCTCGGCGCGCACCTCCAGCTCGACCTGCGGAACCCGCTGGGCCAGCGCCCGCGCCAGGTGCGGCAGGTAGGAGAAGGCCGCGGTGCCGGTGAAGCCCACGCGCACCAGTCCGAGCTGTCCCTCACCGATGCGCTGGACCCCGCGCACCCCGGCGTCGACGGCGGAGAGCACCCGCCGGGCCTCGTCCAGGAAGAACTCGCCCGCCGGGGTCACCCGGACCTGCCTGGTCGTGCGCGCCAGCAGTGCCACGCCGAGCTCGTCCTCCAGCTGCCGCACGGTGTGCGACAGCGCGGGCTGGGCGATGTGCAACTGCTCGGCCGCGCGGCCGAAGTGGCACGTCTCGGCGACGGTGACGAAGTAGCGCAGGTGGCGGAGCTCCACGGCAAACCCTCCCTCGTCCTCGTCGCCGACTTTCCTCACGGTAGGCACACCGCTCATCGAAGACAAAGACTTGGTTTCGCACGATTGATAAACAGCATCGATGAAAGCCACCCTAGGTCAGGTCTAGGTTTTTGTCCGGTGTGACTGGTGTCACGAGCTGTCATGGTTCCGAGTCATGCCACGGCGGCCAGGTGTCGCCGGGAGGCCGATCAGAGTCGATCTGGGCCGTTGGAGGATCCATGACCGAGATGCTGAACCGCGTGTCCGACGTCGTCGCAGACGCCGTGGTCGAGGACCGCGAGGCCGGGGTGTACCGGGCCAACCGCCGGATCTTCACCGACGAGGAGATCTTCGAGCTCGAGATGAAGCACATCTTCGAGGGCAACTGGATCTACCTCGCCCACGAGAGCCAGCTGCCGAACCCGGGTGACTACTTCACCACCTACATCGGCCGCCAGCCGGTGGTGATCACCCGCGACAAGGACGGCGAGCTGCACTGCCTGATCAACGCCTGCGCCCACCGCGGAGCGATGATCTGCCGCCGCAAGGCCGACAACCGCACCACGCTGACGTGCCCGTTCCACGGCTGGACGTTCCGCAACGACGGCAAGCTGCTCAAGGTCAAGGACCCCGACGGCGCCGGCTACCCGGACTCGTTCGACACCGGCGGCTCGCACGACATGACCAAGGTCGCCCGCTTCGACTCCTACCGCGGGTTCCTGTTCGGCAGCCTCAACCCCGACGTGGTGCCGTTGAGCGAGCACCTGGGCGACACCACCAAGGTCATCGACATGCTCGTCGACCAGTCCCCGGAGGGGCTGGAGGTGCTGCGCGGCGCCTCGACCTACACCTTCGACGGAAACTGGAAGGTGCAGGCCGAGAACGGCGCCGACGGCTACCACGTCACCGCGACGCACTGGAACTACGCGGCCACCACCGCCCGCCGCAACACCGGTGAGTCCAAGAACAGCACCAAGACCCTCGACGCCGGCAGCTGGGGCAAGTCCGGTGGCGGCTACTGGTCCTACCCGAACGGGCACCTGTGCCTGTGGACCTGGGCCGGCAACCCGCAGGACCGCCCGCTGTGGCCGCGCATGGACGAGCTCAAGGAGCAGTTCGGCGAGGCCAAGGGCGAGTTCATGGTGCGCGGCTCCCGCAACCTGTGCCTGTACCCGAACGTCTACCTGATGGACCAGTTCTCCACGCAGATCCGGCACTTCCGGCCGATCGCGCCGGACAAGACCGAGGTCACCATCTACTGCATCGCCCCCAAGGGCGAGAGCGCCGAGTCGCGGGCCTGGCGGATCCGGCAGTACGAGGACTTCTTCAACGCCTCCGGCATGGCCACCCCCGACGACCTGGAGGAGTTCCGCTCCTGCCAGCTGACCTTCCGCGCCACCGCCGCGCCGTGGAACGACATGAGCCGCGGTGCCGAGCACTGGCTGACCGGTCCCGACGAGGTCGCCGAAGCGCTGGACATGAAGGGCGTGATCTCGGCGGGCCAGAAGAACGAGGACGAGGGCCTCTACCCGGTCCAGCACGGCTACTGGCAGGAGACCATGCGCGCCGCCATCGCCGCCGAACGCGCCGCCGATTCCCAGTGACCCCTTCTGCGCCAGGAGAGTTCCCGATGACCGTCAACGCCCCCACCGCCGGGAAGACCATCACCCAGCAGGACATCGAGCAGTTCCTCTACCGCGAAGCCCGCTACCTCGACGACCGCGAGTTCGAGAAGTGGCTGGAGTGCTACGCCGACGACGTCGTCTACTGGATGCCCTCGTGGGGCGACGACGACCTGCTCACCGAGGACCCGCAGACCGACATCTCGCTCATCTACTACCCGAACAAGGGCGGGCTGGAGGACCGGGTGTTCCGGATCCGCACCGAGCGCTCCAGCGCCACGTCCATCCCGGAGCCGCGCACCAGCCACAACATCAGCAACGTGGAGCTGATCGAACGGCGCGGGGACATCGTGGACGTGCGCTTCAACTGGCACACCATGTACTTCCGGTACAAGACCGTGGACCCCTACTACGGGACGTCGTTCTACACCATCGACTTCTCCGGGCCGGCGCCGCTGATCCGCCGCAAGACCGTGGTGCTCAAGAACGACTACATCCACCACGTCGTCGACGTGTACCACATCTGAGCGAGGCGGCCATGACCCACCAAGTAGCGCTGTCCTTCGAGGACGGCGTCACCCGGTTCATCACGTGCGCGCCGGACCAGACCGTGGCCGATGCCTCCTACCGGCAGCGCATCAACATCCCGCTGGACTGCCGCGACGGCGCCTGCGGCACGTGCAAGGCGTTCTGCGAGTCCGGTGACTACGACGGCGGGACCTACATCGACGACGCGCTCACCGCCGGCGAAGCCGAGCGCGGCTACGTGCTGCCGTGCAGCATGACGCCGAAGTCCGACCTGGTGCTGCGCATCGCCAGCACCTCGGCGGTGGCCAAGACGCAGGCGGCGACCTTCCCCGCGACCGTCACCGCGGTGGAACGGCTCTCGCCGACCACGATGTCGCTGACGTTGACCACCCCGAAGCGCGACGAGCTGGCGTTCCTGCCCGGTCAGTACGTCAACATCGCCGTCCCCGGCACCGACGAAACGCGGTCGTACTCCTTCAGCAGCGCACCCGACGACGAGCAGCTGACGTTCCTGATCAAGATCACCCCGGGCGGGGTGATGTCGGAATACCTCACCGAGCGGGCGAAACCGGGCGACGAGCTGTCGTTCACCGGTCCGCACGGCAGCTTCTTCCTGCGCGAAACCGACCGGCCGGTGCTGCTGCTGGCCGGTGGGACCGGGCTCGCGCCCATCCTGTCGATCCTGCGCAAAATGCGCGCCTGCGGCTCGAAGCGCCCCGCGCACCTCATCTACGGGGTGACCACCGACGACGACCTCGTCGAGATCGACTCGGTGAAGCAGCTGGCCGCCGAGATCGAGAACTTCACCTGGGACTACTGCGTCGCCGACCCCGGCAGCACGGCCCCCAACAAGGGCTACGTGACCACGCTGATCCGGGACGAGCACCTGCACGGCGGCGACCTCGCGGTGTACCTGTGCGGGCCGCCGCCGATGGTGGAGGCGGTGCGCGGGCACTTCGCCGACGACGGGTTCGAGCCGACCGGCTTCTACTACGAGAAGTTCGCCCTGGCCGCGACGGCGGCTCCGGAAGCCGAGCCCGAGCCGGATCCGGAACCCGCTCCCGCACCGGCCGTCGACGTCGATCCGGAGCCCGAAACCGAGCCCGCGCAGGCGGGACACCCCGGTGGAGGGCGAAAGCTGGCCGGGCAGAACATCTTCCCCGAGGCCGCGGTCGCGGCGCTCGGCGGTGGCTCGCAGCGCCCGGTCGAGGAGGAGACGGCCACGGCCAGCGCGATCGCCGGGCAGCGGATCTGGGCCGGAACAGGCAGCGGCACCGGCTCCCTCGACGGAGGTGCGGCACTGATCGGCGACGCCGAGGCGCGCTCGATCGCCGGGCAGGAGGTCCTGTCCGCGCGGCCCGACCTCGAACCGCTCGTCGCACCAGCACCCGGCGGCTACGAGATCGGCGAGGAGCACCCGTCGGTGCACGAGTCGGACGCGGTCTTCGAGGCCCGGCAAGCCCTCGAACTGGGCGCGCTGGAGCTCACCATCGGCAGGCTCACCTCGCAGCAGCTCGCCGGATACCGGCTGCTCGCCGAATCAGCGGTGCCCCACGTCGACGGCGACCGGTTCGTCGACGCCGCCGCCTACACCGAGGCCAACGCGGCCTTCCACGACTACCTGTTCACCCTCACCGGCAACGAGCACCTCCTGCAGGCCTACCGCGCCCTCGGCGTCAAGGGCCACATGGAGACCACGCTGCGCAACGCCACCTGGTGCGACCCCCGCTGCACCCAGGACCACCTCGACATCGTCAGCGCCTTCGAAGCGGGCGACCGCACGACGGCCCGGCGGCTCATCGCCGAGCACGCCGACCGCTCCAAGGTCACCACCCGGCGGGCGATGGCCGACGCCGAGGCGTCCAAGAAGCCGCGCTTCATCACGCCCGGGCGCTTCGAGGGCAAGGTCGTCGTCGTCACCGGTGCGGCCCAGGGCATCGGCGAGCAGACCGCCCGCCGCATCGCCGCCGAGGGCGGTGACGTCGTGCTGGCCGACCGGTCGTCGCTGGTGGAAGGCCTGGCCGAGGAACTCTCGGGCGCCCCCGTCGTGGCCGACCTGGAGACCTGGGAGGGCGCGCAGGCGGTGGTGGACGCCGCGATCGCCCGCCACGGGCGCATCGACGTGCTCGTCAACAACGTCGGCGGGGCGATCTGGTTCAAGCCCTTCACCGAGTTCACCCCGGAGCAGATCGAGACCGAGCTGCGCCGCTCGCTGCTGACGACGCTGTTCACCTGCCGGGCCGCGCTGCCGTCGATGGGCGAGCGGGGCAGCGGCGTGATCGTCAACGTCTCCTCGGCCGCCACCCGCGGTGTGCACCGGATCCCGTACTCGGCGGCCAAGGGCGGGATCAACGCGATCACCGCGTCCCTGGCCCTGGAGTGCGCCGACTCGGGCATCCGCGTGGTGGCCACCGCACCGGGCGGGACCGAAGCCCCACCGCGCCGGATCTCGCGCGGCGGATCGCCGCTGGAGACCGAGCAGGAGAAGACCTGGTTCCAGGCCCACATCGACCAGACGCTGGGCACGTCCCTGATGAAGCGCTACGGCACCCTCGACGAGCAAGCCGCGGCCATCACCTTCCTGGCCTCCGACGAGGCCTCCTACATCACCGGCACAGTCCTCCCGGTCGCCGGAGGCGACCTCGGCTGACGCCGCGGGGACGGGGCGCGCTGGGCGTCCCCGTCCCGCATCTCATCCGGAGCGGCTGCGCGCCGCCAACACGGCCCGTCCAGGCCGAACTCCCTTCCCCCACATCTCCGGGAGACCCCCATGCCCGAAACCGGCTCAACGACGCGTCGGCGCCACCGCACCGTGTCCTGGGTGGTCGCGCTGTCGACCATCGTGCTCATCTTCGACGGGTACGACCTCGTCGTCTACGGGACCGTCCTGCCCACCCTCCTCAAAGACCCCTCGCAGCTCGGAGCGATCACGCCGGGCCAGGCGGGCACCCTCGGCAGCTACGCGCTCGTCGGCGTGCTCGTCGGCGCGCTGGCCGCGGGCGCGTTCGGCGACCTGATCGGCCGCCGCCGGATCATGTTGATCAACCTCGTCTGGTTCTCGATCGGGATGGGCGCGACCGCGCTCACCCAGAGCGTCGCGGCCTTCGGCATCGGCCGGTTCTTCACCGGGATCGGCGTCGGTGCGCTCGTGGCGACGGTCGGGCCGCTGGTGGCCGAGTTCGCCGAACCCGGACGCCGCAACCGGCTCAACGCCGTCGTCTACAGCGGAGTCCCGGCCGGTGGCGTGCTGGCCGCTCTGCTCGCGCTCGTGCTCGACGACGTGGCGGGATGGCGCGGACTGTTCTGGATCGGCGCCCTGCCGATCGTGCTCGTGCTCCCGCTGGCGTGGGTGAAGCTGCCGGAGTCGCCGAAGTGGCTCGCCTCCCGCGGCAAGACCGAGCAGGCCGCAGCGCTCGCCGAACGCACCGGGATCGCGCTGCCCACCGCCCCCGCCGCGCCGGAGGGCACCGCCCGCGCAGGATTCCCGGCGCTGGCGTCGAAGGAACTGGCCTGGCCGACGGCCCTGCTCGGCCTGATGGGCTTCGCAGGACTCCTACTGACCTACGGGCTCAACACCTGGCTGCCGCAGATCATGGCCAACAACGGCTACGACAAGAGCTATTCGCTGGCGTTCCTGCTCGTGCTGAACCTCGGCGCCATCGTGGGCGGCCTGGCCGCATCGCTGTGGGCAGACCGGGCCGGGGCCAAGCGCGTGGTGGCCACGACGTTCGTGCTCGCGGCGGTCACCCTCGCGCTGCTGCCGCTGAAACTCCCGCTTTTCGTGCTGATGCTCGCCGTCGCCGTCGCCGGGATCGGCACGATCGGCACGCAGGTGCTCATCTACGGGATGGTGTCCAACTACTACCCGACCCGGGCGCGCGCCGCCGGCGTCGCGTGGTGCGCGGGCTTCGGCCGGATCGGCGGCATCGTCGGCCCGGTGGTCGGCGGCGTGCTCGTCGGCGCGGGGCTCGGCGGCACCACCGCCTTCTACCTGTTCGCCGCCATCGCCGCCGGTGCGGCAGCGGTGACGCTGCTGGTGCCGCGCTCGCACGAGGAGACGGCGCAGGACGCGCCGGTCGCCGCGACGGCGGCCGCCGCCCCGCGCGCCGTTTAAGCTGGTCCGCGCCCCTCGACGGCAGCACGACGCGTCGCAGGGGCGCGGACCCGCGAAGAGGTGGACGTTGATGGGACCAGCGCACCCGCTGATCGGGCGGGGCGAGCTCATGGCCGCTCTGGAAGCACTCCTCCAGAGCGGCCAGAGCCGGTTCGTGCTGCTCAGCGGGCCACCGGGGATCGGGAGCTCGACGCTGGCCGAACACCTCGCAGCCCGGCACGACGGCCCGGTGCTGCGGGCCACGGCGGCCGAGTGGGAGTCCGACCAGCCGCACTCGCTGCTGGCGCAGCTCTTCCCCGACCTGCCGACGTCCACACCGCTGCTCACAGCCGCCGAACTGGCCGGGAAGCTGACACCGCGCACCCTGCTGGTCGTCCACGACGCGCAGTTCGGCGACCTGGACTCGCTGCGCGCGCTCGCCTCGACCCAGCGCCACCACCCGCGGACCGCGCTGCAAGTGGTGGCCACCTGCGCCACCGGTGATCGACGCGCCGCCGCCGAGGTCCTGGACCTGCTGCCGCGCATCGCCACCGACGCGCCGAGCATCCCGCCGCTGGACGCCGCGCAGGTCAGCGAACTGGCCGCCGTGCACGGCATCGCGCTGCACCCGTCGATGGCCGAACGCCTCCGGCGCCACACCCTCGGCAGGCCGCGACCGGTCGTGCAGCTGCTCACCGAACTCCCGCGCGGCACCTGGGCGCAGTTCGAACCGGCCCTGCCCGCGCCCGCCGTCGTCCAAGCGCGGGTGCGGGAGAGCCTCGCCGCCAGCACCGCACGGGCGCGCCGGTTCGCCGAGGCCACCGCCGTGCTGGGCACCGACGCCCCGGTCCACAAGGTGATGTCGCTGGCCGGGCTCGACGCCGAACCGCTCCCGCTGATGGACGAGACGACGGCGGCCGGGCTGGTGGAGCTGGCCCCGCGCGGGCTCACCTACGTCAGCCCGCCCGAACCGATGGTGCGCGCCGCCGTGCTCACCGAACTCGGCCCGGCGCGACGCGCCGAACTGCAGCGCCGGGCCGCCGCGCTCGTCGACGACCCCGTCCGGTCGCTGCGGCTGCTGGTGGCCGCCAGCCCGGTCCCCGACGCCGAGGTCGCCGGCAGGCTCGACGACCTTGCCCGCGAACGCGCCGCCGAAGGCGCGTGGGGGACGGCGGCCACGCTGCTCAGCGACGCCAGCAGGCTCACCGACGATCCACTGCACCAGCAAGCCCTGATCACCCGCGCGGTCGACGCCCTCATCGGCGCCGGCGACGTGTTCCGGGCGACGGCACTGGTCCCCGAGGTCGAGAGCATCCGCGAAACCCCGCTGCGCGACGCCGTTCTCGGCTACCTCGCGATGGTCCGGGGACGCTCCGCCGAAGCCGGGAACCGGCTCCGCCGCGCCTGGTCGATCGTCAACACCGACCGCGAACCCGAGACCGCCGCGCTGATCTGCCAACGCCACGTCCTCGACGCCCTGTGCCGCTACGACGGACGCGACCTCGTGCTGTGGGCGGACCGCGCCGTCGAGCTGGCGGGCGCCGATTCCCCGACCGCGGTCGAAGCCGCCGCCATCCGAGGCATCGGGCTGGCGGCCACCGGCAGCGTCAAGCAGGCCCAGCGCCACTACGAACACCTCATCGCCAGCCTGCGCCACGGTGCGCAGTGGCAGCGCGCCACGATGGCGCGCGGCTGGATCAACCTGATCAGCGACCGGATCGACGACGCGCGCGTCGACTTCGAAAGCGCCATCCCCACGGCCTACCTCGGCGGGTCGGCCCGGATCTCGCTGTGGGCGCGGGCGTGGCTGGCCAGGGTCCAGTTCCTCACCGGCGAGTGGAACGAGGCGCTGGCCACCGTGCGCGAGGCGGTGGAGATGCAGGAGCGCACCGGGATCCTGGTGACCGGCCCGCTGCTGCGGTGGACCGAAGCGGCCGTGCACGCCCTGCGCGGCGACTTCGACGAGGCCGAGGACGTGCTCCTGCGCAGCGCCACGGGCGCGGGTGATTACCAGATCATGCGCGTCCCGAGCCTGCTCGCCCGGGCGCACCTCGCCGAGGCGCGCGCCGACTCCGACGGCGTGCTGCGCGCCCTGTACCCGCTGACCAGGCCGTCACCGAGCGCCAGCACCGACGAACCGGGCCACTGGCCGTGGCAGGACGTCTACGCCCACGCCCTGGTCCTGCTCGGCAGGCTCGACGAGGCCGACGCCTTCCTGGACCCGCACGAGAAGCTGGCGGCCAAGCGCGGCCACACCTCGATGCGCTCCCGCCTGGCCGCCGCCCGGGGACGGCTGCACGGCGCGAGCGGCGACGTCGACGCGGCCTCGGCCTCGTTCGACGAAGCGCTGGAGCTGATCGGCGCGCTCCCGCTGCGCTACGACCAGGCCCGCATCAACTTCAGCTACGGCCAGACGCTGCGCCGGTTGCGCCGTCGCGCTCGCGCCGACGTCGTGCTCAGCGCCGCCCGCGACGGCTTCGCCGCGATGGGCGCCCGCACCTACGTCGAACGCTGCGACCGGGAGCTCAAGGCCGGGGGAGTGCACCGGGTTCGCCCGGAGCCGAAGCCGAACGCGCTGACGCCGCAAGAGGAATCGGTCGTGCGACTGGTGGCGCGCGGGCTGTCCAACAAGGAGGTGGCAGCCGAGCTGTACCTGTCCAGCAAGACGGTGCAGTACCACCTCACCCGCATCTACGCGAAGCTCGGAATCCGCTCCCGCTCCGAGCTCGCGGCCCGCAGCAGCCCCGTTCAGGACGGCTGAGTCCCGTCGAGGATGACATCGGCGGCTCGCCAGGCGATCGCCATGACCGGTGCGGTGAGGTTGCCGGAGATCATCGTCGGCAGCACCGAGGAGTCGACGACGCGGAGCCCTTCGACGCCTCGCACGCGCAAGCGGGAGTCGACCACGTCGTGCGGGTCCGGCCCCATCGCGCACGTGCCGACGGCGTGGTAGCCGCAGTGCCCGCGGTTGAGCGCCACGTCGGCGATCTCGTGCTCGTCGGTGACGTCGGTCCCGGGCACCGTTTCCCCGACGAGGTGCCGCGCGATGGGTTCCTGGGCGAACAGCTCGCGCATCCGGCGCAAGGTGTCCGCGGTGATCTCGCGGTCGTGGCCGTGTACCTCGTCGAGGACGAGCGGCACCTGCTGCTGAGCGTCGACGCCGCCAACGCCCGAGGAGACCGGCTGGCCCACCTGCGCGCCCACCCGCTGGTCTCGATCACGGCGCTGGGCCGCGAGAGCTGGTACGACGCCATCACCGCCCAGGGCAGAGCGGTCGAGTTCTTCGACGACGCCGACCTCGACCTCGTCGACCGCATGTCCGCGGTTGCACACCGGTGCCCCGTACGGAATCCGGCGGCCCCGCACCGCGGTGCGCGTGGAGATCACCGACTGGTCCCGCCCGGTGCCGAAGACCTAGAGCGGCCGAGCGCGGAGTGCGCATCACGGATGGGTGCGAGCTGTAGCATGAGAGGCATGAAGGAGTCCTTGGTCGCGCAGACCGGCCTACCGCCTGCGCAGGGCGAGGTCGAGCACCCGGCTCTGGCCCTCGCCAACACCGCCGTGGCGCTGCCCGGCGAGCAGACGATCGACCTCCTGGGGACTCCGGCGCAGGCGAACACCTGGCTGGTGGAGCGCGATCTGGCTCCGGCGCACGCCGATGTGCAGGAGATGTGCGCGGCGCAACTGCGTTCGCTGCGCGAGCAGATCAGGTCGTTGTTCGCCTCGCGTGCCGCCGGAGTCGCAGCACTGCCGGCTGCGGTGGCGGCCATCAACGACGCGATGACGCGCGTGCCCACCGCGCCGCTCCTGCAGTGGGACGACACGACCGGCCCGTACCGCACGCCGCCGCACCCCACCACCGCGATCGTCGAGCACGCGCTGGCCACCCTGGCCGCCGACGCCGCCGACCTGCTCACCTCGCCCGAGGCCGAACGCCTCACCGCGTGCGCTTCCACGCCCTGCAACCGGTTCCTCCTGCGCCAGGGGCGTCGCCACTGGTGTTCCGTTCGCTGCGGCGATCGCGCTCGCGCGGCCCGCGCCTACGCTCGCCGCACCCGCTCGGAGGCGGGATGACGCACGTCGGGGGCTGATCTCCCGGACGTGCGTCGTCCGCGCCTGCCGGTCGTCGCCGGGGATCAGACCGGGGTGTCCTCGTCGGGGACGAACGCCTCCCCGTGGCCGGGGACGATCAGGGCGGGTTCGAGGTCGAGGATCTTCCGGCGGGAGACGCGCAAGGTCTCGTTGTCGTTGGAGGTGGGGTCTTCGGCGGGGCCCGTGGCGCTCCACCAGGCGTGGGTGAACACGATCGTGCCCTGGTCGGTCTCCGCGACGGTGCTGATGTCCTGCGGGGTGTGTCCGGGGGTTTCCATCAGCCTGATCGAGGGCGAGACCTGGTAGCCGTCGGCGGGCCGGTCGTACCAGAGGCCGCCCTGGTAGATGGCCCAGACGTCGTGGGCCCGCGCGTGCGGGAACAGGGCGGCGTTGAGCGTGTGGTCGGGGTGGTGGTGGCTGAAGACCAGGTCGGTCACCTGTTCCGGGCCCAGACCGGCGTGGGCGAGCGGATCGAGGATGAGCTCGCGGCCCTCGACCATGCCGGGGTCGACCACGACGGCGTGGTCGCCGTCGCGCAGGAGCGAGACGGTCGAGGCGACGTGCCAAGGCTTCTCGAAACCGTCCCGACCGGCGTTGCGCGGGTCGCGGACGTCGTAGCCGGAGGTCAGCAGGGTGAACGTGGCGGTCATCGGACGCGGTGCTCCTCAGCGGTGGATCGATGGCAGTGCCGGTCGCGGGACAGGTGCCCGTTCCGGGGTGTGAGGCCCGCAGGCCGCGACGTGCGCGGCGGGGTCGGCCGGATTATCCGCACCCGCTCACGATTCTCACGGTACATGGTGGCGATATCCGTGACAAACCGCTATGGTCACGGATACAAATCAGCCCTTCCGTGAGGCCGCGCCAGGCTGCGGCCCCCCACGGCCGGGCACTCCCCGAAGGAAACCTCGTGAACGACCCGATCAAGGGCGCGGTCCGTGGACGCGCTCCTGCGCCGCTGTCCGTCCTCGACACCGCTCTGGCCGGCCGCGGCATCAGCGCCGCCGACTCGCTGGCCGGCAGCATCGCGCTGGCCCGGCTCGCCGACCAGCGCGGCTTCACCCGGTACTGGGTGACCGAACACCACTCCATGCCAGGGGTTTCGGCCTCCAGCCCAGCTGTTCTGCTCGCCCGGCTGACCGCGCACACGACGCGGCTTCGGCTCGGGGCAGGAGGGGTGATGCTGCCCAACCACCCGCCGCTGGTCGTCGCCGAGCAGTACGGCCTGCTGCAGGCCCTCGCCCCGGGACGGATCGACCTCGGCCTCGGGCGCGCCCCCGGCACCAACCCGGCCACCGCCGACGCGTTGCGCCGCGGCAGCTCGGCCGACGACTTCCCGCGGCAGGTCCTCGAGCTCCTGCACTTCCTCGACGACGGCTTCCCCGATCAGCACCCGTACCGCGACCGCGTCTACGCGGTGCCCGGGCCCGGCCAGGACAGGGAGAACGACGTTGCGCGGACCGCCGGTCGGCCGCCGGTCTGGCTGCTGGGCTCATCTGGCTACTCCGCCCAGCTGGCCGCCCACCTCGGCCTGCCCTTCGCCTTCGCCGCCCAGTTCTCCCCGGACGGCGTCGCACCGGCGCTGCAGCTCTACCGCGACCGGTTCACCCCCTCCGAGGCGCTCGCCGAGCCGTACGCGCTGGTCAGCGTCAGCGTCATGGCCGCCGACGACGAGACCGAAGCCCAGCGGCAGACGCGCAGCTACGCCCACGCGATGATGCGCATGCTGCAGGGCAAGTCGTTCCTGCTGCCCACCCCCGACGAGGCCGAGTCCTACCCGTACGCGCACGCCGAGCGGCAGGTGCTCGACCACTGGACCAGCAGCGTCCTGCACGGCACGCCGGAGCAGGTCACCGCGCTCCTCGACCAGCTGCACGAGCGAGCTCGCCCCGACGAGATCATGTTCGGCTCCGTCGGGCACACCCCGCAGGCCCTGCTGCGCTCCACCGAGCTCCTCGCTGACGCCTACGCGATGCCGTCCGCCCCGCGCTGATGACCCCGAACCCCGAAAAGCGAGAAGCTGCGCGCTCTTCGCGCCGTCGAACAGTCACCGACCACACCGGACGTGGAGACACCTTGCACAACGCCGCATCCAAGCCGCCGTGCCCGCAGGTCGACGCCTCGGCGACCGCGCGCTCGACGGCCCAGACGCAGCAGCGCACCCTCCGCGTCCTGCTGCTCTCCCAGATCTTCAGCGGAGTGGGGCTGGCGGCCGGGGTCACCGTCGGCGCACTGCTGGTCCAGGACATGCTGCACTCCACCGCCCTGGCCGGGCTGCCCAGCGCGCTGCTCACCGCAGGTTCCGCGGTCGCCGCAGTCAGCATCGGTCGCCTCTCCCACGCCCGGGGCCGCCGCCCCGGGTTGGCCGCGGGCTACCTCGCAGGTGCGCTCGGCGGTGCCGGAGTCGTCGCCGCTGCCGCCTTAGAACTTCCCGCGCTGCTGTTGCTCGCGCTGTTCCTCTACGGCGCCGGGACGGCGGCCAACCTCCAGGCCCGCTACGCGGGAACCGACCTCGCCGCCAGCGGGAACCGGGCACGCGCCGTGTCCACCGTCCTGGTCGCGACCACCGTGGGCGGCGTCGTCGGCCCCAACCTCGCCGCGCCCGCCGGTCACCTCGCCGCCGCCCTCGGGCTTCCGGCGCTGACGGGTCTGTTCCTCATCTCCGGTGCCGCCTTCGCCGTCGCCGCGCTGGTCCTGATCGTCTGGCTGCGCCCGGATCCCCTCGTGCTCGCCCGCTCGATGCCCGGCGAACCCGACGCCCGCGCGGAATCCGAGGGCGCGAAGCCTGCCGGGCGCCGCCGCCCCGGTCTGTGGCTCGGCGTCCTGGTGATGGTCCTCAGCCAACTCGTCATGGTCGCGATCATGACGATGACCCCGGTGCACATGCACGATCACGGCCACAGCGCCGCGGCTTCCGGGCTCGTCATCGCCATGCACGTCGGCGCGATGTACCTGCCCTCGCCGCTGACCGGAGCGTTGACCGACCGCTTCGGACCGACCGCGGGAGTCGCCGCCTCCGGGACGACCCTGCTGGCCGCCGGGATCACCGCCGCCGCTTCGCCCGACGACTCCGTCGTCCTGCTCACCCTGGCCCTGGTGCTGCTCGGCATCGGCTGGAACTTCGGCCTCGTCAGCGGCACCGCCATCATCACCGACGCCGTTGCCATCGACACCCGCGCGAAGACCCAGGGCGTGGTCGACGTCGCCGTTGCCGTCGCCGGAGCCACCGGCGGCATCGCCTCCGGCCTCGTCGTGGCGGCGACCAGCTACCCGATCCTCTCCCTGGTCGGCGCCGCGCTGGTGCTCATCACCGTTCCCGCGGTCATCGCCGTGTCCACGAGGCGCGCTCGCGCGTGAATCACGGTGCGGTGGTGAACCGGTGCCGGTAGGAGGTCGGGGTGGTGTTGTAGTGCTTGACGAAGTTCTGCCGGAAGGTCACGGCGCTGGCGAACCCGCAGGCTTCGGCGATGCGGCTGACGTTCCAGGTGGTGGTCTCCAGCAGCCTGCGCGCTTCGTCGAGGCGGTGGGTGAGCACCCACCGCGCGGGGCTCATGCCGGTGGTCTCGCGGAAGCGGCGGGTGAAGTTCCGCGGGCTCATCGACGAGTGGGCGGCCAGGTCCTCGACGGTGAGCGACTGGTTGAGGTTCGCCAGCGCCCACGTGATGGTCTCGCCCATGAGGCCGTCGTCGCTGCTGGAGAGCGGCCGTTCGATGTACTGGGCCTGGTCGCCGTCGCGGTGCGGGGCGATGACGAGGTGGCGGGCGATGGTGGTGGCGGCCGTCGACCCGAGCCGGGCCCGGACGAGGTGGAGGCAGGCGTCGAGCGCGGAGGCGGTGCCCGCCGAGGTGAGGACGTCCCCGTGGTCGAGGTACAGCGCATCGGCCTGGACCTGCACGGTCGGGTGCTTGTCGGCCAGCTCGGTGGCGGCGGCCCAGTGGGTGGTCGCGGTGCGGCCGTCGAGAACACCGCTGGCGACCACCGGGAACGCCCCGAGGCAGAGCCCGATGATCGTCGCGCCGCGCGCGTGCGCCTCGCGGATGCGGTCCAGGAAACCCGGCTCGGGGTCGGGCAGGGACACGGGCCAGGACGGGAACACCAGCACGTCGGCCGACGCGGTCGCGTCGGGGCCGGCGAGGTCATCGATGACCACGCCTTCGTCGGCGCGCACGGGGCGTCCGTCGGAGCTCCAGACGGTGGTGCTCCAGCCTTCGGCGAGGTCCTGGCGGGCGACCTCGCCGAAGGTGAGCAGTGGCGCCGCGAGGTGGAACGTGGTGATCCCGTCGAAGGCGTGGATGGCGATCCGCATGGTTGGCCCGATTTCATCGAAGAGAGGCATCTCTGCCACTCACGGTACCGGAGCGGTGGCCAGCACGATGGGAGGTGGTGGTGCGACCGGCCATCACCCCCACAGCTCCGGAGGATTTCCAGTGAACGCCCCACGCCGAGCCCTCGTCGTCATCGACGCCCAGCAGGAGTACTTCCAAGGGCCGTTGACCGTCCAGCACCCGCCCCGCGATGAGTCCCTGGCCCGGATCGCGGGTGCGATGGACACCGCCGCCGACGCCGGGCTTCCGGTGATCACGGTTCAGCACGAAACCCCGGAAGGCGCACCGGTGTTCGCCCCCGGCTCGGAGGGCTGGAAGCTGCACCCCGAGATCGAGCGCCGCGCGTCGTCGGCGTCGAAGCACGTGATCAAGGGCTACTCCAGCGTGTTCGCCGCCGGTGACCTCGCGGAGTGGTTGCGCGCCAACGGAGTCGACACGATCACCCTGGTCGGCTACATGACGAACAACTGCGTGCTCGCCACGGCCGCGGCCGCCGAACCGCTCGGCTTCGCCGTCGAGGTGCTCTCGGACGCCACCGGAGCCATCCACCTGGCCAACGAGGCGGGCAAGGTCTCGGCCCAGCAGGTGCACGAGACGCTCATGGTCCTGCTCCACTCCAACTGGGCCGCGGTCACCGACACCGCCACCTGGACCGAGGCGGTCTCGGCGACCAAGCCCCTGGACAAGAGCGACCTCGGAACTTCGGCCGTGCAGGGCCAGTCCGCGAACTGACGCGACTGGACGGCGATCACGCCAGGTGCTCAGCGCTGCTGGACACCCCCGGGCGCCTGGCGTGATACTCCACACGTGTCCGCTGTTGTGGATCGTCATCGGTATGCCCAGCTCAGCACGGATGAGGTGGGGGAGCGGGACGCGTTCGCCTACTGGCGGGAGATGATCTGCGCGACGTTCGTGCGACTGGCCGCCGAGCCGGTGGACGGCCCCCGGTTCAGCGGCTCGATCGAGCACGTTCCGGTCGGTGACGTGGAACTGTCCACCGTGGTCGCGGGTGGCCAGCACGTGCGCCGGACGCGCGGTCTCATCTCGGCGGGAACGGAGGAGTACCTGCTGGCCAGCATCCAGGTCGAGGGGTGTGGACGGGTCGAGCAGGACGGCCGGGTCGCGGAGTTGTCGCCCGGTGAGATGGCGTTCTACGACAGCACCAGGCCGTACGCGCTGCACTTCGACGAGGCGTTCCACCAGCTGGTCGTGCAGGTGCCCCAGCGCGAGCTGTGGCTGCGCGACACGCGCGGGCTGACCAGCAGGACGCTGGGCGCAGGAACGCCCGGTGCTGTCGTGGCGGCGTTCTTCCGGTCGTTGTCGGAGACGGCCGCGAACTCGTCTGACGGAGGCTTCGGCCTCGTGCCGCACGCGATCGGTTTGTTGTCGGCGGCAGCGACCTACGCGGGTGGAGCTCCTCCGGCGCGAGAAGCGGTCGAGAGCTTGACGAGCCAGCGCGTGCTCGACTTCCTCCGGCGCAACCTGTCCGACTCGACGCTCGACGCGGACGCCGTCGCGAAGGCCTGCAACGTCTCGCGGCGCACCCTGTACCGGGCCCTCGACGGCGAGGGCGTCGCCACGCGACTGCGGCGGATGCGCGTCGAACGAGCTCGGGAGCTCCTCGCGGCGGACCGCGATCGGCCCGTCGGCGCGGTGGCCTCGGCGTGCGGTTTCGCCACGGAATCGGGTTTCTACCGGGCGTTCCGCGCCGCCACGGGAGAGACGCCTGCTGAGTACCGCCGCCGATGCGGCACAGCCGGTCAGTAACGCCGGCACGTGCGGTCAGCCGAGCGGCGCCCGCTGCGCGCATCGTGACAGCCATCACGCTGTTGGCGATGTTTCAGGAGGCACCATGCAGGGCGCAGTTCGCGTTGCGGCGGTTCAAGCCGAGCCCGCCTGGCTCGATCTGAACGCGGGGGTGGACCAGGCGATCGAGCTGATCGGCCGAGCTGCTGAAGGCGGAGCGCAGCTCGTGGCCTTCGGTGAAACCTTCATCCCCGGCTACCCCTGGTGGATCTGGCTGGACTCACCGGCCGCGGGCATGGCCTACGTCCCGCGCTACGCGCAGAACTCGATGACCCGCGACGGCGCGGAGATGCAGCGGATCGCCGAGGCCGCGGCCCGCTGCCGTGTGCACGTGGTGCTGGGCTTCAGCGAACGTGCGGCCGGCAGCTTGTACATGGCGCAGGCGTTCATCTCCGACACCGGCGAGGTGATCTCCGTGCGGCGCAAGCTCAAACCCACGCACGTGGAGCGCACGGTGTTCGGCGAGGGCGACGGCAGCGACCTGCAGGTGCACGACACGCCGCTGGGGCGGCTCGGTGGGCTCAACTGCTGGGAGCACCTGCAGCCGCTGACGAAGTACGCGATGTACAGCATGGACGAGCAGATCCACGTCGGGGCCTGGCCGAGCTTCTCGATCTACCGCGGTGCGGCCCGCGCCCTCTCGCCCGAGGTGAACACGGCGGCCAGCCTGATGTACGCGGTCGAGGGTCAGACGTTCGTCGTCGCGCCCACGGCGGTCATCGGCGAGGCGGCTCAGGAGCTGTTCTGCGATACCGAGGCCAAGCGGCAGTTGCTGCAGCTCGGTGGTGGGTACGCGCGCATCTACGGTCCCGAGGGCTCGCCGCTGGCCGAGCCGTTGCCGGAAGACGAGGAAGGGATCCTGCACGCCGAGCTCGATCCGGCGTTGATCGCGATCGCCAAGTCGGCTGCGGACCCGGTCGGTCACTACTCGCGGCCGGACGTGCTGCGGTTGCTGGTGAACCGCAACCCCGCCCCGCGCGTCGTGGAGACCCCAGCAGCACCTGCCGCTCGTGAACCCGAGGTCGCGGAGTTCCCGCCGGTGATGGCGACGGACTGACGGTCCGGCTCGTGCGCGCGAATTGACACCTGTACCCCCTCGGGTATAGATACCCCCATGGGGTACTGGTGTACAAAAACCTAAAGGGTTTAAAATTTTCGCGGAGATCGGATATTCTCCCTGGTATGGCCGGTCCCAGGGGCGAATACCGCAAGAGCGCGCAGCGGCGCGAGCAGATCGTCGAGGCCGCCTTCGCGGTGTTCGCGAAGCACGGCTACACGGCGGGCTCGGTGAACCAGATCGCCCGAACCGTCGGCATGACCCAGACCGGCGTGCTGCACCACTTCGAAGGCGGCAAGACCGCCCTGCTCAAGGCGGTGCTCGAACGCCGCGACGAGCGGGCCGAGCAGGTGCTGGCGGGGCGCACGGGCCTGGACTTCCTGACCGGGCTGGTCGAGATCTCGCGCGACCAAGCGGGCCTGCGCGGCGCGGTGCAGCTCTACACGATCCTCTCGGCGGAGGCCACCGACTCCGACCACCCCGCCCACGGCTACTTCCGCGACCGCTTCACCCGCATCGCCTCAGCCGTGGCGACCGCCTACGAGCAGGCCGGACGCGACGGCGCCCTGCGCGAGGGCGTCGACCCGCGCGCCGCAGCGCTGAGCACCCTCGCGATGACCGAAGGGTTGGAACTGCTCTGGCTCAACGGCCAGGACGTCGACATGGCCGAGGACATCCGCACCCACATCAACACATTCCTCGCCGAGAAGATCTAAGCACCGGTCCAGCGCGGTGGGCGCTTGTCGAGGAAGGCGGCGACGCCTTCGATGGCGTCGGCGGACGCGCGAGCGCGCTGCTTGGCCAGAGTCGTTCGTGCCCAGTCGGTTTCGTCGTCGGCCGGGTGGGCGGCTTCGGCGGCGCGCAAGGTTTCGCGAACGGCGAGCGGTGCTTGCTCGGCGATGCGCTGGGCGAGCGCGAGGGCCTCGGGCAGCGCATCGCCCGGTTCGGTCAGCCGGTTGACCACGCCCAGGTCGTAGGCGCGCTGGGCGGGGAGCCGTTCCCCGGTGAGCAGCAGTTCCCGGGCGATGTTGAGCGGCAGCGCGCGCGGCGCGCGGAACAGGCCGCCGCACTCGGCGATGAGCCCCAAGCCGACCTCCGGGAAGGAGAAGTGAGCGGTCCTCGAAGCCACGATCATCGTGGTGGCCAGCGCGATCTCGAACCCACCGCCGGCTGCGGCACCCTCGACCGCTGCGATCACGGGCTTGCGCAGCGCGCGCCCGGCGATCCCGTACGGGCCGCCGCGCTCGGTGGGCTCACCGGCCCAGGCGCGGATGTCGGTACCCGCGGAGAAGAAGTCCGGCCCGCCGGTGAGCACCGCCGCCAGCGCGGTCTCGTCGTCCTCGAACGCGTTCAACGCCGCGTCCAGGGCCTCGGTCATCGCGCCGTCGAAGGCGTTGCGCCGCTCGGCCCGGTCCATCGTGATGACCTGCACCGATCCGGCGCGTTCCACTCGCACGGTCATCCGGTTCGCTCCTCACTTGACGAGCTCGAGCACCTCGCGGAAGGCGGGTGCATCGCTGTCGTGGAGCCATTCGAACACGACCATCTCCGCCGTGACCACGTCCACGCCGTGGTCCCGCATGCGATCCAGTGCGCGATCGCGGTTCGACTCGGCCCGGCTGCCGACGGCGTCGGCGACCACGGCGACGTCGCGTCCGCGCTCCCGCAACGCCAGCGCCGTCTGCAGCACGCACACGTGTGCCTCGCAGCCGGTCACGACGACGGTTCCGGGGCCCGGATCGATGCCCGCGGCGAACGAGGTCTTGGCCTGAGCTGGGCGCGGCAGCAGTGCCGCGATCTCCTCGACCGTCGGGCCCAGGCCGCGCGGGTTCTGCTCGGTCGCCCGGACATCGACGCCCAACCGCGTCGCGGCCCGGACCAGCCGGGCGTTGTTCTCCAGCACGGCGTCCCCACCGGCGATGGCCGGCATGAGCCGCTCCTGCAGGTCCACCACGAGCAGCGCCGACGAGTTGGCGTGGAGCAACGACATGCCACGACCTTAGGCAAGACGTGTCGGAGCGGCTGTCGGGCTACAGAGCTCGGGGGACGATGTCCGCTCGGAATACCCCCGGGGGTTTGCTACGTTGGGTTGGGCGAAGGGAGATGGTGACCGTGGAGATGAAGCCGGAGATGGTCGGCGATGCGCTGACCCGCTTGAAGCGGGCGCGCGGCCAGCTGGGCGGTGTGATCGAGGCGATCGAGGAGGGGCGCGACTGCGCTGAGGTGCTCACGCAGCTCGCGGCGGTTTCCCGTGCTCTGGACCGCGCCGGCTTCAAGATCGTGGCGAGCGGGATGCGGCACTGCCAGCAGGCCAAGGAAGACGGCGACGAGCCGCCGATGACCGAGCAGGAGCTCGAGCGGCTGTTCCTCGCGCTCGCCTGAGCGCGCCCACGACCAGGTCCAGGAGACAAGTGT
The DNA here is from genome assembly GCF_035320975.1 of Saccharopolyspora mangrovi. Classification (NCBI taxonomy): domain Bacteria; kingdom Bacillati; phylum Actinomycetota; class Actinomycetes; order Pseudonocardiales; family Pseudonocardiaceae; genus Saccharopolyspora; species Saccharopolyspora mangrovi. The sequence goes on along the minus strand of NZ_JAWLNX010000015.1, from coordinate 24,858 downwards.
GCCTACTGCATACCCCGGTGGGTATCTACGTGGAGGGAGAGTGCAACCGTGACTGCGCCGAACCTGGAGGAGCGGGCCGAGCGCCTGGCCGGAGGACTGGCCGTCGAGGTCATCGAGACCTCGTCGTTGGGGGATCGCAGCTACCTGGCCTCCGACGGCGAGGTGGCGCTGGTGGTCGACCCGCAGCGCGACGTGGACCGGGTGATCGCCGCGGCCGGTCGCGCAGGAGCGCGCATCGCCCTCGTCGTCGAGACCCACGTGCACAACGACTACGTCTCCGGCGGTCTTGAGCTCGCGCGGTTGACCGGCGCCGACTACGGCGTGGCCTCCGCCGACGAGCTGCCGTTCGCGGGACGCGGGCTGGCCGATGGCGACGTCGTCGCGCTCTCCGCGCGGATGCGGCTGCGCGTCGTGGCCACGCCCGGGCACACCTTCCACCACCTGTCCTACGTGCTGGAAGGCGAGGAAGGCCCGGTGGGCGTGTTCACCGGCGGCTCCTTGCTGTTCGGCACGACCGGCCGCACGGACCTGCTCGGCACCGAGCACAGCGAAGACCTCGCCCGCCGGCAGCACGCCTCAGCCCGCAAGCTCGCCGAGCAGCTGCCCGACGGCGCCCAGGTTTGGCCCACCCACGGGTTCGGGAGCTTCTGCTCGGCCACGCAGGCCCAAGGCGATTCGGCCACGCTCGGCGAGCAGAAGCGCAGCAACCCCGCGCTGAGGCTGGGCGAGGACGAGTTCGTGCGGCACACCCTCTCAGGCCTGGACGCCTACCCCGCCTACTACGCCCACATGGGCGTCCGCAACACCGAGGGTCCCGAGCCGCTGGACCTGCGCGAACCGACCCGGGCCGAACCGGACGAGCTGCAGCGGCGGCTCGCACTCGGCGAGTGGGTGGTGGACCTGCGCTCGCGCAAGGCCTTCGTCGTCTCGCACCTCGCGGGCACCGTCAGCCTGGGACTCGACGGTCCGATGGCCACCTGGCTGGGGTGGATGATCGACTGGGGCGCGCCGATCACGCTGCTCGGCGAATCCCGCGAGCAGGTCACCGAGGCGCAGCGGGAACTCTCGCGCATCGGCATCGACGAGTTCGCCGGTGCGGCCGTGGGAACCCCGGACGAGCTGGCCGCCGAGCCCGGCCAGCTGCGCAGCACGCGCACCGCGACCTTCGCCGACCTGGCCGCTGCGCTGGACGGGCGAGCCGGCCCGCTGCCCTCGCCGGAGGTGGTGCTGGACGTGCGGACCAACAACGAGTTCGCCGCCGCCCACGTCACCGGCGCGGTGCACATCCCGCTCTACGAACTCGCGCACCGGCTCGACGAGGTCCCCGCCGGGGTGGTGTGGGTGCACTGCGGCAGCGGTTACCGCGCCACGGCGGCGGTCTCCTCGCTGGAGAGCGCAGGACGCACCGCCGTGCTCATCGACGACCACTTCGGCAGCGCCGCCGACGCCGGCGTCCCGATGAGCAGCTGAGCTCGCACCCCGACTGAGAGGAACGCAGGCATGACCCCGTCCTTACCGGCGCACGTGGACCCCGCACGACTGCGAGAGCGGCGCGGTGACGCGCGAATCCGGCTCATCGACGTGCGCACGCCCGGCGAGTTCGCCGCAGCGCACATCCCGGGTTCGCACAACGTCCCACTGGACCTGCTGCGGGAACGGCACGCGGATCTCACCGCGCACCACGAAGACGCCGTGGTGCTGATCTGCGCCTCGGGCAACCGCGCCGAACAGGCCCGCACGCTGTTGAAGAACGGCGGATGGGAGCGGCTCAGCGTCCTGCGCGGCGGAATCACGTCCTGGGAGGGCGAAGGCGGCGAGCTCGAACGCGGTCGTGGTGCGTGGGCGATGGAACGGCAGGTGCGGCTGGCGGCCGGCTTGCTCGTGCTCATCGGCGTGCTGGCCAGCACCCGCCACGAGAAGGTCAAGTGGCTGGCCGGATTCGTCGGCGGTGGTCTGACGTTCGCCGCGCTGACCGACACGTGCGCCATGGCCCGGTTGCTCTCGCTGCTGCCGCACAACCGCACGCCCCGAACGAATCCCACAGCCCAGCTGGCGGCGCTGACCGCCGCCGGGTGAGGTGATTTCCCGTGGTGTGGGCAACGGCGTTCGGCGCGGTCATCGGGCTGATGCTGGGGCTGCTCGGGGCGGGCGGGTCGATCCTCGCCGTCCCCGCCCTGGTCTACGGGGTCGGGCAACCGCTGGAGACGGCGATCCCGACGTCGCTGGCCATCGTCGCGTTGTCCTCGGTGAGCGGGTTGCTTCCCCGGCAGCGCCGGAACGCCGTGCAGTGGCCGGTCGCGCTGGTCTTCGGCGCGGCCGGCGTTCCGGCGGCCTTCGCCGGGACCGCGCTCGGAAGTGCGGTCCCGCAGCGGTGGCTCCTGCTGGCCTTCGCCGCGCTCATGCTGGTCGTGGCCGTGCGGATGCTGCGCGGCGGTGACGAGCACGTCGGAGCCTGCCGCACCCGCGATGGAGGGGTGAACTGGCGCAGCTGCCTGCCGAAGTCGGTGCTGGCCGGTGCGGCGGTGGGCGTGCTCACCGGCCTGTTCGGCGTGGGAGGCGGCTTCGTCGTCGTGCCGGCGCTCGCGCTGCTGCTCGGCCTGAGCGCGCAGCAGGCCGTGGCCACCTCCTTGGTCGTGGTGCTGATCAACTCGGTCGCCGGTCTCGCCGCCCACGCCGGTACCGCCGACCAGATCGACTACGGGGTTCTGGCGGTCTTCGCCGGGGCCGCTGCTGCGGTTTCGGCCGCGTCCGCGCGCATGTCGGGCAGGCTCGACCCGGCATCGGTGCGCCGATGGTTCGCCGTCGTCGTCATCGTGGTCGCGGCCTTCGTCGCCGCGGCCGCCGTCGTCCACCCCGCGGCGCTCGGTTAGCCGCCTCACCCGGTGCGCACCGTGCCGAGCTGGGTGCGGTGGAGGTTGGAGTCGGTGAAGCGCTGGGCGACCGCGCGGATGATGTCGGTCATGGCCGAGGCAGCCGGTGTCGGCGGGCGGTTCGCCGTGCGGGTCAACAGGATTCGCCGCGTCGGGGCGGGCACGTCGGCGGCGAAGCTCACCAGGCGCACGTCGTGGCGGCGGTTGGTCAGGGCCAGGCGAGGTGCGATCGCGATGCCCAGCCCGGCGGCCACCATCGCCTGGGCTTCCTGGTAGTCGTGCGACTCGTAGGAGATCTTGGGCTCGAACCCGGCGAGGCGGCAGCTGCGCCGCAGCACCTCGGCCACCGGGTGGTTGTCCGCGCGGATGATCCACTCCTGGCTGGCCAGGTCGGCCAGGCTGATGCTCGGTTCCTCCAGCAGCTCCGAGTTCGCCGGGACGACCAGGACCGTCGGATCGTCGAGCAGGTGCTCGACGTGCAGCGACTGCTCGTCGATGCGGTTCCACTCGTAGTCCCACAGCAGCGCCAGCTCGATCTCACCGGTGTCGAGGAGTTCGAGCAGTTCGGCGAACAGCGCCGAGCGCACCGTGGTGCGCATCCCCGGGTGCTTGCGGGAGAACCGCGTCAGCGCCAGCGGCAGCAGCGAGGCGCTGGCGGTCGGGAACGAGCCCAGCCGCAGCGTGCCGTGGTCGAGCTGCGCCAGCGATTCCAGATCCGCCTGCGCCCCGCGCAGTTCGCGGCGGATGGCCCGGCCCCGCTCGGCCAGCGCCTGCCCGGCGTCGGTGAGCCGGACCCCGCGCGGCATCCGGTGCAGCAGCGGCTGGCCGACCTCGGCTTCCAGCCGGGACATCTGCTGCGACGCGGCCGACGGCGTGATCGCCAGCGCGTCGGCGGCGGCGGTCAGCGACCCGTGCTCCGCCGCCTCGACCAGGAGCAACACCCTGCGAACGTCGAGCACGCCGCCTCCCATGAGCTATTAGTGAAACTTAAGCCAGCGTAAGAGTTCGAACATTGTACTGAACTCGGGGTCTTGTCAGGGTGAGCGCCAACGATTCGGAGCGAGGAAGAAGGTTGGCGTGCACGTTGCGGCAACGCTGGTCCGCGGTGGCACCAGCAAGTGTTGGTTGTTCGACGAAGCCGAGCTGCCCGCGTCGGTCAGCGACATCGAGGCGCTGCTGGTCAACGCCTACGGTGCCGCTGACCCCGTCCAGCTCGACGGCATCGGCGGCGCCACCCCGACCACGTCGAAGGCCGCGGTCGTGCGCCCCTCCGGTGCGCCCGGTGTGCACGTGGACTACCTGTTCGCGCAGGTCGGCATCGGCACCGGCCGGGTCGAGTGGGGCAGCAACTGCGGCAACTGCGCGACCGCGATCGCGCTGTGGTCGGTGGCCCGCGGACTGGTCCCGGTCAGCGGCGACCGGACGCGCGTGGTCATGCGCAACACCAACACCGGCGCGGTCCTCGAAGCCGAGGTGGACACCCCCGGCGGAGCGGTTCCCGAGTTCGGCACCCAGACCGTTCCCGGCACGCGCGCCGGGGGAGTGGCGGTGGGTCTGACGTTCCTGGACCCGGCAGGCGACACCACCGGTTCGCTGCTGCCCGCGGGCGAGGTCGCCGAGGAGTGGGAGATCGACGGGCTGCGGGCCCGGGTCACCGTGCTCGACGCCGGTGCGCCGATGGTCCTGCTCGACGCCGCCGGGCTCACCGGCGCCGAGAGCCTCCGCGAGATGGGTGCGCACGTGGAAGCGCTGCGGCGGTTCCGCCACCACGCCGCCGAGCGGATGGGGCTGACGCGACCCGGCGAGGCCGTCACCGACGCGGTGCCGAAGGTCGGCGTCGTCGGCCCGCCGCGCGCCTACCGGACCTCGCTGGGCGACGAGGTCACCGCCGCCGACCACGACGTGTCGGTGCGGATGCTGTCGATGAACGCCCCGCACCCGGCCATCGGGCTCACCTCGGCGGTCGGCGTCGCGGTCGCCAACCTGCTCGACGGGTCGGTCGTCCACTCGGCCTCCAGCGCCCCCGGCGCGGCCGAGCTCCGCATCGCCACAGCAGCCGGTGTCATCACCGTCACCAGCGGTGATCTCACCACGTCAGGGCCGCGGCGGGTCACCGTCCGCCGCGCCGCCCGGATCCTGTGCGCGGCCGACATCGTGGTTCCCGAGTCGATTCCCGCCTAGCATTCCGCCTGATTCCCACCTCAAGGACAAAGATGTCTGCTGAAATGATCTCCATCGGCGCGCTCGGCGTGATGTTCGTCGTCGCGACCCTGTTACCGATCAACATCGGGATCCTGGCGTTCATCGGCGCGTTCGTCGTGGGCACCTCCTCGCTCGGGCTCACCGAGGACGAGATCTTCGAGGGATTCCCCGTCTCGCTGTTCGTGACCATCGTCGGCGTCACCTACCTGTTCTCGGTCGCCCAGCGCAACGGCACGATCGACCTGCTGGTGCGGGTCGGGATCAAGCTCGTGCGCGGCAAGGCCACGCTGGTGCCCTGGGTGCTGTTCGGCGTCGCCGCGGTGCTCACCGCATTCGGCACCTTCACCCCGGCCGCCGTGGCGCTGCTGGTGCCGGTCGGGATGAACTTCGCCTACCGCTACGGCATCAGCCAGCTGATGATCGGCATGATGGTCATCAGCGGCGCGCACGCCGGAGCCTTCTCGCCGATTGCCGTCTCGGGTGCGCTCGTGCTGGGCATGGTCGGCCACACCCCGCTCGCCGTGTCGCCGCTGGCGCTGTTCCTGGCCAGCTTCGGGTTCAACTTCCTCCTGTCGGCGCTGACGTTCCTGCTGCTGCGCCGCCGCACGCCCGAAGCGGCCCGCGAACCGATGGCCGAAGGCGAGGAGTCCGCTGCGGACCCGGACGTGACCTGGCGGCAGGGGCTCACGCTGGTCGCCCTGGCAGGACTCGTGGTCGGCGCGCTGGTGTTCCACCTGGAGATCGGGTTCCTCGCGTTGGCCGCGGGCGCGGTGCTGGCGCTGGTGGACATGAAGAACCAGGCCAAGGCCGTCGAGGGGATCAGCTGGTCCACGATCCTGCTGGTGGCGGGCATGGTCACCTACGTCGAGATCCTGGAGAAGGCCGGCACCATCGAGACGATCTCGCACGGTGCCGCCGGGATGGGAGCGCCGCTGTTCGTCGCGCTGCTGCTGTGCCTCGTCGTGGCCGTGGTGTCGGCGTTCGCCTCCTCGACGGCGATCCTCACCGCGATCATCCCGATCGCCGTACCGCTGCTGCTCGCCAGCCACCTCAGCGCTGTCGGTCTCGTCGCGGCGCTGGCGATCTCGACGACCATCGTGGACACCTCGCCGTTCTCCACCAACGGGGCGCTGGTGCTCAGCAACGCGCGCGGCGTGGACCGGGAGCGCTTCTACAAGCAGATCATCGGCTACACGGCGGGAATCGTCGGCATCGGCCCGATCCTGGCGTGGAGCTTCCTGGTCGTCCCGGCCTCCCTCTGACGCGCACCGCCGCCGGCCCGGGACGCAACTCCCGAGCCGGCGGCCTTCCGCTCCTCAAGGCTCGTGGGGTCCTGACCCGTGGCCGCCGGTTTGGTAACCTGGTTGGGAAATGACTGCCGGGTGGCGGTTTTCGTTGGTGCTGTTCCAGGTGGCGCGCACGTTCGGTGACGGAACTCGGGCCGGATCGCAGTGGGATCTGGTCACTCTCGTCCCACGAGGCGCAATTTTCACTTCCGTCCCAAGGGTTTCGGGTAGGGTGCCCGACGGGTGCGGGAAGAGAGCGCCGAGGATCTTCACCCGAACGGGGTGGATAATCCGGGCATTTAGACCCTGCCAAGCGTGGAGTGACTTACCGAACGTAGCGAGTGCTGGCGATCTCGGGGTCTGGTGCGGAGAATTCCGGTCATGGAGCAAGCACCTACTCACACTCCGTACACACCGGCGCAGTATCAGCGGGTGCGGAACGACTACCCCTGGAGCTACGACCCGTGGGGCACCACCGAACCCGCGGAACCCACCGAAACTCCCGAGGCGAAGCCTGACACGAGTACCGAGCGCGCGCCCCTGCACGGACTCGGCGAGCGGTTCAAGCGCCTGCCGCGCCCCCGGTTTCCCGAGCGCGCGGGGCTGAAGCGGCCGTCCGGCAAGAAGCGCGGCGTGACCGCAGTGGTGGTGCTCGGTGCCGCGCTGCTGAGCAGCGGCGCCACCGCGGCCGCCACCTACGGGCTCGTCTCGTACGCGTCGCAGCCGGCCGCCTCGCCGCAGGCGACCGCTGCCGCGGTCCAGCCCAGCGTCGTCTCGCTCAACCTGTCCGGTCCGCAGGGCAAGAGCACCGGCAGCGGAGTCGTCCTCGACGAGGGCGGGCGCATCCTGACCAACAACCACGTCATCGCCAAAGCAGCGGGCGGACCGGTGACGGTGACCTTCAACGACGGCAAGAAGGCGCAGGGCCACGTCGTCCAGCAGGACCCCGGCCGCGACCTCGCGGTCGTGCAGGCCGACGGTGTGCAGGGCCTGACCCCGGCCAAGCTCGCCTACGGCGAGCAGCTCGAGGTCGGCCAGCAGGTCATCGCGGTCGGTTCACCGCTGGGTCTGCCCGGAACGGTCACCAGCGGGATCGTCAGCGCCATGCACCGCGACGTCCCGACCGGCAACGGAGCGGGTCTCGGCGACGCCATCCAGACCGATGCGGCGATCAACCCCGGCAACTCCGGTGGTCCGCTGGTCAACATGGACGGCGAGGTCATCGGCATCAACACCGCGGTCGCCAACGGCAAGGAGGGCACTGAGGCGGCCGGACTCGGCTTCACCGTCCCGATCGACCAGGCCCGTGGGCTGGTCGACGGACCTGCGCGGTGATCCGGTCTCATCCACTCCGGTGGTGGCGGTCGCCGTGGTCGGCCAAGTGCTCGCGAATCTGCTTGCGAGCGCGGTGAAGACGGCTGACCACGGTGCCGATCGGGACTTGCAGCGCGATCGCCGCCTCCGCGTAGGAGAGCCCTGCGATGTCGACGAGGTCGATGACCTTCTTGTTCGGCTGCCGCAGCATGCCGAGCGCCTGCTCGACGACGTCGTCGAAGGAGTCGTCGACCACGACGCTCTCCGGTGAGACGTGCGGGGCGGGATCGCTGACGGTCTCGTCGCGGTCGCCGTTGCCGAACATCAGCGCCGGAGTGCGCCGGCGAAGTCTGCTGATGTGGGTGTTGTGCAAGATCCGCAGCAGCCACGCCCGCGGGTAGTAGCCGTCGAAACCGGTGATGCCGCGGTAGGCCCGCAGCAGCGTGTCCTGCGCCAGGTCTTCAGCGTCGGCGGGTTGGTTGGTCAGCGACCGCGCGACCCGCAGCAGCAGCGGGATCTCCGGGACGATGTACAGGTCGAACAACTCCTGCTTCTCGACCACGGAGAAAGTGTCGGACTTGTCCACTGCCTCGACACCCCCTTCTGGGTGGAAGACGCCTGCTTGAATGCGACGGGTGGTACGTGACCGTGACCGCGCGGAGCGACAGCACTCACCGCACCTCGATCAGCGCGGGGGCCTTCCATTCGGTGTTGATGGTGTTGTACTAGGAGCAATCCGGCTTAATACGAACCATCCCGGGAAACCCGTGAGCTATAAAGGGCACAAAGTCACACCAGGGGGTGCCGACGAGATGCCCGAAGGCCGAATCGCGCCGAGAACCGGGGTGTAGACTGGCGAATGTCTGCACCCACGTGAGGTGGACTGCCGGGAAGGCGGTGTGCGGTGAGAGCGTGGTTGGAACCCCTGCGGCGAAACCAGCGGTCCCAGAAGTGGGCGCAGCGCGCCAGGAGCGAGCGGCAGAAGCAGTGCTTCGAGGCCCTTTCCCTGCTACAGCGCTACATCGACGGCGAGCTCGACCCCTCGGACGTCGAGGTGTTCGAGCAGCACCTCGACGCTTGCCGTGCGTGCGGGCTGGAACTGCGCGTGTACCTCGACATCAAGAGCAGTCTCGCTGATCGCAGGGAAGACCCCGATCACGCGGCCGCAGCGCGATTGCGGCAATTCACGATGAGGCTGCGCGACCAGGACTGACAATGTCCGACATCACGGCATTCTGGCGAACCACAGCAGTGACAGGGCGCCGGCCACCACCATCGAGATCAGCGCGGACAGGAAGAACCAGCTGCTGATGTCGACGGGAACGATCGGCGGCGAAACGTCCTGGCCGATGTTGCTGTAGATGGCCTGGAGCTGCTGCTCGTTGGCCGCGGTGAAGGTGAGACCACCGGTGTCCCGCGCCAGGCGCTCCAGCTCCCTGGTGTCGAGCGGAACGTCCACCGGGCCCCTGGCCAGCTGGACCTTCCCGCCCGGTGTGCCGACCGCGATCGTCGACACCGGAACGCGCGCTTGGCGGGCCGCTTCGATCGCCGCCTCCGGCGGTGGTCCGGTGTTGCTCAGGCCGTCGGAGAGCACGATGATCCCGGCGGCGTTGCCGCCCGTGGCGCGCAGGGTGTTCAGCGAGGTCAGCACCGCTTGGCTCAGCGAGGTGTTCGACTGGAACCGCAGCCCGCCGAGCGCGTTGGTCACCGCTTGGTGATCGCTGGTCGGCGGGACGTCGACGTTGGCCGAAGCCGCGAAGCTGACCAGGCCCACCTCCGTGTCACCGGGAACCGACTCCAGGAAGTCCTGGACCGCGGTCTTCATCGCATCGGATCGGTTCGGCGGCACGTCATTGGCCATCATGGACGGTGAGACGTCCACGGCCAGCACGACGACGCTGTTGCGGGACGGATCGGGCATCCGGACCGTGGGCCCGGCCAGGCCCAGCACCATGATCAGGGTGGCCAGCAGCATCAGCGCGGGCGGCACGTGCCGGCGCCACGAGGGACGCCGGGGCATCACCGAGGCCAGCAGGTCCAGGTTGGTCAGCGTGACCGTGTACCGAATTCGCCTGCGCTGGACCAGAAAATAACCCACGACCAGCGCCGCGACGAGCACGAGAAGCCACAACCACGCCGGGGACGCGAAGCTCATCCAGCCCATGATGACCGCCGATATCCGAATTGCCGGTGGCGCCGGAGCTGGAAGAAGCGGACCAGCTGGCCGATCCAGTCCTGATCGGTGCGCAGCTGGAGGTGCTCGGCTCCGGCGTTGCGGATGATGTAGGCGATCCGCTCGCGTTGCTGCCGGGCCGCCTCCTCGTAGCGGTCCCGCAGCCCCCCGTCGAGCGTGTCGACGGTCATCCGGGTCCCGGTCTCGGGATCCTCCACGGTCAGCGCGCCGACGGCGGGCAGCCGCAGTTCGAGCGGATCGACCAGCTCCACCGCGACCACGGTGTGCCGCTGGCACAGCCGGTGCAGCTCGTTGGCCCATCCCGGTTCGACCAAGAAGTCGGAGATGACCGCGACGAAGCCGCGTCGCGGCGCGACCGTCCCGGCCTGGGTCAGCGCCGGGCGCAGATCGGTGCGGCCGGCGGGCGGATCGGGACGCGCAGTGCGCATGTTGATCCGCGCGATCCGGTGCAGGATCGCCTGCAGGTTGGGTTTCCCGGAGCGCAGCGGACGCACCTCGGTCTCGCCGTCGACGAGCAGCAGCGCTCCGACGCGGTTGGCCAGCCAGGTGGCCGCGAAGCCGAAGGCGGCCGCGCCGAACAGCGCCAGCTGCCGCTTCTCACCACCCCTGGTGCCGAACGACTGGCTGGCGGAGAGGTCCACGACCAGCCACACGTCGAGCTCGTGGTCCTGGATCGGGTCGCGGACGTGGGTGTGCATGGTGCGGGCGGTGAGGTTCCAGTCGATCAACCGCACGTCGTCGCCGGGCACGTACGGCCGCCCCTCGCCGGCCTCGTTGCCCGGCCCGGGGAAGAACCCCTGGTAGTCGCCGTGCACGGCACCGGCCAGCCGCTGCGAGATGAGCAGCTCCAGTTGCGCCAGCACCCTGCGGGTGGTCGGTTCCTCGTGATGCGCCTGCATCAGGACCGACCCCACAGCGGGGAGCGGTTCTTCGCGGGGCGGGGCTGGTGCACGCGGTGCAGCAGCTTGTCGATGATGTCGTCGGCGGTGACCCCGTCGGCCAGCGCCTCGTAGGTCAGGATGAGCCGGTGCCGCAGCACGGCGGGAGCCAGGTGGTGCACGTCCTCGGGAACCGCGTAACCGCGCCCGTGGATGAGCGCGAACGCCCGCGCCGCCGAGATCAGGCCGAGGCTCGCGCGCGGACTCGCGCCGCACGCCAGGTACGGGGCGATGTCGCTGAAACCGAGCTCGCTGGGCGTGCGGGTCGACATCACCAGCGCCACCGCGTACTCCATCACCAGCGGATCGACGTAGACCTGGGTGGCCGCCTCCTGCAGCGCGGTGAGCCGGTCGGCGTCGAGGACCTGCTTCGGGCTCGGCGCACCGCTGCTCATCCGCCGCACGATCTCCAGCTCGTCGCCGGCCTGCGGGTAGTTGATGAGGATCTTGACCAGGAACCGGTCCCGCTGGGCCTCGGGCAGCGGGTAGACGCCCTCGGTCTCGATCGGGTTCTGGGTGGCCATCACCAGGAACGGGCGCGGCATCGACCAGGTCTGACCGCCGATGCTGACCTGCCGCTCGGCCATCACCTCCAGCATCGCCGACTGCACCTTCGCCGGTGCGCGGTTGATCTCGTCGGCGAGGACGAAGTTGGTGAACACCGGGCCCAGCTCGATGTCGAACTCCTCGCGGGAAGCCCGGTAGATGCGGGTGCCCACGATGTCCGACGGGACCAGGTCCGGGGTGAACTGGATGCGGGTGAAGTCCACGTTGACGGCCTGGGCCAGCGTCTTGACGGTCAGCGTCTTGGCGACCCCGGGCAGTCCTTCGAGCAGGCAGTGGCCGCCTGCGAGCAGGCACACCACGATCTCCTCGGTCTCCTGCTCGTGGCCGACGATGACCTTCTTGAGCTCCCAGAGCAGGCCGCGCATCACTTCACCCTCGCGATGGCGGAGGATCTCGGATTCCTCGTCCGGGTTCCACGCCGTGTTGCCGTTCATGTGTTGAACTCCCGCCTGGTTGCGGTCTCAGGTGTGTCGGGCGGCCGAGTAGCCTAGCGCGGCCCGGGCCAGCGCGGAGCGGTCGCGCAGTCGCATCTGCGCGTAGCCGGTTTCGACGATGTCGTGCTGGACGAGCTGGCTCATGACCCGGCTGACGCTGCTGCGCTGCACGCCGAGCAGTTCGGCGATCATCTGGTGGGTCAGCCGCGTGATGTCGGCGTCGGCGAATTCGTGCAGCAGCAGGGACGAGACCTGCGCGCGGATGTCGCCCGCGAGCATGTCGAGCAGCCGGCGTTCGTACCCGGCCATCCGGCACGCCATCGCATCGCTCCACCGCAGGGCGAACTCCGGGGACCGCTGGATCAGCCAGCGGAACTCGTCGCCGGGGAGGCGGACGATGTCGGTGTCGAGCAAGGCGGTGGCTTCCTTCTCCGCCCTGGTCTCGGTCATCACCTCGACGTCGCCGACGATACCGCTGTCGCGCAGCAGCATCAGGGTCGCGCAACCCGGGCTGCGCAGTGCGACGAGACCTCGTTCGATGATGGAGACCGCCCCGACCTCCGCACCGACGCCGAAGATGCGATCGCCGGGGGCGAGGCTGTGCCGCCTCAGGTTGGGGGCGAGCACGCGGAGCGCGCTGTGCAACTGCTGATCGATGAACGAGCACGTGCCGGAGAGTGGATCCCGGTGCAGCACCGGCCCCATCGCCGGGTCGTTCGACCTGGGCGATGGGGCTGGTCCGCTGGTGGCGCGCGACGGTGTCTCCGACATCGTTGCGCCTCCTCCGCTGTAGTGGGGGGGGGGGGGGGGCGGGGGGGGCCGCGGGGGCGCCACACGGCGGGTGGGGTTGTGGTGGGGGGGG
>NZ_JAWLNX010000015.1:0-12181 GCF_035320975.1 Saccharopolyspora mangrovi | reverse complement strand
CCCTACTTGGTGGCCCCCCCCCGGGTTTGGGGGTGGGCCGGGCGGGGGGTTAGTCGCAGCGAGGCACACCTGGTGGTTATCAGTTGGGACCGTCGTTGTTCCGGTCGTCGTTCTGATCGGTCCGGTCGTTGTCCCGGTTGTTGTCGTCCTGGTTGTCGTCCAGGTTGTTGTTCTGATCGTTGCGGTCGTTGTCGCGGTTCAGGTCGTCCTGCTCGTCGCTCTGCTGAGTCGCAGGTGCCTGCTCCTCGAGACCGCCCTGATCGGGCTGGCTCGGCTGGTCGGGTGCGGTGGTGCCGCCGCCGCCCAGGCTCCGGTTGGAAACCAGGTTGCCGTTGCCCTGCTCGTCCTGGACCGCGTTGTTCTTGATGGTCACGGAGTCCGAGGCCTCAGCAGCTGCCCGGTTGAAGCTGACCAGCACGGTGTTCTCGTCGACCTCGACGACGTCGCGGGCTTCGATCCTGTCGCCGCCCGAGGTGACCAGCTGGAAGCCGGCCTTGTCGTAGTCCTGGCCGTCGTCGATCGTCTCGTCGAAGTCCAGGCGGACCTGGCCTGTGTCGGAGTCGACCGAGGCGCCGGTGAGATCCGGACCCGAGGTCAGGCTGCCCGCCCTGTCGCCGCCGACGCTCTGGTCACCCACGGCGTTCGGGGTGGCGGAGCCATCGGACGACTGAGCGGCACCCTCGTCCACTGCGGCCAAGCTGATCTGGTCGCCGTAGTCCTGGATGTCCGGGTACGCGACCCGAATGGTGTCCGGTGAGGGCTGCACCATGCTGGAGCCCTGGATCGCCTTGCCGTCCGCGGTGTAGACCGTGAACTTCTGGGCGTCCTCGGCGGTCACCGGCTGATCGAACTTGTAGTCGAACTGCGTCTTGCCGATGAGTCCGCTGGTGGAGGCCAGGTTCGGTCCGGTGGTGTCGTCGCCCGTGGATGTCGGTGCGTTCTTCACGCCCCGGGTGTCGCTGACGGCATCGGCCTTGGCGAACTGCCGCACGCCGTCCTCGACCTGGGAGTCGAACTGGACGGTGACCGTGTCGTCGTTGGAGGTGACGATGGACTGCCCGTCGATCGCCCGGCCGTCCTGGGTGTAGAGACCGAACTTGGAGGCGTCGGCTCCGCCGCCGTTCTCCTTGAGGTTGCGGTCGAACGTGTAGGTCACCTGATCAAGGGTGTCGTTCGAGCGCGCGCTCTCCAGCCTCGGAGCGTCGGTGCCGGTGACGCCGCCCTCGCCGCCCTGGAGCTCGTTGGTGTTCGGCAGGTTGGTGCGACCGCTCTCGTTCTGCACCGCCTGCGAATCGGTGATCGCCACCGTGAACGCCTCGACATCGGTGCCGGGGGCGTACTCGGTGAGCACCGTGTTGGTGTCGCCTTCTTTGATCTGGGCGCTCTGCGCCTTGACCGAGGCATTGGTGGCGAAGCCGGACAGCTGGAAGGACGACGGATCCCCCACGTCGCTGACGGACTTGGCGAAGCGGTACTCGACCTGCTCCGGCGCGTTGTCGTCGAGGTCCTGGCTGACGACGTTGACCGATTCGACGGTCATGCCGGTGTCGATCCCGCCGTTCATCTGATCGCCACGACCCTCGTTTTGGTCGGGCTGCTGACCACCAGGAGGCTGCTCCTCGAGGCCAGGAGGCGGTGCAGGTGGTGCCGGAGCAGGCGGAGCCGGTGGCGGTGGCGGTGGCTGGGCAATCCCGGTGCCACCCATCGCGATCAGCACGCCGCTCGCGCCGGCGGCGGCGATTACCGCTGCCGTGCGACGCGTTCTCTCCGTGCGTGCTCGTTTGCTACTGGACATCACGGTCTCCTCCCGCATGTCATGCGAATCCGTACTCAGGGAAACGCGGTCTGCGCGGGAAACCTTTCGAAACGTCCGGAATGGAACAAAATGGGAGGGAGCTGCTACGCCCGTGGTCGCACGGGCCCGGTGTGGCGGGCGGGTTCGCGGCCCGCGTAGACGCTGCCCGCGTGCTCGACGAGGCTGATCAGGACGTCCTTCGCTGATTCTTTTTCCCTGGCATCGCACAGGATGACGGGAATTCCCGGATCCAGGTCCAGGGCCGTGGCCACGGTGTTGACGTCGTAGTACCGGGATCCGTCGAAGTGGTTGACCGCGACGATGAACGGGATCTCCCGCCGCTCGAAGTAGTCGACGGCCGCGAAGCAGTCGCGCAGCCTGCGGGTGTCGGCGAGCACCACCGCGCCCAGCGCACCTTGGGCGATGTCGTCCCAGAAGAACCAGAAGCGGTCCTGGCCGGGCGTGCCGAAGAGGTAGAGCGCGAAGCGGTCGCGCAGTGTGATCTTGCCGAAGTCCATCGCGACCGTGGTGGTGGTTTTCCGCTCCACGCCGTCGGTCCGGTCGACCTCGGCTCCGGCCTCGGTGAGCTTCTCCTCGGTGCGCAACGGCTGGATCTCGCTGACCGCGCCGACCATCGTCGTCTTGCCGACGCCGAACCCGCCGGCGATGAGGATCTTCAACGCCATCGGGCCCACCGGCTCGTCAGAGCGCGCGGAGACCATCGATTACCTCCCTGAGGATGTTCTCGCTCGGCAGCTCGCGAGCCGGGGTCGGGCGTTCGACCTGGATGTGACCGGCTTCGACGAGGTCGGCGAGCAGTACGCGGACCACGCTCAACGGCAGGTCCGAGCGGGCGGAGATCTCCGCGACCGGCGTCGGGCGCCCGCGGCACAGGTCGAGGATCCCCGCCTGCTCGGGGGTGAGCGTCATGTCCTGCTCGGGCGTGGTGCGGGCGGCGACGAGCGCGATCACGTCCAGGTTGGACTGCTGGGGTTTCGCGCGGCCCTGCGTCAGCGCGAACAGCCTCACCATCGGGCCGGCCTCGTCGTCGAACCAGCGCTGATCCGATCTGTTCACCTCCGAGCTCCCGCCTCACGCATCGCGCACGCGCTCGGCGGTGAACATGTGCTCGCCGACCTGGTTGATCAGCCGCGCCATCTCGTAGGCGATGAAACCGATGTCGGCACCGGCATCGGCGAACACCGTCAGGCACGTGCCGCCACCGGCGGCCACCACGAACAGGTAGCCGCCGTCCATCTCGATCATGGTCTGGCGCACCGAACCGGCCTCGAAGTGCCTGCTGGTCCCCTTGGCCAGGCTCTGCAGGGCGGAGGCCACCGCCGCCAGGTGCTCGGACTCCTCGCTGCTGATCGATGACGACGAAGCCATCGCCAGCCCGTCGTTGGACAGCAGCAGCGCGACCCGGATCATCGGCACCTTGGTGGCCAGGTCGTCGAGGAGCCAGCTCAGCTCCCTGGTGTGCTCGGTCGTCGCACGCATCCCGTTGCTCCTCCTCGTCTCAGTCCTCGGTCCGGTCGCCGCGCCCGCGCGCGAACCCCTCTTGGAGGGCCGACATCATCGAGCGCGCGGTCTCCGGGGACACGGCAGCGTCGAAGGCGGACGGGCCGTCGTCCGCGCTGCCGCGGGTGTCCATCGCCTTCAACCCGGGCGCCAGGTTCTCCTGCCGCTTGCGGCGGGGGAGTCCCGCGACCTCCTCGTCGTCGAGCCGACCCTCGAGCCGAGCGGGTGGGTCCTGCTCGCTCGATTCCACGGCCGGTGGCTCGATGGCCGCGCGCGGCTCGTCCGATGCGGACCCATCGGGACCACGGGCCGGACGACGCATCGGCAGTCGCGTCGCCACGGCTTTCATCGGGACGTCCTGCGGTTCCGTCCAGGCCTCGTCCGCCCCCTGCTCGGACGCAGGTGGTCCGCCAGACTCGACACCCCATCGAGGCTCGGTGGGAACGGCCGGGAGCGAGTCCATCGTGGACTCCGCGTCCCGCACGGGGTTGACCAGGATCGACGACGGGATCAGCACCACGGCCGTGGTCCCGCCGTAGGGGGAGCGCCGCAGGGAGACCTGGATGCCCTGGCGGTGCGCGAGGCGGCTGACCACGAACAGGCCGAGCTGTCCGCTGTCGAACAGCTCCAGCCGGTGGGCCTCCGCGATGCGCTGGTTGGCCTCGGCCATCCGCTCCGGAGCCATGCCCAGGCCGCGGTCTTCGATCTCCACGGCGAACCCGGAGCCGACGGGCTCGCCGTGGACGAGCACCGTCGCGTCCGGAGGGGAGAAGGCGGTCGCGTTCTCCACCAGCTCCGAGAACAGGTGGGTCACGTCGGAGACCGCCGAGCCCAGCACCGACAGCTCCTGCGGCATCCGCCGGATCTTGACCCGCGTGTAGTCCTCGACCTCCGACACCGCGGACCGGACCACGTCCATCAGCGCCACCGGGGTGCGCCAGGCGCGGCCCGGGGCAGCGCCGGACATGATGATCAGGCTCTCGGCGTGCCGCCGCATGCGGGTGGCCAGGTGGTCGATGCGGAAGAGGTCTTCCAGGTCGTTCTCGTCCTCGGTGCGCCGCTCCATCACGTCCAGCAGCCCGAGCTGCCGGTGCACCAGCGACTGGTTGCGCCGGGCCAGGTTGACGAACACCCCGGAGACACCGGTGAGCAGCTCCGCGCGCTCGGCGGCCGCCTGCAGCGCGGAGTGCTGGACGGCGTTGATCGCCGCACCCACCTGGCCGACCTCGCCCTCGCCGGGGTCGATCACCGGGACGGCGGTCGAGACGTCGATCTTCTCGCCGGCGCGCAAGCGCCGCATCGCCTCCGGCAGCTGCTCGTCGGCCAGCTCCATCGCCGAGTTCCGCAGACCGACCAGCTCGATCACCATGCCGCGTCCGATGCGCACCGAGATCGCCAGCGCCAGCAGCACCGCGACCAGACCGGCGAGGACCGTCCACAGTGCGGCGTCGCGCCCCGACGAGGTCGCCGCCGCGGCCGCGACCGCCTGGGTCGACTGAGCTCGATCGCGCCCGTCGTCCATCGCCGTCGTCACCTGGGTGAGCCCGTCACGCCACTGCTTCGGCGGGATCGTGGTGAGCGCGGCCGGGTCGGCGGCCAGCAGGCGCGCCTGCACGTCCTGCAGCGCGCGGTAGCCGGCGGTGCGCGTGAGCTGCTGGTAGGCATCGCGGTCGGTGCTCGACAGCTCGGGCAGGAGGTCGTCGGTCAGCACGTGCTGGCCGCCCAGCGCCTCGGCGAACGCGGTGTGCTGCTCAGGGCTCATCCGCGCGGCGGCGAACGCGGAGGTGGCGGCGGTGTCCTGGCGCTCGAGCATCTCCTCGACGCGGCCGATGCCCAGCGCGAGCCGCGCGGCCTCGGCCGACTCGCCCTGCTGGACGCCGGTGATCCGCTCCTCGACGGAGTGGACGTCGTCGATCGCTCGCGTGTAGGCGCGGTAGGCGGTGTTCCAGTCGACCGTGCCCGCCAACGCGGATTCGTGCAGGGGTCCGAGCCGATCCAGCTCGCTGTTGAGCGCGTCAACGCGTCCCCGCAGTTCCGGCACGAGGTTCGCGATGTTCGCGCTGGCCTGGCGGACGCTGGTCTGCAGCGCCGCCGCGGCCGCGGCGGTCCGCTCGTGCGCCGAAGTGAGCTCGGTGGTCGAGGCGGGCGCGGCGAGATGCCGGCCCGCGGCCTCGCGCTCGGCTTGCAGGCCTTCCACGAGGTCGTTCATCGGTTCGGACAGGGTGCGGTCCAGTTCCTCGGCCTGGTGCAGCGACCAGGCGTCCTGCACCGCGGTCACCGTCGTCAGCGACCACAGCGCCATCAGCGAGACGACGGGCACCGCCAGCAGGGCGACGGTCTTGGCCCGCACCGTCTTGGGGCGCAGCAGGGAGGGGACGCGCGGTGTTGCGCGGGATCGTTCCGGCTTCGCGTGCGCCGGTTGTGCAGACATGGGTGCTCAGCCCTCCATCCCGAAATGGAGAATCCGGGAATGAGATGTGCGGATCCGGCCGCTGCCACCGAATTGCGCGGCGCGGCGAGAGCGGGTCGGGGAAATTATCCGGAAGTGGTCTGGTGTTCCCGTTCGGGTCTGGCGCGGTGTGAATTCGTGCCTCTCACGTTCGGTGAGATCGCGACGAACGCCGAGGACAGGAACAAGTACGTTCCCAGCAGCACGGTGAGCGGGAAGATGAACGACATCGGCGTGGCGCCCGGGAGTTCCGAATGCATCGGGTGCGCGCCGGAATGCAGTTCGACGTGCACCGCGGCCATTCCGGTGTAGTGCATGAGGCTCACCGCGACACCCATCACCAGCGAGGCGCCGAACGCGGCGAGAGGACCCCGCACGGTCAGCGTCGCCCACAGCGCCGCGGTGGCCGCGACCACCGCGATGAGCACGGACAGCGCGACGGTCAGCGGGTCGTAGGAGATCTCGCCGGACATCCGCATCGCCGACATCCCGACGTAGTGCATGACGGCGACACCGATGCCGGTGATCACACCGCCTGCCAGCACCGCCGGGGTCTTGCTGCGGCTGAAACCGACGACGAAAACCCCGATGCCGACCACGACGATCGCCACGACCAGGCTCAGCACGGTCAGCGGCACGTCGTAGCGGATGTCGGTGCCGGTGACGCTGAAGCCCAGCATCGCGATGAAGTGCATCGTCCAGATGCCGGTGCCGATCGCGATGGCACCGTTGACCAGCCAGCTGGTGCGCGCACGGCCCGTCGTCCCCAGAGCGCGCACCATGCAGCGCAATCCGAGCCCGGCGCCGACGCACGCCATGACGTACGACAGGACCGGCGTCAACCAGCCGAAGCCGAACTCGGTCGTCGAGCCCATGTGACCCATGATTTCCCAAATCGCGTAGGCAGCACTCGAAAGGAGAAGCGGCACAACTAGCCCCGACTGGCCGTTCACAACGGGAGCGACCATACACACGAGATCGAAAGCGGACAAGGATACTCCGCAGTAGATTGGAAAGCGTGATCGAATGCGAACGCGCAGTGATGACCCCAGTTCCAGCGCGCTTTTCGGCGAATGGGTAACGCCGGGATAATCCGCGCCGATGAAGGTCGCGGTAAGCGCTCTGCCCGCGAAGAATCGCGCAGAGTAGCGCACCGTGA
The DNA here is from genome assembly GCF_035320975.1 of Saccharopolyspora mangrovi. NCBI lineage: Bacteria > Bacillati > Actinomycetota > Actinomycetes > Pseudonocardiales > Pseudonocardiaceae > Saccharopolyspora > Saccharopolyspora mangrovi. The sequence goes on along the minus strand of NZ_JAWLNX010000015.1, from coordinate 5,257 downwards.
TCGCGCCGTGATCGGTGAATCGTTCCGAGATCAATTCACGGGTCACGCGAAAGGGTGCGGACTTTGCCCCTGACGTGTGGGTTCGCCTGAGACTCTCGATCTTCCGGTGCTGGCAGTCTGCCGACATGGTCAAGAGTGAGATCGAGCCCGAGGCCGCTCTTCCGCCGCTGTCCTCGCGGAGTCGGCGGTTCGAGTGGTTCGCCGCCGGGTTCGGCGCAGCGGTCGGTGCGCTAGTGATGGTCCTGGTCCACCGCGCCCTGGCCGACGACGTCTGGATCACCTTGGGCTACGTGCGCAACCTCGCCGAGCACGGGCACTGGGGGCTGCTCCCGGATCGCCCGTCCAACACCCAGACCTCGCCGCTGAACGCCTGGCTGTTGACCGGGATCTTCCTCGTCGTCGGCAGACCAGTGGTGACCGTCGGTCTGCTGCTGATCGCGGTGTTCGCGCTGATCGGGTGGTGGACGGCGAAAATCGCTCGCGGTTTGGGGCTTTCGGCGTTCATGCCGGTGCTGGTGGTGGCTCTGCTGGCGAGCAGCCCGCTGTTGATCTCGGCGACTGGGATGGAGACCTACCTCGGGATCGCGATCCTGCTGGGGATCGCCCGCTGCGCGCTCCAGGGCAAGCGGTGGCCCGCGGCGGTGCTGTGGGGACTGGCGGTGCTGGTCCGCCCCGATCTGGTCGTGCCCGCCGGAGTCCTCCTGGCGTTGCTGCTGTGGCCGCACCTCAGCAGGAAGTGGCTGGGCCTGGTGCAGGCAGCCGCCGTCGGAGCGCTCATCGCGCTGCCCTGGCACCTGTTCTCCTGGTACGCCCTGGGCGGTTTCGTGCCGGACTCGACCTTCATCAAGGTCACCTCGCCGGGCAGCGTGACGATGCTGGACGCGGCCTTCAGGTTCTTCTACGTCCGGCTGCCGGGCCCGACGATCCTCTCCGCCGTTCCGGTCGTCGCGGGGCTGCTGTGCGCCGCGTGGGCCTGGAGGGAACGCCGGCGCGCGTGGGCGCGCGTGGCACTGGTGTCGCTGCTCGCCGGTTGGGTGCACTGGGCGGCCCTCGCGCTGGTCGGGGCGTTTCCCGAAGCGTGGTACTTCGCGCCGGTCGTGGCGGGCTCGATCCTGACCACCTCGATCGTGCTGGCCCAGATCCGGAACGTGATCAGCTACGTGGCGGCGCTGGCGTTCGCGGCCGTGTGCCTGGTGTCGTCCGGGCCGCTGCCCTGGTCGACGATGCCGCTGGTCCTCAACCACGCGCAGAGCGGCCAGTACCAGCGGATCGCGATCGAGACAGCCGAGCTCACCGGTGGTCAGCAGGTGCGCGCCCCGGGCGAGATCGGGGCGCTGTCGTACTTCTCCGGAGGCCGGATCGTCGATCACTTCGGCGATCCGTGGATGATCAAGGTCGTGCTCGACGAGCACTACGCCCAAGCCGGGGAACTGGAGAAGAAGGTGCTTCGGTGGAACTGGCAGCACTTGCCGGACCCGACGAAGCCGCAGTTCGCCTACGCGCTCAGCTTCAGGTCGGCCGTGCCGGAGCCGCCGGGACAGGTGTTGCGCACGTGGCAGGTCGACACACCCGCGCGCGGGCACGACGTCATCGAGCTGGTGCGGCTGGGACCGGCGGGTTCGCTCCCGGGATGAACCCGCCGGTCGTGCCGCTAGACCGGCGCCTTCTCGGGTTCTTCCTCCAGCACGGCCACCGGCAGCGGGACGAACTCCGTCCTGAGGTCCTTCCAGAAGCCGACGGCGACGCCGACGAGGATGAGCAGGAACGGTGCCGAGGTGACGATCACCATCTGCTGCAGGGATTCCAAGCCACCCGCGGCGAGCAGGGCGATCGCCGCGGCACCGGTCACCACGCCCCACAGGGCGAGGACCCACCGCGGAGGCTCTTCGGTGCCCCGGCTGGTGAGCATCCCGAGCACGAAGGTGTTGGCGTCGGCGCCGGAGACGAAGAACAGCACGACGAGCACGATCGTGACGATCGAGGTCAGCGTGGACAGCGGGAGGGACTGGAGGGTGGCGAAGAACGCCGAGTTCTCATCGGCCGCGGCCGCCACCGCGATGCGGGTGCTGCCTGCGAGGTCGCTGTGGATCGCGGTGCCGCCGAAGGCGGTGAACCAGATGGAGAACACCGCGCTGGGAACGACCAGCACGCCGGTGACGAACTCGCGGATCGTGCGGCCGCGCGAGATGCGCGCTAGGAACACGCCCACGAACGCCGCCCACGACAGCCACCAGGCGAGCATGAAGTAGGTCCAGGACTGCATGAAGTCGAGATCGCCGCTGGCCGGGGTGATCAGGCTCGCCGACACCAGCTCGCTGACGTAGCGGCCGATGGTCTGCACGTAGAGGTCCACCAGGTACAGCGTGGGGCCGACGACGAGCACGAACACGAACAGCAGCGCGCCCAGACCCATGCTGGTCTCGGACAGGAACCGGATGCCGCGCGCCACTCCGGTCAGGGCCGAGGCGGTGAACAGCAGGGTGATGACCCCGATGATCGCGAACTGCACGGGTGGGGAGTCGGGGATGCCGAACAGGGCGGTGAACCCGCCGTTGATCTGCATCGCCCCGAGCCCGAGGGACGTGGTGGTGCCGAACAGCGTCGCCAGGACCGCGAACACGTCGATCGCGCCGCCCACCGGCCCTTCGGTGCGCTTGCCGAGCAGCGGCCGGAACAGGGCGCTGACCAGCCCGGGGCGTCCGCGGCGGAACATCGACCAGGACATCGCCAGTCCGACGACGGCGAAGATGCCCCAGGCGTGCAGGCCCCAGTCGAAGAAGGAGAACTGCATCGCCGTCACCGCGGCGGCCGGCGTCATCGGTGCGGCCATGCCGTGCGGTGGCTCGGCGAGGTGGGTGATCGGCTCGGCGACTCCGTAGGAGATCAAGCCGATGCCCATCACCGCGGACAGGATCATCGCGTACCAGGTGAGCCTGCGGAACGCGGGACGTTCGTCGTCGCGGCCGAGCCGCAACCGCCCGTAGCGGCTGCAGGCGAGGAACACCAGGAAGATCAGGAACCCGAGCGAGACCAGTAGGTACGCCCAGCCGAAGCTGCGGGTGATGCCGTCGAGCGCGGCCGAGCCCACCCGGGACAGCGAGTCACCGGCGGCGGTGCCCCACACGGCGATCGCGACCGCCAGGGTGAGCGAGACGAGCAGGACGGGCCCGGGCCGCCGGTGTTCCGGCGACGCGGTGGATGGATCAGACAATCGTCGACTCCGTGAGCTGGGGAAAGAGGGTGGTGCGGCGAACCGCGGGCGCGCTTGCTGCCGCCGCGGTGCTGACCGTGACGCCGGGGCCCGACAGGACGCTCGTGGTGGGGAAGAGGTCTCCGTGACTCTGTCGGCGGCGTGGTGGACGGGGTAGTGGCGCTGCGCGGATGATCAACCGGCGGACGCGTGCGCTGCGGTTCTGGGGGTTGTCGACGTTGCTCAACGCCTCGGCGACAACGTTCACGCTGGTCAAGCTCGCCGGAGCGGGAAGAGAGTTTACCGGTCGCCGATGCGCGGTCCACCCGGGGCGGGTCGGGGAGCGGGATCAAGCGCCGGTGGCGATGAGGGTGATGAACACGGCGCAGGGTCACGGCCTCGCGACTCGCCCGCTCAGCGTGATCGCCAGCACCCGCGCCCAGGTCTGCCCGCTCCTCCCGCCGATGCCGGTTCGCTCTGAACTGGGAAGACATGTCGCCAGGGGAAATACCTCCGGCGCCGGCGGAGTTTCTGCTCGCCGCGCTGGACTAGGTTTGAGACGGTACGGCGCAACCACCGGACCGCTCTTCGCGAGGGAGAACCCAGTCCCCATGACCGATTCCGCCGCCCCGAAGACGACACCGCACGGCAACGAGGAGTTGTTCGAGGCGCTCGCGGAGGCGGGGGTGCCGGCGGACTCCTCGCCCCGGCGGCGGGCCGAGTACTCCTACGACGCCTCCAACTACCGCGTCGAACCGCTCGCGGTCGTCTTCCCGCGCGTGGTGGACGACGTCGTGGCCGCGGTCGAGGCCTGCCGTTCCACCGGCACGCCGATCATCGCGCGCGGCGGTGGGACGTCGATGGCGGGCAACGCCGTCGGACCGGGGCTGGTCCTGGACTTCTCGCGGTACATGAACCGGGTCCGCGCCATCGACGAGGAAGCCGGGACGGTCGACGTCGAACCCGGTGTCGTGCTCGCCGCGCTGTCCGGCGAGGTCGAACGCGCCACCGCCGGTCGACGCACGTTCGCGCCCGATCCCTCGTCGAAGAGCCGCGCCACCGTGGGCGGGGCGATCGGCAACGACGCGTGCGGCAACCACTCGGTGCGCTACGGCCGCACCTCCGACCACGTCGCCGAGATCGACCTCGTCACCTCCGACGGCGCTCGGCTGACCGCCACCGAAACCGGCCTGCGCGCCACCGATCCCACCGACTCCTCCGCCACCGCACGAGCGGAGGAGCTGACCGGCTCGCTGAGCAGGCTCGCGCAGCAGCACCTGAGCGCCCTGCGCCTCGAACTCGGTCGCATTCCCCGGCAGGTCTCCGGGTACCACCTCGAAAACCTGCTGCCGGAGCGGAAGTTCAACATCGCCCGCGCCGTCGTCGGCTCCGAGGGGACGTGGGCGGTGGTGGTGGGCGCGCGCATGAAGCTGGTGCCGAAACCGGCCAGCGCGCTGCTGGTGTGCCTCGGCTACCGGGACGTGGTCGACGCGGCCCGCGACGTCCCGGCGATCCTGGAGTTCTCACCGGCCGCGGTCGAGGGCACCGACGAGGCGATCGTGGCCACGATGCGGCACCGGCGGGGACCCGACTCGGTCCTGGGCTTGCCCGACGGGCAGGCGTGGCTGTTCGTCGACCTCGACGGCGACGACCCGGCCTCGGTGAGCGCCCAGGCCGACCGGCTGCTGGAGCGGCTCGGCGAGAACGGCCGGCTGGTGCAGGGCCGCAAGGCCGCCGACCCGGCCGAGCGCGCCTCGCTGTGGCGCGTCCGCGAGGACGGCGCGGGCCTGTCCTCGCGGCTGGCCTCGGGTGGCGAGTCGTGGCCGGGCTGGGAGGACGCGGCCGTCGCGCCCGAGCGGCTGGCCGACTACCTCGCCGATCTGCGCGAGCTGCTCGCCGCCCACGAGCTCACCGGCGTCATGTACGGGCACTTCGGGGCGGGGTGCATGCACATCCGCATCACCTACGACCTGCGCAGCGAACGCGGCCGCGCGGTGTTCCGCGAGTTCACCCGCCAGGCCGCGGAGCTGGTGGTGCGCCACGGCGGATCGCTGTCCGGCGAGCACG